>JBJTMC010000001.1:0-6291 GCA_046063325.1 Novosphingobium sp.
CCTCTACAATGCCATTGTAGCGCTCTCCCAGCTGAGCTAAGGCCCCATTCCATTCATCCGGACAAGCCCTGGGAGGCCCATCCGCCCTTGCGAATATCGCGAGAGGCCGCCCCTCTAGTGGGGTGCCTCTCGCTTGGCAAGGGGTTAATTTTCGTCCGGGTTACCGTCGTCGTCGATCCCGACGCCAAGGTCGTCATCGCCGCCCAGATCGACGTCGTTGTCCGGCGAATCGCCATCTTCATCGATGTCCAGATCGGTATCAGCCAGATCGGTATCCTCGGCCACGTCGACCTTTTCCTTGATCTCCTCATAGGGGATCGGCTGCTTCGCCTTCAGCACCGGTTCCGGGTGCCAGGCATAGCCGCATTCGATGCAGGTGACCGGGTCGTCCTTGCCCAGGTCGTAAAAGCGGGTGCCGCACTTCGGGCAGCCGTGCTTGGCGCCCCATTCAGCCTTGGCCATGTCAATTCCTCACTAGCGCTGGCCCATCGGACCACGCGGAAAACTGCTAAATACGTATTGGGAGGCAGATGCGCCAGTCCCAGCGCGGGCGCGCCTTGCCATAGCGCAGCGGCGCTGTCAAAAGCCGCGCGCATTTGATGCCATTTTGATTGAAAGTCTGCCCTTGTCCGCCCCTTCCGACACCGCGCCGCGCCCGCGCCGATTCCTTCCCGCCGGACCGCTGCGGGGCACCATCCGCGTTCCAGGCGACAAGTCGATCAGCCACCGCTCGATCATGCTGGGCGCGCTGGCCGTAGGCGAAACTCGCGTTTCCGGCTTGCTTGAAGGCGAGGACGTGCTCGCCACCGCCGCGGCGATGCGGGCGATGGGCGCCAGCGTCGAGCGTGTCGGTGACGGCGAATGGCGGGTGAACGGCGTTGGTGTCGGTGCGCTGCTCCAGCCAAACGAACCGCTCGACATGGGCAATTCCGGTACCTCGACCCGGCTGCTGATGGGTCTGGTCGCCAGCCACGCGATCGAGACACGGTTCTTTGGAGATGCCAGCCTTTCAAAGCGGCCGATGGGCCGGGTGATCGAGCCACTGAGCCGGATGGGCGCAGCCTTCGATGCAAGCGAAGGTGGTCGTCTGCCGCTGACCGTGCGCGGCGCAAATCCGGCGGTGCCGATCGAATACCGCCTGCCGGTGGCCAGCGCGCAGGTGAAAAGCGCAATCCTGCTGGCCGGGCTCAACACGCCCGGAATTACCACCGTGATCGAGCCGGTGCCGACCCGCGACCATTCGGAGCGGATGCTGCGCGGCTTTGGCGCGGAGCTGGATGTCGAGGACGTGGGCGGCGAACGGGTGATCCGCATTCGCGGCGAGGCGGAACTGAGGCCGCAAGTGATCGAGGTTCCGGGCGATCCCAGCTCTGCCGCATTCTTCATTGTCGCGGCCCTGATCGTACCCGGCAGCGAATTGCTGATCCAGAACGTCGGCCTGAATCCGACGCGCGCCGGAATAGTCGAGGTGCTGCGCCTGATGGGAGGATCGATCGAGGAAGTGAACCGCCGCGAAGTGGGCGGGGAGCCGGTAGCGGACCTGCTGGTGCGGCATTCCGCGCTCAAGGGGATCGAAGTCGATCCCGCTGTCGTGCCCAGCATGGTCGATGAATTCCCGGCCCTGTTCGTTGCCGCCAGCCTGGCCGAAGGCACCACCGTTACGACCGGGCTCGACGAACTGCGGGTCAAGGAAAGCGACCGGATCGCGGCCATGGCCGCGGCGCTGACCGGAGCCGGAGCGCAAGTTACCGAAACCGAGAACGGCCTGACGATCGTGGGCACCGGCGGTGAAGCGCTGCGCAGCAGCGCCAATTCGCGGACCAGGACCCACCTTGATCACCGCATCGCGATGAGCATGGCGGTGGCAGGGCTCGCCAGCCGCGACGGGGTGGAAGTCGACGACACCCGCCCGATCGCGACCAGCTTTCCGCAGTTCGAAGCGCTGCTTGATGGGCTGGGTGCATGATGTTTGACTGGGCCACCATTATCGGATTGATCGGATCGGCGCTGTTCGTCGGCGGCTTTGCCTATGCCAACGCCGCCACGCAGCTCGACAAGGTTCTGTTCAACCTGATCAATCTGGTCGGCGCGGTGCTGCTGTTGACCTCGCTTTGCGTGCACTTCAACCTGGCCGCCTTCGTGCTGGAGGTCTGCTGGGGCCTGATCGCCCTGTTCGGCCTGGTCAAGGCGCTGGCCGAGCGGCGCGCCGGAAACGCTTCATGATCATCGCCGTCGACGGCCCCACCGCCTCGGGCAAGGGCACAATCGCCAAGGCGCTGGCCGCCCATTTCGGCCTTCCGCATCTTGATACCGGGCTGCTCTACCGCGCGGTCGGGCGGCAGTGCTACCTCAGCCACGGCAATGCCGATTGCCCGTCCGATGCCCTGGCCGCCTGTGATTTTCCGGCCAGCCTGCTGACCGATCCAGAGCTGCGCAGCGAAGCGACCGGCGGGCTGGCCAGTCGGGTTTCGGTGCACCCCGTGGTGCGCCAGGCGCTGTACAAGCGGCAGCGCGATTTTGCCCTGCAACCGGGCGGCGCGGTGCTCGACGGGCGCGATATCGGCACCGTGATCGCGCCCGAGGCCGAGGTGAAGCTGTTCGTAGTCGCCAGCGTGTCGGCCCGCGCCGAGCGGCGCTTTGCCGAGATGCAGGCGGCGGGCCGCGCGGTCAGCCTGGCCGAAATCTCAGCCGATCTGGAAGCGCGCGACCTGCGCGACCGGTCGCGCAGCGAAGCCCCGCTGGTCGCCGCGCCCGACGCGGTGCTGCTGGATACGTCCAGCCTCAGCCGCGACGAGGCGATTGCCGCCGCCATCGCCATTGCTGCAAGGCAAGGCGTCTAGCGATCAAATTTCAAGGACCGCGCACGCCGGCGCGGCAACCCTGCGCAGACAAGGCCCGGTTGATGGGTCCGGGCCGGTGGTGTTAGGAGCGGAATATGACCAATCGCCTGCTCTGCAGCCTGCTGTCCCTTTCACCCGTTCTGGCTGCCGCCTGCGCCTCGCTGCCGCCGCCGCCAACAGTCGTGGAGCTGACCCGGCAGGAGGCGCGCGGCTATGCCTTTGCCAGGGCGCATTGCGCCCCATGCCACGCGGTTACTGCCCTGTCTTCGTCCCCCAACCCCGAGGCTCCACCGTTCGAAGCGGTGGTCAACAGCCGAGGCCTGACCGCGCGGACGCTGGAAACCTTCCTGCGGGATTCGCACAATTTTCCCGGGACAATGGCCTTCACGATCGACCCGAAGAAGGTCGACGATGTAACCGCTTATATGCTCACCCTCAAGCGCGCCGACTACAAGCCGCCGATCTGATCTGGCCCGCCACGCAGCTTGTCAGGCAGACGCCCCGGCCTGCCGCTTTGGCAGTGACTTCTCGACCAATTCTTAACCACGCCGGGGCGAATTCCCGACTCCCTTTCTCCGGAGTCGCCCCCCATGTTGATTGCCGCCCATTTCCAGAAATCCGAAGCCAGAGGCACCGATCGCGCGCCGCGCCGGTTGCTGTCGCTCGAGGCCGAAGGGGCGCTGGTTTCAGGCGATACCGCGGCGGTCACCATCAACAACGTATCTGCCACCGGCCTGCTGATCGATACTGCGACCGATCTGGCCGAGGATTAGGCGATCGAGATCGACCTGCCCGATGCCGGGCTGCGCACCGCCCGGGTGGTGTGGAACAACGACGGTTTCTTCGGCTGCCGGTTCGAAGCACCGCTTTCCCCCGCGACGCTCAGCGCAATCGAACTGCGCAGCGCGGCAAAATCCGAAAGCAAGGCCAAGGCCGAGCCCGGCGATGCGCTTCCCGTGCTGCTTCTGCGTTTGCGCAAGGCCAAGGGGCTGACCCTGGCCGCGATCGCCGAGGGCCTTGGCGTTAGCAAGCCTACGGTCTGGGCATGGGAACAGGGCCGCGCCAGGCCAACTGCCGACCGGATCGCCCCGCTTGCCGCACTGCTGGGGATCGAGCCGGAACGGCTATCCGGCGAAGGCGATCGCAGCCGCCTTCACGCCGCCCTGGCGAGCGCGCGAGTCCAGGTTGCCGAAGCCTTCGGCGTGACGCCCGACCGGGTTCGGATCATGATCGATCTCTAGGCCTGGGACCCAATTTCCTGGCCTGTCAAAATCCCGCTTTGCGAATCGCGATTCCATGGTTAACACACTGAAACTAAATGCTTTTTTTAGTTTCGTTAACTGACGAGACTAACCGGAAAGCAGGCAGGGGCAACACCGAAAGGACTGCATGACAGCTTGATCGCCCGCGCGCGTTTCACATCAGGGGCCTGACGATATCCGCGCGGCGATGCCAGGGGGGCATGACCGAAATGAGTGTGGAATTCACGTTGCAGGAACGTGCGGCGCTGTTCGGCCTGGTGGCCGATGGCACGTCCGATATTGTCATCAAATGCGACCGGCGGGGCTTCGTTCTTACCGCGTCGCCCTCGCTCGACGGGCTTGGCGTCAATCTGCCGGGGTTGCTGATCGGTCCGCACCTGCGCGACCTGGTCCGCCGCGATCACGCCCCGGCGCTGGAGGCGCTCCACCGCGCCACCCTGGCGGGGCGCGACAATTGCGCTTGGCACGAATTTCCCGGCAGCAGCCGCGATTGCGCCCTGCCCTGGTTCGCGGTGCGGATGCGTCCGCTGTGCAGCCGCGACGGCGCGGTCTACGGCACGCTCAGCGTGCTGCGCAGCGTGACCGACCGAAAATCGCTGGAGGAACGTCTGTTTACCGCCGAACTGACCGACCCCCTCACCCGCCTGACCAACCGCCCGGCCTTCAAGGCCATGCTCGAACACCTGGTTGCCAGCGGCGCGCGGGGTTGCCTGGCGCTGTTCGATATCGATCTGTTCATGACCCTGAACCTGCGCCACGGTCAGGCCGCGGGCGACGATCTGCTCTGCGCCTTCGCCGGGCTGCTGCGCGACCTGACCCGGCGCGAAGACATCATCTCGCGGATCGGCGGGGAACGCTTTGCGGTGCTGATGCCGCAGCTGTCCCCCGATGCCGCGGCCGAGCATTGCCGCCCGGTCGTCGAAACGCTGGCCGGTCTGGGCCAAAGGCAGATGGCGGATACCCCGCCAGTAACCGCCAGCGTCGGGGTTGCGCCGATTGCCCACTCGCTCGACCGGACGATAAAGCGGGCGGAAATCTCGCTGTTCACCGCCAAGGCCAAGGGCCGCTCCCGGGTCGAGGTCGACGGCGCCGACCACCTGCTGCACCAGGTCCTGCAATAGGCCTCGGATCGTCCCATTTTCCTTGCTTTTCGCCCGGACCGCGCCTAAGCGCCGCCGGTCCCGATAGCTCCTGGCTTGAAAGACGCTGCGGACGGCATTCGGCCCCCGCGGCAGTTCGGCCCTTTTGGCCCACGTGCGGGATGGTCCCGCGCCTGGAGAAAGACCGGCGGAAAAACCGCCTGGCCGGAAACTTTGTAACTGAGGAAACTCACCTATGGCGTCTACCGCCAACCCCACCCGCGACGAGTTCGCGGCTCTCCTTGACGAAACGCTCGGCGGCGCTGCCGACGGTGGCTTTGAAGGCCGCGTGGTCAAGGGCACCATTACCGCAATCGAAGGCGACAAGGCCGTGATCGACGTCGGCCTGAAGAGCGAAGGCCGCGTCGCGCTGCGCGAATTCGCGATGCCCGGCCAGCCCCACGGGCTTTCGGTTGGTGACGAAGTCGAAGTCTATGTCGACCGCGTCGAGAATTCCGAAGGCGAAGCGATGCTCAGCCGCGATCGCGCCCGCCGCGAAGCCGCCTGGGACAAGCTGGAAACCGAATTCGGCGAAGGCAAGCGCGTTGACGGCGTGATCTTTGGCCGCGTCAAAGGCGGCTTCACCGTTGACCTTTATGGCGCCGTGGCCTCCCTGCCCGGCAGTCAGGTCGATATCCGCCCCTTGCGCGACGTGCAGCCGCTGATGGATATCCCGCAGCCGTTCCAGATCCTGAAGATGGACCGCCGCCGCGGCAACATCGTCGTCTCGCGCCGCGCCGTGCTCGAAGAAACCCGCGCCGAACAGCGCTCGGGCCTGATCTCGGGCCTGGCCGAAGGCCAGATCATCGACGGCGTTGTGAAGAACATCACCGACTACGGCGCGTTCGTCGACCTGGGCGGGATCGACGGCCTGCTCCACGTCACCGACATGAGCTACAAGCGGGTCAACCACCCGAACGAGGTCATCAACATCGGTGACACCGTCAAGGTCCAGATCATCCGCATCAACCAGGACACCCAGCGCATCAGCCTGGGCATGAAGCAGCTGGAAAGCGATCCGTGGGAAGGCGTTGCCGCCAAGTACCCGGT
>JBJTMC010000090.1:0-4014 GCA_046063325.1 Novosphingobium sp.
GCGGCGGCCAAGGCCGTCGTCGAGTTCGCCAAGACCAACGACAAGATCGAGATCGTTGGTGGTTCGATGGGTACGCAGGTTCTGACCCCCGAAGGTGTCAAGGCGCTCGCCTCGATGCCCTCGCTGGATCAGCTGCGCGCCACCCTCATCGGGCTGGTCCAGGCTCCGGCCACGAAGATCGCCCAGCTTTCCACCGCTCCGGCGGCCAAGCTGGCCCGCGTCTTCAACGCCTATGCCGACAAGGCTGCCGCATAAGACCGTTCAACGAATTATCCCGGGATCGTTCCGGGTCCATCAAATCATGGAGTGAAACATCATGGCCGATATCGCCAAGCTTGTTGAAGAACTTTCGAAGCTGACCGTTCTGGAAGCCGCCGACCTCGCCAAGGCTCTCGAAGAAGCCTGGGGCGTGAGCGCTGCTGCCGCTGTTGCCGTTGCTGCCCCTGCCGGCGGCGGTGAAGCTGCTGCTGCGGTTGAAGAAAAGACCGAATTCGACGTCATCCTGACCGGCGACGGCGGCAACAAGATCGCCGTCATCAAGGAAGTCCGCGCGATCACCGCGCTGGGCCTGACCGAAGCCAAGGCGCTGGTGGAAGCCGCTCCGAAGGCGGTCAAGGAAGGCGTGAACAAGGCCGAAGCCGAAGAAATCAAGGCCAAGATCGAAGCCGCTGGCGGCACGGTCGAAGTCAAGTAAGCTTCGCTTCGCTGTCTTGCAGCGAAACAGGGAAAGGGCGGTCCTGCGGGGCCGCCCTTTTCGTTTGCGGCGCCGGTGCGCAAGCAAAGGGGCCGAAAGCATGCGCTTCCGGCCCCCTCGGCGCGACCCGAAGGTCTTCGGTGGGCTTGGGCCCTCGGGTTATTTCAGGGTCTTGAGATAGGCGATCACTTCCTGCCGCTGGGCCGGATCGGACAGCCCCGCGAAAGTCATCTTGGTGCCGGGCACCATCTTCATCGGGTTGGTCAGGTATTCGTCCAGGGTCTTGTCGTCCCAGGTCAGGTTGGCTTTTTTCATCGCGTCGGAAAAGGCATAGCCCGGAATCTCGGCCGATTTGGTGCCATAGACCCCGGCCAGGCTGGGCCCGACCCCCATCTTGCCCTTTTCGGTCGAGTGGCAGGTGGCGCACTGGATGAAAGCGGCCGGCTTGGCATCGGACGCGGCACTCGTCGCGGCGGCAGAGGTTTCGCTGCTGGCGGGCGCGGCCGTATCGCCGCCGGCGGTCTTGTCGGCGGGCGGCGATCCGCAGGCCGAAACGGCCAGAGCCATGGCAGCGGCAACAATGCTGGTAGCGACAAGACGCATGATCTGTTTCCCTCCTGACGACGCAGCCGTCTGCCCCACACCGAAGGCGGCTGCACAAGGCGGCATGATTGCCCCGAAAAGCGGCCGAGGCAAAGTGTCTTGTTTGCACCGTGCGTTGCAATTAGCGCACGGTGGGCGCGCAAAGCACGGAACATCGGGCGAAAATGCTTTGTTCCGGCGTAGCCCAAGCCTATCCGGGCCGGCTTCATGGCCCAAACCGAACGCCCCGATCCCTGGCGCAACGAACTGCGCGAAACGCTGCGGCTGGCGGCGCCGCTGGCGGCTGCCAACCTGTTGCAGATGCTGGTCTATGCGATCGACGTGATCTTCGTGGCCCGGCTGGGCGAAACCGCGCTGGCCGCCTCCTCGCTCGCCACCACGCTGTTCGGGCTGATGATGTGGTGCCTGATGGGGCTGACCGGGGCCTGCGCGCCGCTGATCGCGGCCGAGCTGGGCCGCCGCCGCCACGCGGTGCGCGAAGTGCGCCGCTCGGTCCGCATGGCGCTGTGGCTGGCGGTCGGCGGCGGAGCGGTTGCCATGGTCATCGCCGCAAACGGCGAGGCCTTGATGCTGCTGACCGGGCAGGACCCCGAAGTCTCTGCCCTGGCCGGACGGTTCCTGTTGATTCTGATGTGGGCGACGATCCCCAACATCATGGCCGGGGTGCTGCGGACTTTCGTCGCCGCATTGGGACGGCCGCTGTTCGCCACGGCGATCACCCTGCTGGCGATCGTGGTCAACGCGCTGGGCAACTATGCCTTCGTGTTCGGCCATTTCGGCGCACCTGCGATGGGGCTCGACGGGTCTGCGCTGTCGAGCGTGATCACCGCCTTTGCGATGCTGGCGGCCTATGCCCTGGCGATCCGGGCCGATCGGCGGATGCGGCGCTACCACATTTTCGGGCGTTGGTGGCGCACCGAAACCCAGCGCCTGAAGGACCTGATCCGTATCGGCACCCCGATCGCGCTGATCGTGCTGGCCGAAGGCGGGCTGTTTTCCAGCGCGGCCTTCCTGATGGGCCTGATCGGCAAGGCCGAACTGGCCGGGCATACCGTGGCGCTGCAGGTCGCCGCGCTGGCTTTCCAGATCCCGTTCGGGGTGGGCCAGGCCGCGACCATCCGGGTCGGCTATCACTATGGCGCGCGCGATGCCGCCGCGATCGGCGCGGCGGGCAAGGCCGCGCTGGTGATCGCGCTGGGCTATATGGTCCTGCCCGCCGCGGCGATGATCCTGATCCCGCGCGAGGTGATCGCGCTCTATGTCGATCCGGCCGATCCGGCCAATGCGGCGATGGTCGGCCACGCGGTGCAGTTCCTGGCGATCGCCGCCGCGTTCCAGCTGTTCGACGGGATCCAGGCGGTGCTGGCCGGATCGCTGCGGGGCCTGCAGGATACGCGGGTGCCGATGGTGCTGGCGGTGGCGGGCTACTGGCTGATCGGGTTCTCCACCTCGGTCTGGTTGGGCTTCTTCACCCCGCTGGCCGGAATGGGCGTGTGGACCGGCCTGGCAGTGGGCCTGGTGGTGGTGGCCGCCCTGCTGCTGCGGCGCTGGCTGCGGCGCGAGGCACTGGGCCTGCTTCCTGCCTGAAAGCGGAATCTTTTTCCTCCTGACTCTTCTTGACGGCACTCCGGCGCGCACCCATATGCGCCTCGCTGGCACTCTCGGACTGGGAGTGCCAATTGCTTTCAACCATCATGTAGAGAGGACATCCACATGAGCTTTCGTCCGTTGCACGATCGCGTGCTGGTTCGCCGCGTAGAGGCCGAAGAAAAGACCGCTGGCGGGATCATCATCCCCGACAGCGCCAAGGAAAAGCCCGCCGAGGGCGAGATCGTCGCCGTTGGTTCGGGCACCAAGGCCGAGGACGGCAAGGTTACCCCGCTCGACGTCAAGGCCGGTGATCGCGTGCTGTTCGGCAAGTGGTCGGGCACCGAGGTCAAGGTCGACGGTGAAGACCTGCTGATCATGAAGGAATCGGACATCCTCGGCATCATCGGCTGAGCGTCGTCCCGGACTTGATCCGGGACCGCTGGCCACCGAGCGCAACCCATCACTGGCAGAGCCAATCTGCCGCCGATCCCGGGTCAAACCCGGGATGACGAAAAAGGAACTTAAGCAATGTCAGCCAAGGACGTGAAATTCGGCCGCGATGCGCGTGAACGCATTCTCGCCGGTGTCGATATCCTCGCCAATGCCGTCAAGGTGACCCTGGGTCCCAAGGGCCGCAACGTGGTGATCGACAAGAGCTTCGGCGCGCCCCGCATCACCAAGGACGGCGTCACCGTCGCCAAGGAAATCGAACTCAAGGACAAGTTCGAGAACATGGGCGCCCAGATGCTGCGCGAAGTCGCCAGCAAGACCAACGACCAGGCAGGCGACGGCACCACCACCGCCACCGTTCTGGCCCAGGCGATCGTTCGCGAAGGCATGACCTCGGTTGCCGCGGGGATGAACCCGATGGACCTCAAGCGCGGGATCGATCTGGCCGTGACCACCGTGGTCGCCGATCTGGTCAAGCGTTCGAAGCCGGTTTCCGGTTCGGCGGAAATCGCCCAGGTCGGGATCATCTCGGCCAACGGCGACGCCGAAGTCGGCAACAAGATCGCCGAAGCGATGGAAAAGGTCGGCAAGGAAGGCGTGATCACCGTGGAAGAGGCCAAGGGCCTCGAATTTGAACTCGATGTCGTCGAAGGCATGCAGTTCGACCGCGGCTACCT
>JBJTMC010000091.1:0-10559 GCA_046063325.1 Novosphingobium sp.
TTGTTGTCGATCGCGATGAACGGCTCGTCGGTCAGGTTCTGGCCCTGGAGGTAGAGCGAGAGCCCTTCCAGCGCGCTGCCTTTCTGGAAGTCATAGCCGATCTGCGCATCGACGATCATTTCGCCCAGAACGCGCCGGTCAACCAGTTCCCCGCCGAAGCCGACGAACTTGCCGACAAACGACGAACGATAGCGCACCGAACCGCGGGCGTTGAAGCCCCAGCGTTCAAAGAACACCGTGCCGTTTGCCACCCACTTCGAATAGTCGGGCATGTCTTCCGAACTGCCGCCGGCAGTGGGGACGATGCTGGTCTTGGTATAGCCAAGCCCGCCGGTGATTCCGAAGCCTTCCAGCGCCGGGGTGATCACCTCAAACGGCAGGGTCCCGGCCAATTCCACCCCATAGAGCTCACCGCCCTTGATGTTGACCGGCATGGTGATGGTGCCGATGTAGTTGATCGTCGTGTTGGGCGGGACCACGATCGGCAGACCGGTGTAATCGAACACCGACGGCGCGCGGTAGATGAAGCTGTCGAACTTCTTGTAGAACAGCTGCAGCCCCAGATAGCCCTTGCTACCGAAGTACTTTTCAAAGTTCAGGTCGGCCGCCCAGGCGCGGTAAGGGCGAACCAGCGGGTTGCCGCCCGATCCGGAAATATTGTTGCCCGCGATCGAATAGCTGTAGTCGCGGCTGACCTTCAGATCATCCAGGCGCGGACGCTGGATTTCGCGGGCTGCGGCAAAGCGGACCACGAAATCGCTCGGGAAACGCAGCGACAGGTTGAGGCTGGGCAGCACGTCCCAATAGGTCGCGCCTTCGACGCGGTACTGCTGGGTTGCCGGGAAGGTCGCCAGGTTGATGATCCCGCGCGATTTCTGTTCGGTGTTCTGGGCCAGCACACCGAAGTTGCCGGTCAGCTCGGCCGAACCGACCGTGCTCTTGAAGTCGGCCTGCGCATAAAGCGACATCAGCTTTTCGGTGACTTCATAGGCCTTGGCCGGAATGTCCTTGCTGGTATTCGGGGTCTTCACCAGCACGCCGTCCCTCAGCAGGACGAACGGATCGTAGCTGAGCATCGAACCCGAACCGATGAAGGCGAAGTCGGTCGAAGGCAGGCGGTACTGCTGCGGCAGAACCAGCGAGGTCGCGCCGTTCGCGAGGTTCAGATAAGCCTCGACCGGGTTCTTCGACTTCTTGCGATCGGTGTAGTTCAGGCCCATCGTCAGCTTGGACACGAAACCGTCTGCAAATTCATGCGCGACCTGGGCCTGGAAGCTCTTGATTTCGTCGTTGATCCTGCGGTCGTTGAAGTAGCCTTCCTGGTGGCCGCTCGGCGCGCCGCCGCCCCAGCCCAGCGGATCGGTCAGGACGATCGTGTTGGGGTTGGCATAGTCCAGGCTGTGGCTGGTGAAATGGGTGCCATTCATGTCGCTGACAAAGGTCAGCGTGTCGGTCACCTTGCCCGGGCCGTTGATCGTACCGGCGTTGCTTTCCAGCGACAGTTCGTTGCGCTTGGTCTTGGAATAGCCAATGTCGAGCATCGCCGACCAGCCATCGTCACCCTTGTAGGCCGCGTTGAAGCCGCCGGTGAAGATATCCGAATTGCGCTCGTACCCGTGGTTGTTGACCACCGCGCCAACGCCCGAGAAGGTGCCGCCGGTGATCATGTTGCCGGTGGTGCCGCTGGGGGTCAGCGTCGCGCCCGACCAGGCCAGCGGGAATTCAATGCCGCGCTTGATCTGCTTGTCGGTGAAGTGCGAATAGAACGCATCGGCGGTCAGCCGCAGGGTCGGGGTCGGTTCCCACTGCAGGGTGCCCTGGAAGGCCGAACGCTTGACCCGCGATGAAACGCCGAACGGCTTGATCCCGCCGATCACCTTGTTGCTGCCGCTGTCGGCATAACCCCAGGCTTCGAATTCCTGCGACTGGTAGGGATCGTCGGTATAGGCCGCGGCCAGCGCGACGCCGACCGTGTCATTGGCGAACTTGTCGGCATAGGTGCCGGTGACGCGGAAGCCCTTGTCGTGCGATTCGGCGTTGACCTTGCCCTTGTCGGCATAGGTCCCGCGCGCGCCGAACGAGAGCACCCGGCCCTTGGTGTCGAGCGGGCGGATCGTCTTGATGTCGACGGTGCCGACCAGGCCCTGATAGACCAGCGAGGCCATCGGCGCCTTGTAGACGTCGATCCGGCTGACGGTTTCGGACGGGAACTGGTCGAATTCGACGTTGCGCTGTTCGCCGGTCGAGGTCTGCGGGCGGCCGTTCATGGTGGTCGAGGACAGGTCCGGGCCCAGGCCGCGGATCGCGACCGAGTTGGCGCGACCGAACAGGCGCTGCGAGGTCAAACCAGGCAGGCGGGCGATCGATTCACCGATCGAGGCGTCCGGCAGCTTGCCGATGTCTTCGGCCGAAACCGATTCAACGATCGTTTCCGCCTTCTTCTTGACGTTGATCGCGCTTTCCAGGCTGGCCCGGAACCCGGTGACGATGATTTCCTCGCCGCCCGCATCATCGGCGGGTGCGACTTGTGCCTGGGCTGCGGAAGGCAGCGCGAAGGCGGAAACGGCGATGGCCAGCGCGGAAACGCCAAGGCCACCGGTAAACTTGGTGCGAAGTGCCACGATCTTCTCTCCCTGAAACCTCGCCGCCCGGTCTGGGCCACAGCGAGCTATCCCCGATTGCAGGAAGGAATGGTTTCGGCTTCCTCCCCGCCTTGACCATGCGGATAGGCGCGCATCCGGGTCAGCCGGAAGATGGCATACGTATACGCATTTTATGCATAGCCCCGGCTGTGGCCGCCAGGACACGATTGCGGCACCCCGCGGAACGGCCTAGGCTCCCCCGCGGGAGGACAGGATGGGCCGCAAGCGCTCGACCAAACCGACAAGCTTTGACATCGCCTATCTGGCGGGGGTTTCGCAGCCCACAGTCAGCCGTGCCTTGCGCGGGTCGAAGTCGGTCAGCCTGGCCACCCGGCAGCGGATCGAGGCGATCGCTAGCGAACTCAACTATTCGGTCGACAAGAATGCCTCATCGTTGCGATCGCAACGATCCAACACGATCGCGCTGCTGTTCTTCGAGGATCCGACCCCGGACGGGGCCAACATCAATCCGTTCTTCCTGGCCATGCTGGGCGCGATCACGCGGGCCAGCGCCAACCGCGGGCTCGATCTGCTGATCTCGTTCCAGAAGATGGAAGACGATTGGCACGTCCGCTATCAGGACAGTCACCGCGCCGATGGCCTGATCCTGCTGGGTTACGGCGATTACACGCTGTACGAACAGCGGCTTTCCCAGTTGGTTGCAAGCGACACCGATTTCGTCCGCTGGGGTTCGGTGGGCGAAGACAATATCGGTGCCACCGTGGGCTCGGACAACCGCGGCGCGGGGCACCAGGCTGGCCAGCACCTGCTGTCGCTGGGGCGCAAGCGGATCGCCTTCCTTGGCCAGGCGGATGAGCATTACCCCGAATTTGCCGAGCGTTATCGCGGGCTGTGCGAGGCGTTGGACGCGGCGGGCCGGGATACCGATCCGGCGCTCCAGGCCGATGCCCTGTCAAGCGAAGAGGACGGCCGCCACGCGATGGAAACCTTGCTGGCCCGCAAGGTTCCGTTCGACGCGGTGTTCGCCGCCAGCGATCTGATTGCAATCGGCGCGATCCACGCTTTGAGCGACGCGGGCCTGAGGGTGCCGCAGGATGTCGCAGTGATGGGCTTTGACGACATACCCGCCGCAAGCCTGACCACCCCGCCGCTGACCACGCTGATGCAGGACCTGAAGGCCGCAGGGGATCTGCTGGTCGAAACCCTGCTCGACCGGATCGAGGGCCGCACGGCAGCCCCTCCCACCATCCCGGCACGGCTGGTCGTCCGCCGCAGCACGGCGGGCTGAGCAGCCGATTGCGTATTCGTATGCGCAATTGAAGTCGCCAGCCGCACGTGCGACCTCTGCGCACTGGGATTGGGAGTGAATGGTTCATGGAAAAACCGCGCCAGGGATGGGCGGGGCTGGCGAATATCAGCTTCGGCTTCTTCGGAATCCAGATCGGATTCGCCCTGCAAAATGCGAACATGAGCCGGATCTTTCAATCGCTGGGTGCAGATCTGGATCGTTTGCCGGGCCTTTGGGTCGCTGCTCCGTTAACGGGGCTCCTGGTGCAGCCGGTGATCGGACATTTAAGTGATCGTACCTGGCTGGGCCGCCTCGGACGGAGGCGGCCCTACTTTTTGGCGGGCGCATTGCTGGCCGCGTTCGCGCTGCTGGTCATGCCGGAAAGCCCGGCGGTGTGGGTCGCGGCGATGATGTTGTGGCTGCTCGATGCCAGCCTCAACGTCTCGATGGAGCCGTTCCGCGCCTTTGTCGGCGATATGCTGCGCAAGGATCAGCACAGCGCCGGTTACGCGGTGCAAACCGCGTTCATCGGCGCGGGCGCGGTGGTGGGTTCGCTGTTCCCGCCACTGATGGAGCACTTTGGGGTTTCCAACACCGCGCCGCCGGGGCAGATCCCGGATACGGTGCGCTATGCTTTCTGGTTCGGCGGAGTGGCGCTGTTCCTGGCGGTGGGTTGGACCGTGCTCAAGACCACCGAATATTCGCCCGAGCAGATGGCGCGGTTCGGCGAAACGGCTGATCAGCCTGCGGGTGACAGCGTGGCCGCCCTGGCGGCGCGCGGGGCCGGCGGGTCGCTTACCTGGATCGCGCTGGGGCTGGCAGTGATCGCCGCGACCCGCCAGTTCGGCCTGCTGCGAGAAGTCTACCTGCTCGGCGGTCTGCTGGCGGCCTATGGCATCGCCCGGATGATCGCGGTCAGCCTTGCCCGGCAAGGCCGCAGCGCCTCGCTGCTGGCCAACGTGGTCGGCGATTTCGCCGGCATGCCGGACCTGATGAAGCGGCTGGCGCTGGTCCAGTTCTTCAGCTGGTCGGCGCTGTTCATCATGTGGATCAACACCACCCCGATCGTCGCGCAATACTACTTCGGATCGGCCGACGCGGCGACCGGGGCCTATCAGCAGGGCGCCAACTGGGTCGACAAGCTGTTTGCCACCTACAACGGCGTTGCGGCGGTGGCCGCGCTGACCCTGCTGCCGTGGCTTTCGGCGCGGATCGGGCAGGTGCGGACCCACATGGTCGGGCTGATCTGCGGGGCCCTGGGCTATGCCAGTTTCTTCGTGATCAAGGACCCGCAGGGACTGCTGCTGAGCGAAGTGGGCATCGGCATTGCCTGGGCCTCGATCCTGGCGATGCCTTACGCGATCCTGGCGAGCAGCCTGCCGCAGGCCAAGCTGGGCGTCTACATGGGGCTGTTCAACGTGTTCGTGGTGCTGCCGCAGCTGCTGGTGGCGACCGTGATGGGATCGATCATGAAGGCCTGGTTTCCGGGCCAGCCGATCTGGACCATGGCCTTTGCCGCGGTCACCCTGCTGCTGGCCGCCGCCGCGATGACCCGGGTGACGGTGCCCGCGAAGGTTTAGAAGTCTGCCACCAGTTGCAGCGTCAGGGCGCGCGGCGGGATATAGGTGAAGCCACCCGAGGGCGAGACGTTCCAGCCGTATTCGTCGAGCGCGTTCAGCAGCACCGGGCGCAGCAGCCAGTCCGCCCCGGCCGCCTTGAAGCGGTACCGCGCGCCCAGGTTGATCACCGTGCGGGGCGGCGCGCTGAGGCTGTTGGCGGAATTGCCGGTGCGGCTCGACAGGCTTTCCAGCGACACGTCGAGCGAGAGCGGGCCCTTGCCGGCCGCGCTGCGCCAGTCGAGCGTCAGCACGCTGCGGCGGCGGATCTGGCCGACCGGGCGCGGCCCGATCTGGTGGCTGTCAACCGCTTCCCCGGAAATCCGCGGATCGAGCAGCATGGTCCCGCCGACCACGGTCAATCCCGGCATCAGCTGCCCGGTCAGCGACAGCTCCACCCCGCGGTTGCGCAAGGTGCCGAGCTTGCGATAGCGCAGCGCCGGATCGAGGTTGTAATAGGGCTTGGTGATCGAAAACCCGCCCGCGATCAGCGTCAGGCGCGGCGTAACCGCCAGCTTGATCCCGGCTTCGATCTGACGGGTGTGGATCGCCGGCGGCGCTTCGGACCGGTTGCTGGCCACGTCGGGCGCCACCAGGGCTTCCTCCATGCCGTGCGAAATTCCGGCATAGAGCGCCAGCGGCCGGACCAGGTTGACCGTCCCCGCCACGTTCCACATCACCGGCCCGTCGCGGGTCACCGGATCGGCCAGCAGCGGATCGGCAAAGTCGATCGCCTTCTTGTAACTGGTCTTGGCCAGGCTCGCGTCCAGCCCATAGTGCCCGGCCCGGACCAGCGAATAGGACGCGCCCCAGGTCAGCTGGCGGACCCGGTCCAGGCTTTTCGGGCCGAGCGCATAGACCGGTTCGGCCCGGACATCGGCGGCCAGGATCGTGCTGGGCCCAAGCGCCAGTGCCCGGCTCCCCCCGAACCGCCGATCGCGAGAGCGGCCCCGCAGGCTGACGATCAGGCGGTGGTCGGTATCGCCGTGCTGCCATTGCTTGACCAGCCGCGCCTCGCCCGAAAGCGAGGCATCGCGGTTGTCGCCATCGGCGATCACCCGGCGCGACGCGACCGAGCCATCCTGCCCGACGCCGAACAGCAGATCGGCAAAGACCTTGTCCTGGGTCCGCCCGTTGTAGAACAGCCCGGCTTCAAGCTGCATCCCGCCCAGCGGGGCCTTGACCACCGTGCCGTAAGCCCAGTTGACCGCTTCGCGCGCGGCCCACGGCTGGCTGAGGTCGATTCCCCGCTTCAGCGCGGGCGGCGGCGTGGTCGCGGCGGGATAGTAGGTCGGTCGGGCCTCGTCGCTCTGGAAATAGAACGCCCCGCCGAACACCAGAACGCTGACATCCTCGCGCGGATGCCAGCCCAGCGTCGCCCCGACCGTGCGGTACTTCGCGGTTCCGCCTTCCCAGCGCGTCGCGTTGCGCCAGCCAAACCCGCCGGAAAGGCCCAGCTCTTTGCCCCCCAGCGGCTGCTTGAATTCGATCGAGCCGCCAATCCCCTCGGCCGAGGTTCCGCCGTCTTCCAGGTTGAAGCTGTAGCTGGTCGCGCCGCGCGGCTGGGTCAGCGAATAGTCGACCAGTCCGGTCGGCGCGGGAAACGGATAGCGCAGCGCCGCCGGGCCGACCCTGATGGTGTTGCCGTCCGACAGCCGGGTCGAGAGCCGGTCGACCTGGTCGAAATAGAGCCCTTCGATCCGCACGTTCCCGGCATCGACCGGGTTGAACCCGCGCACGTCGTCGCTGGAATAGAGCCCCGACTTGTCCTGCCCGACCGAGCGGCCGAACGCGTCGGCGGACTGTGTGGCGACGTTCTCGCTCGCCCGCTGCGCCCACGCGGCTTGCGGCACCATGGCCAGGATAAGCCCGGCGCCTGCCCCCAGTTTCAAATGACAACGCACCCCGCGCCCATAGCGAAAGTGCTGGCCTTGAAAAGCCCCTTATGCGTCGCCGCGTTCGGCCGGGTCCTCGTGCAGCCAGGCGGCATGGCGCGGCGCACGCTTGGTTGCGGCCCATTCGTTCAGCATCACCGGGGCCAGCGCGCGCAGTTCCGCGTACTGGTCGCTGGTGCCGATGTTGCAGGCCAGCTCCAGCCGGTGGCCGTTGGGATCGAAGAAATAGATCGAACGGAAAATACCGTGATAGGTCGGCCCGATCACCTCGATCCCCTGGGCCTCGATGTGGGCCTTGGCGGCCAGCAGCGCGTTCAGATCCTCGACCTCGAAGGCCAGGTGCTGAACCCAGGCCGGGGTATTGGGATCGCGGCCCATCTCCGCCTGCTGCGGCAGTTCGAAGAAGGCCAGCACGTTGCCCCCGCCGCAATCGAGGAACACGTGCATGTAGGGATCGTCCTCGCCGGTCGAGGGCACCTTGTCCTCGCTGAACGCGGTGACATAGTCCATGCCGAGCACACGGCTGTACCAGTCGACCGTCTCTTTGGCATCCTTGCAGCGATAGGCGACGTGGTGGATCCGGCTGATCTTGGGGGCAGCGCTCATTGTGCACCCTCCTTCACGTCAAGCGCGCCGCGGCGCAGCTGATCGCGTTCCATGCTTTCGAACAGCGCGGTGAAGTTGCCTTCGCCAAAGCCTTCGTCCTTCTTGCGCTGGATGAATTCGAAAAACACCGGGCCGATCATCGTTTCCGAAAAGATCTGCAGCAGCAGCCGCGGATCGCCCTTTTCGGTCGAACCATCGAGCAGAATGCCGCGCCGCTGCAGTTCCGACACCGGTTCGCCATGGCCGGGCAGGCGCTCGTCCAGCATCTCGTAATAGGTCGCGGGCGGCGGGGTCATGAACGGGGTGCCGAGCGTCTTGAGCTTGTCCCAGCCGCCCAGCAGGTCGTCACAGGAAAAGGCAATGTGCTGGATCCCCTCGCCGTTGTAGGCGCGCAGGAACTCGTCGATCTGGCCGCCGCCGGCCTTGCCTTCCTCGTTAAGCGGAATGCGGATCTTGCCGTCGGGCGCGGTCATCGCCCGGCTGGTCAGCCCGGTGTATTCGCCCTTGATGTCGAAATAGCGGATCTCGCGAAAGCCGAACACGCGTTCGTAGAAGCCGCCCCAGTGGGCCATCCGCCCGCCATAAACGTTGTGGGTCAGGTGATCGATGGTGTGAAAGCCGGCCCCTGCCGGGTGGCGATCAACGCCCGGCTCGTACAGGAAGTCGATATCGTAGATCGACAGGTCGTTGCCGCTTTGGTGGCCTTCGTAGCGGTCGATCAGGTAGATGATCGAACCGCCGATCCCGCGGATCGCGGGCAGGTGCAGTTCCATCGGCCCGGTGCGGACCTCAACCGGTTCGGCCCCGCGCTCAACCGCCAGGGCATAGGCCTTGGCCGCATCCTTGACCCGCCAGCCCATCCCGCAGGCCGAAGCGCCGTGTTCGGCGGCGAAGTAGGCCGCCGGGCTGCGCGGTTCGTAGTTGGCGATCAGGTTGATCCCGCCCTGCCGCCACAGCTCCACATCCTTCGAACGGTGCCGGGCGATCCGGGTGAAGCCCATGCTTGCGAACACCGGTTCAAGCGCGCCCCGGTCCGGCGCGCAGAACTCGACAAATTCGAACCCGTCGAGGCCCAGGGGATTTTCGAACAGGTCGGGCATGGCTCATCGCTCCAAGGATTTTGGTTGCAAATGTAACTATAATTGCCGCGCGCCGGAGTCAAGGCCGCAGTTGCGGTCAGGCGCGCGGGAGGAGCGTTTCGTAGTGTTCGAAAAGCTGCGCGAAGTGACCGCGCATGGTCTGGACCGGGCTGGCGGTGCGGGGCCAGCCGCGCGCCGCCATGTCCAGCACGGCGGCAGCCAGGGCCTCGGGATCGGTCGCGGCATAGGCGATCCCGGCCCCGCCCGCGGCATGATCCGCCGCCCCGCCGCGATCAGGGACGATCACCGGCACCCCGCTGGCCCGCGCTTCGGCCGCGGACAGGCAAAAGGTCTCCGCCTCGCAGCCGTGGACAAGTGCATCGGCGCTGGCGACGATCGCAGCGAAGCGCGCGCGGTTGCGCTCTGGCTTCAGCAGCTTGATGTGCGGGTTGCCGCCGATGCTTTTCAGGACCTTGCGTTCCTGCCCGCCGCCGCCAAGGATCACCAGACCCAGCGGACGGTCCTGGCTGGCCGCCGTCACCGCCTCGATCACCATCGGCCAGCGCTTTTCGGCTGACAGCCGCCCGACCCCGATCAGCAAGCCGGCATCCTCGGGCAGGTCGCACAGCTCAAGCATCTGGCGGCGCAGCGCCGGATCGCGGTGCGCCGGGCTGAACACGCCCTCTTCGATCCCCATCGGGATCAGCGCCGCGTTGGGAACCCCGCCTTCGATCAGCCGCTCGCACAGTTCGCCGCTGGCGCAGACCACCGTATCGAACTCACCGCTGAGCCTGCGCAGATGCTGCCAGAACGGCTCGAACCGGCGGTCAATCGTTTCGCGGCTGAAGATCGGCTCGAACCAGCGGTAAGCGTAGGCGGACAGCGGATCGGCGTGCATGAACAGCGATCGCGGCGCCTTGCCCTGCCAGCGCCCGACGATCGACGGGCTGCGCCAGGGCGAGGATACCTCGACGAAATCGGGCGCAAGCGAATCGAGCGCGTCGTGCAGCGCGTCCTCATCGTCGAAGTACCAGTAATTGCGGTCGAGCGGAAAGCGAGGGGACGGGATCGTGACGATTCGCGCGGCAGGCCCACGCTCGATCACTTCGTATTTGTCGCCCGGGGCAAGGATCACGATCTCGTGCCCCAAGCCGGGGCCCAGCCGCAGCTTCTGTTCGATATAGGTCTTCACCCCGCCGCCATGCGGGGTGTAGAAGGCACAGACATCGACGATCCGCATAGCGCCGTTGCGCTTACTGCTTCAGCGGCGCGACGCCCAGCCCCGACTTGTAATTGAGCACGATCGAGATCTTGGAAACCCCGCCGCCAACCACGTGGACCCGGGCCTTTGCCGCGGACGGCTTGGACCAGCCCAGCTTGGGATTGCCGGAAAAGCCGATTCCGTCGATCTTCCAGCCGAACTTGCGGTTGCTGTCGCGATCGTGGAGCAGCGAGACCGAATAGACCCCGGG
>JBJTMC010000011.1:0-12736 GCA_046063325.1 Novosphingobium sp.
CAGTTCAACGAGGCGCTGTGGCACCTTTCGGGTGGACGCCTGCTTTACGCCGACCGTATCGGCGACGCTTGAACCAGCAACGATCCCGCCGCACCCTGGTTGCCATCGGCATCGGCGCAGCCGCGCTGCTTGCCGGACCGTTCGTGTGGAAGGCGTGGAATTCCGGCCACGAGCTGGCGGACAAGCAGCTCGCCTTCGAGCAGCGCAGCCCGCACGCCGTTGGCGATCTGCTGGGCTGCCTGGTAAAACGGCATCCCGGCGGCCTTTCGCTCGACATTTCCAGCGAGAACCACTTCGTCGATGCCAGCCGGGGCCTGGTCGTGCGGATCGAGCCGCACGGCGATTACCGCACGCTCAAGGCCTGGAACGCCGCGGGCAGGCTTGCCCCGGACGAGACCGCCCAGCTCGAGGCCTGTGCCCGCTAGGCCCGGTGCCTAAAGCGGGTTGTCCAGCTTGATCACCTTTTCGCTCGTCTTGCGCTTGCCGTCCCAGGGCTTGCGCGGGGCGGCGAAGCTGGCCAGAACCGGGGCATCGCGGTCATAGAGATCGGCGAAGGTGCCCATCTGCCCGTTGATGTCGGTCGCCATGGTGAAGTACATGATATAGATCGGGAAAGTCTTGGTCATCGGGACCCGGGTATATTGCCCGGACTTGACGATCTCGACCAGTTCGTCGGGCGTCTTGCCCGATCCCAGGATCGCCATGGTCATGCCCAACTGGGTCGCCTTTTCGGTGCGGACGCAGCCGTGGCTGAGCGCGCGGAAAGTCTGGCCGAACAGCGCGCGCGACGGGGTGTCGTGGATGAAGATCGCATGTTCGTTGGGCATGTCGAGCTTCATGTAGCCCAGCGCGTTCTTCGCGCCCGGCTGCTGGACCACGGTGAAAGTGCCATCCTTGGCCTTGGTCACCTTGTAACCTTCGCGGGCGGCCTGGGCCGGATTGGCATAGAGCCGCGCGCCCAGCCCTTCGCCCTTGACGATCGACTGCGGCACCGTCCAGGTCGGGTTGAAGATCACCCCCTGGACCACTTCGGCCAGTTGCGGCGTCGCGGTCTTGCCCGGCTTGCCGACGATCGTGCGGTAGGACTTGATGATCGAATTATCGACCGTCAGGCGCAGCTGGAATTCGGGCACGTTGGTCAGCAGGTAGAACTTGCCCAGATCGCGCGGCAGCCAGCGCCAGCGATCCATGTTGATCATGATCTTGGCGCGCTTGGCCTTGTCGGCCTTGGGGGTCATCGCCAGCAAGCCCTTGAGCGCACCATAGTCGGGGGTCATCGGGGCAAGATCGGCAATCGCGCCGGCCACGTTGTGCGCCGCCAGGGCGCGCTGCATCACCGCCGTGGTCGGGTTGATATCGACATCGGTATCGACCGCAAACCACTGCAGCCGCGAATCCATGCGGGTGCGGCCATCGCGCATATCCTCAACCAGCCAGGCGAACGACTTGCTGGCCTGGGAATCGAGATCGACGCCCGGACCGGCGGCAATCGCCTTGCGGAGCAGGCCGGGTTGGTAATCCGCGGGGATCAGGCCTTCGGCCTCGATCCCTTCGATCACGCCAAGCAGGCTGCGGGCGTCGGCCACCGACCAGCTGATCACCGGTTCGTCCACCGGGACCTGCGCGGCGATGCTGGGTGTCGCCGCCGGAACGGGTGCCGCAGGCGCGGGCGATGGCGCCGGAACCGGGGTCGGCAGAATGTTTTCCGGCTGGCTGGCTGCAAGCGCCACTGCCGAGGTCAGGCCCAGGCCAAGCGAAAGCCCAAGGCCAAGCCGATTCTTGCCCCACAGTTTCATTGCATGCTCCAGTCAAATTCAATGCCGATGCAGCCTTCCGGCTGCGCTTGCGGCGATAATGCCCGTTTAACAGTGACGCTTCAAGCGTTGCTCGGGCCTGAATGCACCGTTCGATGAACGGCACGCCTGTCCGGTCAGAGTCGCGAAACATTGGCCTTGCCTGCAACCGTCAACGCGGTGAACGGTTGCGTCGATGCGGTGAGTTCGTGTGCCGAAGCGATCCTGTTTGCGGTTTTAACTTCCTTGGTGGTCCAGGATTGGCGAATAAGGTCTGACAAAGGCAAGGAGCGGGCGCATGGAACTGGGATTTGTAGGCCTTGGCCGGATGGGCGGGAACATGGTGCGGCGGCTGTCCAAGGGCGGTCACCGTTGCCACATCTATTCGATCGATCCGAACGAGCGGTCGGCGCTGGCGGTGGAAACCGGGGCGATCCCGGCGGAAAGCCTGGCCGCGCTGGTCGCCGGGCTGCCCGCACCGCGCAGCGTGTGGCTGATGGTCCCCGCGGGCAAGGTGACCCAGGGGGTGATCGACGAACTGGCCGCACTGCTTGCGCCCGGGGACTGCATCATCGACGGCGGCAATTCCTATTTCAAGGACAGCGCGGCGCGCGCCGCCGCGCTTGCCGCCAAGGGCATTGCCTTCATCGATTGCGGAACCAGCGGCGGGCTGTTCGGGCTTGAGCGCGGCTATTCGCAGATGATCGGCGGGGATGACGCGGCGGTGCGGCGCAACGCGCCGATCTTCGCCTGCCTGGCCCCGGGCGTGGCCACCGCGCCGCGCACCCCGGCGCGTGAGGGCGGTCCGATCGCCCCCGGAGAGGAAGGCTGGCTGCACTGCGGCCCGCCGGGCGCGGGGCACTATGTCAAGATGATCCACAACGGGATCGAATACGGGATGATGCAGGCCTTTGCCGAAGGTTTCGCGCTGTTTGCCAGCGCCGGTGCCGATAGCGTGCCCGAGCAGATCCGCTACAACCTGGACCTCGCCGGGATCGCCGAGGTCTGGCGGCGCGGCAGCGTGGTATCGTCGTGGCTGCTCGATCTTGGCGCCGATGCCCTGGCCGAGGATCCGGGGCTCAAGGGTTACAGCCCGCGCGTTGCCGACAGCGGGGAAGGGCGCTGGACCGTGATTGCCGGGGTTGAGCAGGGGGTCAGCGTGCCGGTGATCGCGGCCAGCCTGTTCGAGCGCTTCTCAAGCCACGACGATGCGGCGGTCGATTCGCGGGTGCTGTCGGCGCTGCGTGCCAAGTTCGGCGGGCACAAGGGCGTGGCCGCGCCAACCGGAACTTGAAGGATAATGCCCGGCAGGCGTCGGGATGGGGCTTTCGACGCCTGCCGGGCAACGGCTGGTCACATCGTTTCGGGATGCTTCCGGCCGCAGGAGTATTGCGTTGCCCCACAGATGTCCCAAACCGGCTAACCGCAGCCGTTCCGGAAGATTACAGTTTGGTCATCCCGCGCCGAGCAGGCCGGTCCAGCCCGGTCCGAGCAAGGCATCGGCCACGTCCCGGCCCTCGCCGTGCAGCGCCCTGTACCGGGCGCGCAATTCGCGCAGGCATTTGCGCTGATAGCCGAACACCCCCTGTTCATAAGGGCGGCCCAGCGCCTCCATCCGCATGGTATCCGCGCCCGCTTCGGCGGCCCGTTCGTTGGCGGCAAGGAAGGGCACATAGACCTCGCCCGCGATCCGCACCAGTTCGGCCACTACCGGGGCAAAGCCTGGTTCCCATGCGCCCTCGATCCCGCTCATGTCGTCGATATGGGCCAGCCAGCGGTAGGTATAGGGATAGTCTGCGCGCATCATCGTCTGCGCCGTTGGATCGGTGCCGAGCTGCGAAAGCTGGCCGAAGATCCCGAACTCGGCCAGGCTGGGCCGCGTTCCGAACAGGCAGTGGCGGTCGACCACATGGGCTTCCAGCGCCGCCAGCACCGCGCGGGTGCTGGCCTCGATCAGCGGAAAGTTCCCCGCCGTGCAGCCGACCAGCGCCATCCGCCCGACCTGGCGCGCGCGGAACTGTTCGGCAAAGGCCTGGCTGCGTTCAAGGCCCCCGCCCTTGAGGCTGTCGAACGCCAGCCAGCGGCTCATCTGGATCTGGTCGACCTCTTCCAGCCAGCGATAGCCGAACATCGCCTTGGTCAGCCATTCGTCGGCGAAGTCTTCGAGCAGGTGGGCGATGAACGCCTGGGCCGGATCGACCGGCACCACCCGCCGCTCGGCATGGCGCGCTTCCAGATCGTAGATCAGCGGGGTCGAATCGTTGCCGAACTGCCCATCGGGGTATTCCAGCACCGGGATCACCGGAGCCCGGACCTGGGCCAGGGCTTCGCGGGTGGCCGCCCCGTCGATCCACAGGTGCGGCAAGCGGCGATAGCGCAGCAGGGCGCGGATCTTCTGCGAATAAGGCGAACCAAGCGCGCCGTAGAGTTTGTACATCAGCGGTATCCGGTCGGGTTGGCGGGCCACCAGTCCATGGCGGGCAGATCGGCAGAGACGGTCAGCGGGAACGCGGGCGGGCGCTTTTCAAGGAAGGCGGAAACCCCTTCGCGGACATCGCCCCGGGCCCCCAGCGCGATGTTGAGCGGGGCATCGACCGCCAGGGCGCCGCGCGGGCTGGACTCCGCCGAAAAGTGCCACAGCATCCGCCGGGTCACGGCCAGGGCAACCGGCGAACAGTTCGCGGCAATTTCCAGCGCAAGTTCGCGGGCCCGCGTTTCGACCGCGTCGGCCGGGACCAGTTCGCTCACCAGTCCGGCGGCCAGCGCTTCCTGCGCCGGGACCAGCGCCCCGGTCATGCACCACCTGAGCGCGGTGGAAAGGCCGACCAGCCGCGGCAGGAACCAGGCCGACCCCGCTTCCGGCACCAGCCCGCGCCGGGTGAAGACACAGCCGAACTTCGCGGTTTCGGCGGCGATGCGGATATCGCAGGGCAGGGTCAGGGTCAGCCCCACCCCGGCCGCCGATCCGTTGTAGGCAACCAGCAGCGGCTTGAGGCTGTTCATCATCGCGGCGACGAAATCCGCGTTCTCGCGCGCGCCGTCACGGCTGCCGAAATTGGTCGCGCCTTCACCGGATTCGGTATCGAAAGCCCCGGCCCCGGCCGAAACGTCGGCCCCGGCGCAGAACAACCGCCCGGTCCCGGTCAGCACCACGACCCGGACGCTGTCGTCCCCGTCGGCCCGCCCGATCGCCCTTACCAGTTCGGTCCCCATCTGGCTGGTGTAGGCGTTGAGAACCTCTGGCCGGTTGAGCCGGATCCACAGGATCGGCCCTTCCTGCTCGACCAGCAGAGTTTCGAGGGTGCTGCTCACAAAGGCTCGATCCGCACCGGCATCGCGGTGAAGCCGTGCAGGAACGGGCTGGCAAGGCGGCTGGGCGCGCCCTGCGGGACAAGGCGGATGTTGCGGCTGACGATTTCTCCGATCAGGGTCGCAAGCTGGTCTTCGGCCAGTTTCGCCCCGACGCAGCGGTGGATCCCGTGCCCGAAGCCCAGGTGGCGGCGGGCGTTGGCGCGGCCGACATCAAAGCGTTCGGCATCGGGAAAGACGCTCTCGTCACGGTTTGCGCTGATGTACCACATCACCACCTTTTCGCCCTTGCGGATCGTCTGCCCGCCCAATTCGGTATCTTCCAGCGCGGTGCGGCGCATGTGGGTGACAGGGCTTTGCCAGCGGATGATTTCCTGCGCCGCGTTGGGGATCAGCGAAGGATCGGCGCGCAGCCGTTCAAGCTGGTCGGGATACTTGTCGAACGCTTCGACCAGCGCCGACATCGAATTGCGGGTGGTGTCGTTGCCGCCGACGATCAGCAGCGCAATGTTGGCGATCCGCTCCATCGCCTCCATGTTGCCCATCGCTTCGGAATGGACCATCCGGCTGAGCAGGTCGTCGCTGGGTTCCTTGCCGCGGCGGTCTTCCAACTCGCGGTCGAAGCGGGCCAGCATCTCGCCCATCTGCACCAGAAACTCGGCCCGGTATTCGTCCGTCAGGTTGTCCGCCGATACCCCGCTGGCCCAGTCCGACCAGCGTTTGAGGTCGCGCCATTCCTCGAACGGCATGTCGAACAGGATGCACAGCATGCCCAGCGTCTGCGGGATCGAGACGCGCTCGACCCAGTCAAAGGTTTCGCCCACCGGCAGGCCGTCCATCAACTCCTTGGTGCGCGCCTTCACTGCCGCGTCCAGCTTGAGCATCTGGCTGGGCGAAAAGGCCGGGGCGATCACCCGGCGCTGGGCGGTGTGGATCGGCTGATCCTGCGCGATGAAGTTGGGAAACCCCTCGCCATTGACCGCCTCGGCAATGGTGATGTTGCCCATGTCCCAGCGGCTGGAAAACACGCCGTGGCGCAGTTCCACCTCCTGCACCAGCTCATGCGTCACCGCCGACCAATAGGCGCCGAACGGGCTTTCCGCGCGCCAGCTCAGCGGCGCCTGGGCCCGCAGCCGGGCGAACGGCTCGCGCCAGGTATCCTCGACGTAAAGTGCGTCCTGGCTGACATCGACCGGGTTGACCGGACGCTGCGCGATTGAAGCCATGGCTCAAGCCTCCTCAAGTTGACGGGTTTGCAGCGGCGGTTTGCCGCCGGCCGCAGCGGCGCGCCGCGCGCCTTGCGCCAGTTCCTTTTTCAGGGCGCGGACATAATGATCGAAATCGAGCTGGATGGTGTGGCGCCGCGCGGCGTAATACTGCCCGGTGTAATAATCCTCGTCCGTCTGGATGATCCGCTCCATCTCGTCCGGGGCGGGCGGCAGGTATTGTCCCGCCAGATAGGCTGCTACCAGCTTGGACTGTTGCTCGGCAAAGTTGACCAGCGTGGGCAGCGGCTGGGCCAGGCCCATGTAGAACAGGTCGGGCACCCCGGGCTTGAGGATCCGCTTGTAGAGCGGCGGCGGGCGGTTGTCGGCATCGGCCTTGAAGCTCGGCTCGTCAAAGAACGGGAACGAAATATCATAGCCGGTCGCCCAGACGATCACGTCGATCTGCTCACGGCTGCCATCGGCAAAGATCACCCCGTCGCCGTCCAGCCGCTGGACCGCGCCCTTCATGGTGATGTCGCCCGAACCGGCCCGGACCAGAAATTCGCCCGATACGGTTCCGTGGCTTTCGAACGGGCCAATGTCCGGTTCGGGCAGGCCATAGTCGCTCATCTTGCCGACCAGCCCCTTGATCATCCGCGCACCAAGCCATTGCTTGATGCCTTTGGGCAGCCAGGCCGGGGCCGGGTTCTTATCGAGCGGCTGGCCCCGGTAATACTTGGGGAAGATCCACACGCCCCGCCGGGTCGAGACGAACAGCCTGTCCGCCATCGGCCGCTGTGAAAGTTCGCTGGCGATATCCATCGCGCTGTTGCCCATGCCGACCACCAGGACCCGCTTGCCGATGCAGGGGGTCGGTTCGAACGGGGTGCGATACTGGTGCGAATGGATCTGCTGGCCATCGAACGCGCCGGGATATTCGGGAATCCGCGCCGACCAGTGGTGCCCGTTGGCGACGGCCAGCGCGTCGTAGTCCTTCACCTCCCCGGTTGAGAGCGTCACCGTCCAGCCGCCCCCGGCCTTGCGCCGGGCCTGCTCGACCCGGGTGTTGAAGCGGATGTGTTCGCGCAGGCCGAAATGGTCGACGTAATCGTGGAAATAGTTGAGCAGCAGCGAATGGTGCGGATAGTCGGGCCATTCGGCCGGAACCGGATAGTCCTCAAACGCGAGGCGCCATTTCGACGTGTCGATGTGCAGGCTCTGGTAGCAGGCGCTCATCCCGTTGGGGTTGTTGTAGTACCAGGTCCCGCCGATATCGTCCGACGCCTCGAACACGTCGAACGGAATCCCGTAGTCCTTGAACCGCTTGGCCGTGGTGAAGCCGCTGCAGCCTGCGCCGATGATGCAGACGCGCGGCAGCGCAGTGTCGTTAGCCATTCCAGATCTCTCCTATGGCCCTTTGATGGCCTTTGCCGGGAGTATGTTTAATCGTGCGATTAATGTCCAGCGGAGTCACGCGCCGTTCCGGCCACTGGACAAGCGCCCCGGCGAACGCCATCGTGCGGCAAAACAGAACATCCGGGGAGAGCCGTTGAGCTCTGGAGGATTTGATGATTAGCGAACCTATCGACCCGACCGGCTGGTCGGCGCTGCTGCTGGGCCTGGCCGCGCTGTTTGCCGGGATCGGCGCCCTGCGCAAGCCGGGGATCTGGCGCACCATGCTGGAAGAGATCGAGCAATCGCCCTCGCTCCAGTTCCTGTGCGGGATGATGGAACTGGTGATGGGCACGGTGGTCTATCTCGCCAACCCGTGGCTGCCAGGCGATCTGCTGTCCTGCGTGATGAAGGCGATGGGCGGGCTGATGATGGTCGAGGCGCTGGTGATCCTGGGCTTCGTCGACATCTACAGCCAGTTCTGGCTGCGCAGCCTTGCCACCATGCACCGCGGCTGGGCGCTGACCACGGTCGCGCTGGGCCTGGCCCTGACCGTCGCGGGCGGGTTCCACCTCGCCTAGAGATCGCGCATGAGCGACGAGGGATAGGGCAGGAGCAGCGCTGCGGCCTGTTTCCATTCGCCGCGCAACCAGGCCTGCCACGCCGCCGGATCCGCGGGGAGGATCACCGGCATCGCATCACGCCCGGCAGCGCGCCACGCCGCGTTGGGTTCGCCGGTCAGCAGCGCGAAGCTGGGCACCTCGCTGTCCTTCCACACTCCGGCCAAGGCGAACAGCGGCTGGTCCGTGGGCGCGAACCAGTGCTGACGGCGCTTGCCGGTTGTGGGATCGACCCGGCCCCATTCCATCACGGCCGAGGCGGGGACCAGGCAGCGAAACTCGCTGTTGCGCAGATTGCCGATCCAGAACGGACTGTCGGGGTTGCGCACGCTCAGCACCGGACGGGCGGCATCGAACGCGGACGGCGGGGGCGGGACACCCCACAGCCGCGGCACCATCCGAAGCGGCTGGCGCTCTCCGCGCGGCCCGGCCACGAATTCGCGGCCGGTGGTCAGCACCGGCGCGAACTGGCCCGGCGCAATCGTGCCGCCGGCCCAGGGATCGCCGTCTGACAAGCGCGCGCCAAACCGCGCGGCGATCGCGGCGGCATCGGCGGCAAGACGGTAGAGCACGGTCACGGCTACGGGCCTAGCCCGGATGCCGCCCCGCTCCAACCGCTGCGCTCAGATGGCGTTTACCGGCAGCCGAAGGTAGGTGTGTCCGCCCGGTGCCGCGGGCGGCATGGCTCCGGCGCGAATATTGACCTGCAGGCTGGGCAAGATCAGCAGCGGCGCTTCCAGCGTGGCGTCCCGGCCCTGGCGCAGCGCCACGAAGTCGGCCTCGCTCACCCCGGCGTGGATGTGGACATTGGCGGCGTTCTGATCGGCCACGGTGGTTTCCCAACCAAATTCGCTGCGCCCCTCGGGCAGGTAATCGTGGCCGACGAACATCCGGGTCTCACCCGGCAGAGCCAGGATCTTGCGGATCGAGGCATAGAGCGCCGCAGCGCTGCCGCCGGGAAAGTCACTGCGCGCAGTGCCATAGTCGGGCATGAACAGCGTATCGCCAACGAACACTGCATCGCCGATCCGATAGGTGACGCAGGCCGGGGTGTGGCCGGGGGTGTGGATCACCCGGATCGTCAGCCCGCCCAGCGCCAGTTCGTCACCATCGCGGACCAGCCGGTCGAACTGGCTGCCGTCGGGGCGCACGTCGTCCGCTTCGAACAGCGCGGCGAATGCTTTCTGGACCTGCGTGATCTCGCCACCGATCACGATCGGCGCACCGGTCCGTTCTCGGAGGTAATGCGCTGCCGAGAGGTGATCGGCATGGGCGTGGGTTTCCAGCAGCCAGATCAGCTCCAGCCCTTCCTCCGCAATATGGGCCAGCAGGGCATCGGCCGATCGGGTCGCGGTGCGGGCATTGCGCGGGGTGAAATCGAGCACCGGATCGATGATCGCGGCCTGGCGAGTCACGGGATCGTGAACGACATAGCTGACCGTGAAGGTCGCCGGATCGAAGAAGCCCCGGACTTGCGGATTGGGTGACATGGTCATTTCTCCTTTGTGCATATCTTAGTTATTGCTAATTTAGATGCAAGGCATATATGAGGCGGGCGAGGCGGACCAAGCCCCCACCGGACCGTCTCGCACCCCGCAAAGGACCCGCCACGCCATGACCGCCACGCTCCACCCCCTCTCCCCGGCCGAAGTCCAGGCCCGCCTGGCTGCGGGCAAGGCCGTGCTGGTCGATATCCGCGAAGCCGACGAATTCGCCCGGGTCCATGTCGACGGCGCGGTCTCGCAGCCACTCTCGCGGTGGGAGCAGGCACATCTCTCGGTCGACCCTGCCGCCGACACGGTCTTCACCTGCCGCTCCGGCATGCGCACCCAGGGCGCCTGCGATCGGTTGGCGGGGCGCGTGAACGGTGCGGCCTTTGTACTCGACGGCGGCCTCGACGCCTGGATCAAGGCCGGACTGCCGGTGCGCGAGGACCGCAAGGCCCCGCTGGAGATCATGCGCCAGGTCCAGATCGCCGCCGGGTTGCTGGTCCTGACCGGCGTGCTGCTCGGCACGTTCCTCGCTCCGCCCTGGTATGGCCTGGCGGCCTTCGTCGGGACCGGGCTGACTTTTGCCGGCGCCACCGGCTTTTGCGGGATGGCGCGGCTGCTGATGCTGATGCCCTGGAACCGGGCCCGGACGGCCTGACGGCGAAGGGCGGACCGCATGGGCTGGGAACTGCTCCTCCTTGCCGCACTGGGCGGCGCGCTGATCGGTTTGCTTCTGACCCTGTTCGGCGGCGGCGGATCGGTGCTGGCGACGCCCTGGCTGATCTATGTCGTCGGGCTGAGCGACGTGCACGCCGCGATCGGCACTTCGGCGGCGGCGGTAGCGGTCAACGCCGCGACCGGGCTCGCCGCCCAGGCCCGGGCCGGGCGGGTGAAGTGGCCCTGCGCTTCGGTCTTTGCCGCGGCCGGCCTGGCCGGAGCGCTGGCCGGAGCGGAGCTGGGCAAGCGGGTTGACGGCCAGGCGCTGCTGATGTGGTTTGCCGCGGCGATGATCGCAATCGCGCTGTCGATGCTGCTGCCCCGCAAGGACGAGGGCGACCCCGGCGTGCGCCTGACTGCGCCGATGGTGTTCAAACTTGCCCCGATCGGCTTGCTGACCGGGCTTGCCGCGGGCTTCTTCGGAATCGGCGGCGGCTTTCTGATCGCGCCGGGGCTGATGGCCTCGACCGGGATGACCCTGGCCAACGCCGGAGCCAGCTCGCTGGTTTCGGTCGTGCTGTTCGGATCGGCGACCAGCGCGTCCTATGCCATGGCCGGACAGATCTCCTGGCCGCTGTTTGGCGCCCTGGTTTGCGGCGGCGCGGTCGGAACGCTGGCCGCCCTGCCGCTGGCCAGGCGCCTGGCGAGCCGCGCCCCGCTGGCCCGCAGGCTGTTCGCCGCGCTAGTCATCGCGGTCGCCGCCTACATCCTGTTGCGCTGAGCCAAGAGCGCGCCTAGAACCGCCAGATCCCCGGGGAGCCGCCGGGCCGTAGCGATTTTTCGCGAAGGCTTGACCAGAATGGCTGAGAGGGAGGGCTCGCATCCTCCGACCCGTCGAACCTGAACCCGTTAGCACGGGCGGAGGGAGGGCAGACCGCTCAGCCAGAGCATGTCGAAGGCCCCCGCTCCGTCCCTTGAAGGACTTTGCGCATATGGCCGACATTCCCAGCAAGCTCGAAATCGGCGTGACGACCGGGCCGATCCGCGGCTCGTCCAAAGTCCACGTCGGCCCGCTGGGCGTCGCGATGCGCGAGATCCGGCTTGAGCCGTCCAGCGGCGAGGCGCCGGTGCGGGTCTATGACACCTCTGGCCCTTACACCGATCCGGCCGCCGCAATCGACATCGCCCAGGGCCTGCCCGAACTGCGGAGCCCCTGGATCCGGGCGCGCGGCGACGTGGAAGAGGTGACCCAGCGTGAGGTCAAGCCCGAAGACAACGGCCAGCTGGGGCCGGACCGTTCGGGCGGCGTCCCCGCCTTCCCCAATGTGCGCCGCACCGTGCTGCGCGCCAAGGCGGGCGCCAACGTCAGCCAGATGCATTACGCCCGCCGCGGGATCGTCACGCCGGAAATGGAATATGTCGCGGTGCGCGAGAACCTGGGGCGTGAGCAGATCCGCGATCTGGTCCGCGACGGGCAGGATTGGGGCGCCGAAATCCCCGATTACGTCACCGGCGAATGGGTCCGCCAGGAAGTCGCGCGCGGCCGCGCGATCATCCCCAGCAACATCAACCACCCCGAATCCGAGCCGATGGCGATCGGCCGCAACTTCCTGGTCAAGATCAACGCCAACATCGGCAACTCCGCCGTCGCCAGCGACGTGGCGAGCGAGGTCGACAAGATGGTCTGGTCGATCCGCTGGGGCGCCGACACCGTCATGGGCCTGTCCACCGGGCGCAACATCCACGACACCCGCGAATGGATCCTGCGCAACAGCCCGGTGCCGATCGGCACGGTGCCGATCTATCAGGCGCTGGAAAAGGTCGGCGGGATTGCCGAGGACCTGACCTGGGAAGTGTTCCGCGATACCCTGATCGAACAGGCCGAACAGGGCGTCGATTACTTCACCATCCACGCCGGGGTGCGCCTGCCCTACATTCCGATGACCGCCAAGCGCGTCACCGGCATCGTCAGCCGCGGCGGCTCGATCATGGCCAAGTGGTGCCTGGCGCATCACAAGGAATCGTTCCTCTACGAACGGTTCGACGAGATTACCGAGATCATGAAGGCCTATGACATCGCCTATTCGCTGGGCGACGGCCTGCGCCCCGGATCGATCGCCGACGCGAATGACGAAGCCCAGTTCGCCGAACTGTACACCCTGGGCGAACTGACCAAGCGCGCCTGGGAACAGGACGTGCAGGTGATGATCGAAGGCCCCGGCCACGTGCCGATGCACAAGATCAAGGAGAACATGGACAAGCAGCTC
>JBJTMC010000012.1:0-11125 GCA_046063325.1 Novosphingobium sp.
ATGTTGGTGGTATCGACCTGGAGGAATTCCTGCTGCGGATGCTTGCGCCCGCCCTGCGGGGGCACCGAGGCCGTGGTGCCTTCCATCAGCTTGAGCAGCGCCTGCTGCACCCCCTCACCCGAAACGTCGCGGGTGATGCTGGGATTTTCCGCCTTGCGGCTGATCTTGTCGATCTCGTCGATGTAGACGATCCCGTGCTGGGCCTTTTCGACATTGTAGTCGCTGGCCTGGAGCAATTTCAGGATGATGTTCTCAACGTCTTCACCCAAGTCGCCCGCTTCGGTCAGCGTGGTGGCATCGGCCATGGTGAAGGGCACATCGAAAGTCTTGGCCAGGGTCTGGGCAAGCAGCGTCTTGCCGCAGCCGGTCGGCCCGACCAGCAGGATGTTCGACTTCTGCAGCTCAACCTCGCCGCCCTTGCCGCTGTGCTTCAGGCGCTTGTAGTGGTTGTGCACCGCCACCGAGAGCACGCGCTTGGCCCGGTCCTGGCCGATCACGTAGTCGTTCAGCGTCTCGAAGATATCCTTCGGGCTGGGAACGCCGCCGTCCTTCTTGCCGGCGATGCCAGCCTTGGTTTCCTCGCGGATGATGTCGTTGCACAGTTCGACGCATTCATCACAGATGAACACGGTCGGGCCTGCGATCAGCTTGCGCACTTCATGCTGCGACTTCCCGCAGAAGCTGCAGTAAAGCGTGCTCTTGGCGTCGGATCCGCTCAGTTTGGTCATGCCTTCGTCCGTTGCCCCGCAGCGTGCGGGGATTCGCCGGGAGTGTAACCCGGCGGTAACAATATTCAATCCTGCCCTATAGCAGCGGCATATTGCCCGCTGCTGAAGCGGCAGGGTTACTTAATCCCTGCGGTCATTCCGGCGCGCCGCCGCTGCCGCTGGCATCGGCTTCGTTGTCCGGACGGCTCTCAAAGACCTTGTCGACCAGCCCGAAAGCCAGGGCTTCGTTTGCGTCGAGCCAGTTGTCGCGGTCGACCGCGGCCTCGATCTCGTCCAGCGGCTTGCCGGTGAACTTGGCGTAAAGTTCGTTGAGCCGCTTGCGCAGGCGCAGGATCTCGCGGGCCTGGATCTCGATATCGCTGGCCATGCCGCGCGCCCCGCCCGACGGCTGGTGGATCATGATCCGCGCCTGCGGCAGGGCGATGCGCATGCCCGGCTCACCCGCGGCGAGCAGGAAGCTGCCCATCGAACAGGCCTGGCCGATACACACGGTCGAAACGCGCGGCTTGATGTACTGCATGGTATCGTGGATCGCGAGACCCGCCGTCACCACCCCGCCGGGCGAGTTGATGTACATCGAGATGTCCTTGCTGGGATTCTCGCTTTCCAGGAACAGCAGCTGGGCGACGATCACCGAGGCCATGTGATCCTCGACCTCGCCGGTGACGAAAATGATGCGTTCGCGCAGCAGGCGCGAATAGATGTCGAAGCTGCGCTCGCCGCGGCTCGACTGCTCGACCACTACCGGAATCAGCGCGCCGGTGATCGGATCGCGGGTGAATTTTCCTTGGGCACCGGACGAATTGTACAGGTCGATCATGGGAATCCTCTTGGCTTGAGGCGCCTATGTCGGCGCTGGGGCGGCGATGTTCAAGGGGATTAACCGATTTGCCCGCCAAGGCGCTTGGCGCTTGCATCGCGGTCGGCAAGACCGCAGCATCGCCAAATGGAATTGACCCGAAAGCGTTTTGCCAGCCTTGCCGCCCTGCTGGCTTTTTCGCTGGCCGAGACTGCCATTGCTCGCGAAGCACCGGCACAGCCGGAGGAGCGGTCCCTGGCCGCGTCCGAAGCGCAGTCCGACCTTGACGCGATCGCCCTGCTGAATGACGCGCCCGCGGGGCCGCAACTGCGCGCCGTCGTTGCCGTCAATCCCGCCGCTCCGGCCGAGGCCGCGCGAAAGGCGGGCACCGGCAAGCTGCGCGGCCGCACCGTGCTGGTCAAGGATAACATCGAGACCCGCGATTTCCCCACCACCGCGGGCAGCCTAGCGCTGGCCGGAAACGAGACCCACCGCGACGCCCCGGTTGTGGCGCGGGTCCGCGGCGCGGGCGGCGTGATCCTGGGCAAGACCAACCTGTCAGAATGGGCCAATATCCGCGGCAGCCGCTCCTCCTCCGGCTGGTCGGGGATGGGCGGGCAGACCCGCAACCCCCATGCGATCGACCGCAGCCCCTGCGGCTCCAGTTCGGGCAGCGGCGTCGCCGTGGCGGCGGGCATGGCCTGGGCGGCGATCGGAACCGAAACCGACGGGTCGATCACCTGCCCGGCGGCGATGAACGGGATCGTTGGGTTCAAGCCGACCGTGGGCCTGGTCAGCCGCACCTGGATCGTCCCGATCAGCAAGAGCCAGGACACCGCCGGGCCGATGGCGACCAGCGTGGAAGGCGCCGCCATGCTGCTGACCGCCATGGCGGGAAGCGATCCGCGCGATCCCGCCACGGCCGAGGCCGATGCGCACAAGACCGATTTTACCGCGGGGCTTGGCTCGGCCAGCCTGAAAGGGGTACGGATCGGCGTGCTGCGCAAGCAATCCGGGCCCCATGCCGGGGTCAACGCGCTGTTCGAACGGGCCCAGGCCGATCTGGTTGCCGCCGGGGCCATATTGGTCCCGATTTACTACGATCCGCCGCAAGAGATGTTTCGCGATGAAAGCCTGGTCCTGCGCTTCGAGCTGAAGGAGGGGCTGGACGCCTACCTCGCTGCCCTGCCCGGCAAACCCAGGGTGCGCAGCCTGGCCGATGTGATCTCCTTCAACGCCGCGCACCCCGACGAGGAGCTGCGCTGGTTCGGGCAGGACACCTTCGAGGCCGCCGACAAGCTGACCGACCGCGAGGCCTATCAGAAGGCGCGGGCCAATTCGCTGCGGCTGGCGGGGCCAGAGGGGATCGACAAGCTACTGGTCGACAACACGGTCGCCGTGCTGATTGCCCCGACCGAGGGCCCGGCCTGGCCGATCGATCCGGTGACCGGCGATCACTTTCTGCCGATCGGTGCGGGCAGCCTGCCCGCGATCGCCGGATATCCGCACCTGACCGTGCCGATGGGCGCGGTCGAGGGCCTACCGGTGGGCCTGTCGTTCATCGGCGCCAAGTGGGACGATGCGCGAATGCTGCAACTGGGCGCGGCCTATGAACGGGCACGCACCGCGCCGCTTGCCCGGCCGGCGTTCAAACGGTGGGGTGAATGATGAATATTAGCATTTAATGATTTGGATCAGTGCAGACAGATTTTCCAGGTGGCAGTCGATTCGCCGGGATGAACCCACAAGGAGTGAATCTGATGCCGCGTAACGAAGGACAGACCGACCGGTTGCTCCGGATCGTCGCCGGGCTGGGGCTGCTTTGCCTGGCGCTGACCGGCCACTACACACCCTGGACCTGGATCGGTGTGGTGCCGCTGCTGACCGGCCTGATCGGCTGGTGCCCGGCCTATGCCTTGCTGTGGATCAACACCGGCAAGGCGCACTTAGCCCGCATCGTGACGAAAAAGCCCGCCGCGAGCGTTCTCGCGGCGGGCCTGATCGGGTTGGCCGGTTACGGCTGCTTACTTCTTGGCAGCAGCCTTCTTGGCAGGCGCCTTCTTCTCAGCCGCAGGCTTGTCTGCCTTTTCGGCCTTGGGAGCGGCGTCCTTCTTGGCGGCCTTGGCCGGCTTCTCGTCAGCCTTGGCGTCCTTGGTTTCTTCCTTGGCGGCCTTCTTGGCCGGAGCCTTCTTCGCCTTGGCCGGGGCTGGGGTGGTTTCTTCCGCCTCGATCGCGGCCTGAAGCTCTTCCTTGGTCACTTCGCGTTCGGTGACGTCGGCCTTGTCGAACAGGAAGTCGACAACCTTGTCTTCATAGAGCGGGGCGCGCAGCTGGGCGGCGGCGAGCGGATCCTGCTGGATGAATTCGACGAAGCGCTGGCGGTCTTCCTGGCGGTACTGCTGGGCGGCCTGGCTAACCAGCATCTGCATTTCCTGCTGGCTCACTTCCACGCCGTTGGCCTGGCCGATTTCCGAAAGCAGCAGGCCCAGGCGAACGCGGCGCACGGCGATGGTGCGGTAATCGTCCTTCTCGGCCTCGATCTCTTTCAGCGCGGCCGCCGGATCGGGCTCATTCTGGGCTTCCTGCTGAAGCTGGGCCCAAATCTGCTGGAATTCGGCATCGACCATGCTGGGCGGCACGTCGAAATCGTGGCCGGCGGCCAGGAGGTCAAGCAGCGCGCGCTTCATCTGGGTGCGGGTCAGGCCCGCGCTTTCCTGTTCAAGCTGGCCGCGCAGCAGGCCCTTGAGCTGGGCGAGATCGGTCAGTCCGAGCGACTTGGCGAAATCGTCGTCGATCTTGGTTTCGCCCGGAACCTTGACCGCCTTGACCACAATGTCGAAAGTGGCGGCCTGGCCCTTGAGGTTTTCGGCCGGATAGTCCGCCGGGAAGGTCACGGTGATGGTCTTTTCATCGCCGTCCTTGACCCCGACGAGCTGTTCCTCGAAGCCGGGGATGAAGCGGCCCGCGCCCAGTTCCAGCGCGGTGTCGGTGGCGCTGCCGCCTTCGAACGCGACGCCGTCAAGCTTGCCGGTGAAGTCGATGATCAGCTGGTCGCCATCTTCGGCCTTCTTGCCCTTCTTGGCATCGACAAAGCTCTTGGCACCCGAGGCCAGCTTGGAAACCTGCTCGTCGACTTCGGCTTCGGCGACCGGAACCACCAGCTTTTCCAGCTTGAGCCCGTCCACTTCGGGGGTCGGGATGGTCGGCAGCACTTCGAGGCTGACGGTGAGTTCGGCATCCTTGCCTTCCTCATAGCCTTCGCCCAGCGCGATTTCGGGCTGCATCGCAGGACGCAGCTTGTTGTCGGCGATCACCTTGTCGAGCGCTTCGCGCACCGTGGTGTTCAGCGCTTCCTGGTGGAGTGCCGGACCGTGCATCTTCTTGACCAGGTTGGCAGGCACCTTACCGGCGCGGAAGCCGGGCATGCGCACCTGCGGCGCAATCTTGGTCACTTCGCCTTCGATCTTCGCGGCGATATCCTTGGCCGCGATCTTGACCGAATAGGCGCGCTTCAAACCCTCGTTGGTGGTCTCGACAATCTGCATGACAAATGAGGCCTTCTTGATAACTGCATTCGCTTCGCCGGATCGGCCGGGTCGGCACTGGTGCGGGCGAAGGGACTCGAACCCCCACATCTTGCGATACTGGTACCTAAAACCAGCGCGTCTACCAGTTCCGCCACGCCCGCAGCCCGACGAAGTCCGCTGCCCCGATGCCCTGATGGGCCCGATTCAGCGATCAAGCGGTGGCCCTTAGTGGCCGCGCGCGCAAAGGGCAAGCCGTGACGGCACGGTTGCTTTCCGGCATGCGGCAGGATCAGCGGCGCAGCAGCAAATTCGCCGCCGCGGCAAGCCAATTCGAATCGCTGCGCACCGGCTTGACAGGGGACATGACCGAGCATTGCAGGCAGATAGCCTGGGCCCCGCGCGCCTGGCCCAGCCAGTTGAGGTTGTCCAGCGCCTGACCCAGCCGCGCCTCTTCGCGCCGGGCCACCAGCCCGGCCAGATCGGTCGCGCCCCTTTGGCCCTTGTCGCCCTCGTCAGCGTCGTCACCCCCCATCATCCGTTCGAGCAGCGAGGCATAGGGATTGTCATCGCTGCCGTAATAGGCGGCGTGCCAGCTTTCCAGCTTGGCGGCCTGGGCGGCATAGGCCAGCGCCTCGTCCAGCCCGCCGAACTGGTCGACCAGCCCCTTTTGCTGCGCGGTTCCGCCGTCCCACACCCGGCCCTGGGCGATGGCATCGATCTCTGCCGGGGTCTTGTGGCGCGCCTCCGCAACCAGTCCGATGAAGCGGGCATAGCCATTGTCGATGCTGGCCTGCATCATCCGGTCCGCCGAGGGCGAGAACCCGCCGAACGGATCCGGTTGGCCCGACAGCGGGGTCGAGCGCGCACCGTCGGTGGTGACGCCGTAGTCGGCCAGGGTCTTTTCGAAACTGGGCAGGATTGCGAAGATCCCGATCGAGCCGGTAATCGTTCCCGGCTGGGCAAAGATCCGCTGCCCCGGCGTGGATACCCAATAGCCCCCACTGGCCGCCATATTGGCCATCGACACCACCACGGGGCGCCCACCGGCCTTGAAACGTTGCAGCGCCAGCCGCACCTGTTCCGATGCGAAGACCGACCCGCCCGGCGAATCGACCCGCAGCACCAGCGCCTTGGCGTCGCCGGCATTGGCCTTGTCGATCAGCCCGGCAATGCGCGTTCCCCCGGCCACACCGGGACCGGCCTTGCCGTCAACCAGTTCGCCCGCAACCGTCACGACCGCCACTTCCTCGCCGCTTTTGCTTTCCGGATGCGCCGCCAGCAGGGTTGCAGCCTTGTTGCTGGCGAACCGTCCTGGCCGCTCGCTTTGCGGATCATCGCCGACAACCTGCTTGACCCGTTCGCCGAACGCGACTTCGTCACCCAGCTTGTCGACCAGCCCGGCGGACAGCGCCGCTTGCGCGGTATCGCCCTTGGCGGCAGCCAGCCAGGCGGCGGGATCGGCGGTCGCCAGCGCGATGTTGGCCTTGGGCCGGGCCTTGGCCACATCGGCCTTCCAGTCTTCCCAGACGGTGTCGACCAGCGCCTGGCGCGCTTCCTTCGAAGCGTCAGAGGATTTTGTCAGCACATAAGGCTCGACAAAATCCTTGTAGGTCCCGACCCGGTAGACGTGGATGTTGACCTTCAGTTTCTGCAGCAGGCCCGCGTAGTATAGCGAATTGCCGCCCGGCCCCATCACGAACGCGCCGCCCATCGGATTGACCCACACCTCGCTGGAATGCGCGGCCAGCAACACGCTGTCGTCGGTGTAGAGCGTGGCATAGGTCAGCACCGGCTTCTTCGCCGCCCGCACCTTGTCGAGCGCGGCGCCCAGTTCCTGCATCGTCACCAGCCCGCCGCCGCTGAACTGCGACAGGTCCAGCACCACGGCCTTGATGTGATCGTCGCTGGCGGCCAGTTCGATCGCGCGCTTTACGTCGCGGGCGCGAAATTCGCGCGGCTGGTCCTGGTCCGAAAACAGCCCTTGCAGCGCGCTGCGGGCCGAGGGTTCCTCCACCACCGAACCGTTCAGCCGCAGCAGCAGTGCCCCATCACGCAGCGCCCCGGCGCTGGGCCGGGCGGTCAGCGCGGCATAGAGCGCCAGGAAGAACAGCAGCATGAACAGCAGCACCAGGCCGTCCTTGATTCCGACAAGCAGGTGCCAAACTTTGCGGGCAAACGCCATGCAACATTCCTTCAATGACTTGGCACAAGCGCATAGGCAGCGCGCGAGCAAAAGGCGAGTCCGCGCTCGACCGAGCGGCCACCTTCATCGGCGGGTGACAAGCACGCCATGCGCCCTTGCCGGGTCCGCTTCGCGCCGCTAAGGCACCGTCTTCAATGACATCAGCAGAAACACCGCCGTCGGGCCGCTATCCAGCCGGTTCCGCCGCCTTTCCGCAGCGCGATCTGATCGCGCTTGCCGGCCTCGCCCCGTGGGAGATCCTGTTCCTGCTCGACGAGGCGGAACAGTGGGTCGAACTCAACCGCCAACCGCACAAACGCGTTGATCGCCTTGCAGGCCTGACCATCATCAACGCCTTCTTCGAAAATTCGACCCGCACCCTGCTCAGCTTCGAGATCGCGGGCAAGCGGCTGGGCGCCGACGTGGTCAACATGGCTGTGGCGCAGTCCAGCGTGAAGAAAGGCGAAACCCTGATCGACACGGCGATGACGCTGAACGCGATGCACGCCGACGCCATGGTGATCCGCCATCAAAGCTCAGGCGCGGTCGGGCTGATCGCCGAAAAGGTCGATTGCCCGGTGCTCAACGCCGGGGACGGTCAGCACGAGCACCCCACGCAAGGGCTCCTCGACGCGCTGACCATCCGCCACGCCAAGGGGCCGGAGTTCGCCGGAATGCGGGTGACGATCTGCGGCGATATCCTGCACAGCCGGGTCGCCCGATCGAACATCCACTGCCTGACCACGCTGGGCGCCGAAGTGCGGGTCTGCGCGCCCCCGGCGCTGATGCCCGCCGATATCGAAGCGCTGAAGGTTACGCCGTTCCACGATTTCGACGCCGCGCTGGAAGGCAGCGACGTGGTCATGATGCTGCGGCTACAGCAAGAGCGGATGAGCGGCCAGTTCATCCCCTCCCCGCGCGAATACCGCCACCTTTACGGCCTCACGCTGGACCGGCTGGCGCGCGCGAAGGGCGATGCCCTGGTGATGCACCCGGGCCCGATGAACCGCGGCGTGGAGATCGACAGTAACGTGGCCGATCTTCCCGGGCGTAGCGCGATCACTACCCAGGTCGAAATGGGCGTCGCGATCCGCATGGCCTGCCTGGACGTGCTGACCCGGCGAACCCGCGGCGTGGAGGGCTGGCAATGAGCGCGCCCCGCCCCCTGACCATCTACAACGGCCAGCTGGTCCTGCCCGGCAAGAAGCCGGTCCCCGGATCGCTGCGGTGCGCCGACGGGCGGATTGCCGCGATCGGCGGGGCCGAACCGGGACCGGACGACCTGGTGATCGATGCGCGCGGCGCGCTGATTGCGCCGGGGCTGGTCGATCTTGGGGTCTTCGCGATCGACAAGCCGGCCTTCCACTTTGGCGGGATCACCCGTGCCGCGCTGATGCCCGATCAGGGCGTGGTGCTCGACAAGCCGGCGGCGGTGCGGTTTGCCGCGCAATCGGGCAAGCCCGACCTGTGGGTCCATCCGCTGGCCGCAGCGACCCGCGACCTTGACGGCGTAAACATTTCCGAGCTGGCGCTGATGCGCGATGCCGGCGCCAGGGCCGTTGCCACCGGCAGGCGCTGGATCGCCGATTCGGGTACGATGCACCGCCTGCTGTCCTATTGCGCGATGCTCGATCTGGCAGTGATCGCCCACGCCGAGGACGGCGGACTGACCGGCAGCGCGGTGGCGACGGCGGGCGAAATGGCAACCCGGCTGGGCCTGCCCAGCGCTCCCGCCGGGGCCGAGGCGCTAGCGGCAGCGCGCGATATCGCCCTGGCCGAAATGACTGGCGCGCGGATCCATTTCCGCCAGCTCACCACTGCCGCCGCGCTGGATCTGGTCCGCAAAGCCAAGGGCCGCGGCGTGCGGGTCAGCGCCGGCGTGACCCCGGCGCATTTCATGCTGTCGGACGTGGCGATTGGCGATTTCCGCACCTTTACCCGGCTTTCGCCGCCGCTGCGCAGCGAGGCCAATCGCCAGGCCGTGCTGGCGGCACTGGCCGACGGAACGATCGAGGTTGTCTCGTCCGGCCACGATCCCCGCGGACCCGAGGACAAGCGCCTGCCTTTTACCGATGCCGAGCCAGGAATGGCCGGGGCGGAAACCCTGCTGGCGCTGACCCTGGGACTGGTCCGCGATGGCCTGTTCGACCTGGGCCGGGCCTTCGAGCTGCTCGCGGCCAATCCGGCGCGCCTGCTGGGGGTCAATGCGGGACGGTTGGAACTGGGCCGCGAGGCCGATATTGCCCTGGTCGATCCCGTCCGCCCGTGGATTGTCGATTCAGACAAGATGGCCGCCGCAGCGGGCAACACCCCGTTCGACAAGCAGGGGGTCGAAGGCCGCGTGCTGGCGCTGTTCAAGGGCGGCGCGCCGATCGGCTGAGCGGACCTGCCGATGTGCGAACCCCCTCCCGCTGGGTCAGCGGCAGGGGGCTCGGTCGGGTTCGTATCCCGTTGAAAAGGGTAGTTCTACTTGCGGCGTGCATCGGCCAGGCTGGTGCGCGCCGGGCTGAACCTGGCGGCAACCGCCGGAGCGGCCTTGCCCTTGCCCTTGGCGGCGAAGGCGGGACCGCCAGTGCGCAGGCCGGTGGCATAGGCGAAGCAAACCCCGCCGCGCGACTTGACCTTGCCGCACAGACCATAGGCGCCGCGGTTGTCGAGCCCGGCGGCGGCAACGCGCCAGAATTTCTTGCCGTGCACGGTCGCAGGCGTGATCGCCATCTTGAAGTTGCGCAGTTCCGGATTGCGGGCGGCGTAATAGCCCCAGGCGCGGCGCGCGCCCTGTTCGCTCGAGAACGAGCCGAGCTGGACGGCGTGGCTGGAGCCCTTGCCGATCACCGCTGCGGGTGCATGACGGGGGCGCAGGCCGGTGCGGTGCGCGGCCGGAGCCGCGGACTGGGCGGCAACGCGAACCGGCTGGGCGAAACGCGGTGCCGACGGGGCGGCCGGCGCCCTGGCGGCAACCGGGGCCGCTTCAGGCTGGGCCGGAAGCGGCTGGACCACGGGCTGATCGCCGAAGGTCGAAGCAAAGGTCTGGGCCGGAGCCTCGACCGCCGGAGCAGCTTCAGCCGGAGTTCCGACCGGCTGATACTGGGCCAGCGCCTGCGGGTTTTCGGCCGGTGCCGCGACGGGCGCAAGTTCGCCGTTCGCCGCAACCGCCGGAGCCGGATTGCGCTGCGCCGTGGTTTCGGCAGCAAGCTGTTCCTGTTCGCCGCTGGCGTTCAGCGCCAGCTGCGCGGGCATGCCGCTATCGGCACGGACCGGCGCGCCGATCAGGCCGGCCACGCGCAGGCGGCCGTCTTCGGGCTTGGCCTTGCTGGCCCAATCGCTGATCCGTCCGTCCAGCTGGTCGGCCGGCACGTCGAGCGCGGCAATGGTGCGCGATTCGCGCCAGCGCCCGTCGAGCGCGTAGGCATAGGCCAGGTTCTGGCGCAGCTTGGGAGTGTTCTGTCCGGCGCGCAGCGCATCCGAAAGGATGCCGACGCCGCGGTTGGTTTCGCCCGCCAGGGCCATGGCCAGGCCCAGATCGGCGACCGGGATCGCATCGCGCCAGTCATCCAGGATTGCCACGGCTTCGCGGTTCTTGCCCGCACCGGCGTTGGCGAGCGCGAGGCTGAGCGCGGTCTTGGCCGAATTGTCGCCGAGTTTCATCGCATCGTTCAGCGCTTCGATCGCGGATTCGAACCGGCCGGCCCGCAGATAGGCCTGGCCCAGCAGACCGCGATAGCGTGCTTCACGCGGGTTCGCCGCGACCAGCCCTTCGGCCATGGTGATGGCCTTGTCGACCTGTCCCTTGGCAAGCGCCTTCTGCGCTTCGGCCGCGGTCTTGTCCGGGGTCGCCTTGGCGACGGCGCTGGCCGAGAAACCGCCGCTGGCGATCGCGACGGCCATC
>JBJTMC010000002.1:0-2637 GCA_046063325.1 Novosphingobium sp.
TCGTCAAACTCGTCGAACGCGCTGGCCGGACCTTCGGCTTCGTCGAATTCGTCGAGCAGTTCTTCATCATAGCGGTCCATGTCGACATCTCCTCAGGAAGAGCGATGCTGCCGACGCGCTGGCCGGCCTGCCGGGTATCAAATCCCGAGGCCGACAATCGCCCCAAGCCCCGGGCCGCGCCAGTCGCGAAGCCTGGGTGGGCGGGATGTGGTGGTTGCTATGCGGTGGTTGCTTTGGGGTGGTCCGAACCGGGTGGTCGGTACCAGGTCGCCCGGAGGGGGTAGGCGATTTTGGGGAAAATGCCCATCGGCACACAAGAAAAGGGCCGGGAGACTAGCCCCGGCCCCGTTCAAATCGCAGCAGAAGGGCGCGCCTAGTAAACCCGCTTCTTCGGCTTGATGTAATCCACGTCGTCAGTCAGCGTGTATTCGTGGACCGGGCGATAGTCGAGCTTCACCCCGCCGCCCTTGCCGCCCCAGCCCTCGAACCAGGCGGCGGTGTGCTTCATCCAGTTCTTGTCGTCACGCTCGGGGAAATCCTCGTGCGCGTGGGCGCCGCGGCTTTCCTTGCGGTTGTGCGCACCATGCAGGGTGACGCTGGCCTGGCTGATCAGGTTGTCGAGCTCCAGCGTTTCGATCAGATCCGAATTCCAGATCAGCGAACGGTCAGACACGCCGATGTCCTGCATCCGTTCGTAGATCCTGGCCAGTTCAGCCTTGCCTTCGGCCATCAGCTCGTCGGTGCGGAACACCGCGGCGTGGCGGCTCATGCAGCGCTGCATGTCGGTGCGGATCTGCGCAGTCGGCGACGAACCGTTGGCGTTGCGGAAGTGATCGAGCCGGGTCAGCGCCAGATCGGCGCTGTCCGCGGGCAGTTCGGCATGGGCGGAATTGGGCTTGATCAGTTCCTTGAGCCGCAGGCCCGCGGCGCGGCCGAAGACCACAAGGTCGGTCAGCGAGTTCGAGCCGAGGCGGTTGGCGCCGTGGACCGAAACGCAGGCCGCCTCGCCCACCGCGAACAGGCCGGGGACGACCGTTTCGGGGTTGCCGTCGGCACCGATGGTCATCACTTCGCCGTGATAGTTCGTGGGGATGCCGCCCATGTTGTAGTGCACGGTCGGCACCACCGGGAGCGGCTGGCGGGTCAGGTCGACCCCGGCGAAGATCTTGCCGCTTTCGGTGATCCCGGGCAGGCGCTGTGCCAGCACCGCCGGATCAATGTGATCGAGGTGGAGGTAGATGTGGTCCTTGTGCGGACCGACCCCGCGCCCTTCACGAATTTCCAGCGCCATCGAGCGCGAGACGACATCGCGGCTGGCGAGGTCCTTGGCCGAGGGGGCATAGCGTTCCATGAACCGCTCGCCTTCGGAGTTGGTCAGGTAACCGCCCTCACCCCGCGCGCCTTCGGTGATCAGCACGCCCGCGCCATAGATCCCGGTCGGGTGGAACTGAACGAACTCCATATCCTGCAGCGGCAGGCCTGCGCGCAGCACCATCCCGCCGCCGTCACCGGTGCAGGTGTGGGCCGAGGTGCAGGTGTAGTAGGAACGGCCATAGCCGCCGGTCGCCAGCACCACCGCCTTCGAGCGGAAGCGATGGATCGAACCGTCATCCATGCACATCGCGATCACGCCCCGGCATTCGCCGCCATCCATGATAAGATCGATCGCGAAGTATTCGATGAAGAAGTCCGCATCGTACTTCAGGCTCTGCTGGTAGAGCGTGTGCAGCAGCGCATGGCCGGTCCGGTCCGCAGCGGCACAGGTGCGCTGCACCGGCGGTCCCTCGCCCATGTTCTGCATGTGCCCGCCGAACGGGCGCTGGTAGATCGTGCCGTCGTCGTTGCGGCTGAACGGCATCCCGGCATGTTCCAGCTCAAGAATGGCCTGCGGCGCTTGACGCACCAGATATTCGATCGCATCCTGGTCGCCCAGCCAGTCCGACCCCTTGACGGTATCGAACATGTGCCAGGTCCAGTGGTCCGGGCTGTTGTTCTTGAGGCTCGCGGCGATCCCGCCCTGCGCGGCAACGGTGTGGCTGCGGGTCGGGAAGACCTTGGTGATGCAGGCGGTGCGCAGGCCGGCTTCGGCGCTGCCCATCGTGGCGCGCAGGCCAGATCCCCCGGCCCCCACGACCACCGTGTCATAGGTGTGGTCGATAATCTTGTAGGCTGGCTTGGTGGCGGCATCGGCCATGATCAGCGACCTCCCATCGCGGCTTGCGCGGCCTGCATGGCACTGGCGGCGCTTTCCATCGAGATCGCAAACATCACGATCCGGGCAATAAAGAACAGGCACGCTGCGGCCCCGCCAAACGCGGCCAGGTTAAGCAGCGCCATTGCAGCGAATTTGTTGGCGTCTTCGTGGACATAGTCCTCGACCACCACCTGCAGCCCAAGCCGGGCGTGCCAGAAGGTCGACACCACCAGCAGCGCCAGCAGCAGCGCGTTGAGCGGGCCAGAGGCCCACAGGATCATCGTCTTGAAAGCGAAGTCCGGCATCGTCACCAGCGAAAACACCAGCCACAGCCCCAGCGCCAGGTTGCCGATTGCGGTGTAGCGCTGCAGCAGCCAGTGGCGCGTTCCCGAATGCGCCGAGCCAAGCCCACGCACCCGGCCGATCGAGGTTCCGTTACCCAT
>JBJTMC010000092.1:0-11797 GCA_046063325.1 Novosphingobium sp.
TCAGCCTGCCTGCGGGCAGCAAGGCGGTGAACTTTTCTTCAAGCTGGTAGGAAAATTCCCAAGTGGCGCGAGTGACGGGGCTCGAACCCGCGACCTTCGGCGTGACAGGCCGACACTCTAACCAACTGAGCTACACCCGCGCAGCCACTTGGGAGCCGCGCCACTAGGCCAGCGCGCCGGGGCTGTCAACAGGGTTCCGAAGGCAATTTCGGCCGCAGGTTTGCCAGCACGGAAATCGCGCTGAATCCGCCGTTAACCATTCCTTTGCCCCGATTTGCGAATGTCGCGCCAGTTCGCAAAACCGGGGGCCTGTCCGTGACCATTTGCCGCAACGCCGTGTTGCTTGCCTGCACTTTCGCGCTGGCCGCGCCTGTCATCGCGGCCGCCAGTCCGGTCATCGCCTTTGACAGCGCGGTCTATGTCGAACGCACCGTGCCAAGCAAGGGCCGGATGCTCCAGCCCGCCAGCCGCCTCAACCGCGGCGACCGCGTGGTTTACGTCGTCAGCTGGACCCGGATGGGCGGCGGCGGCGGATTTACCGTCACCAACCCGATGCCGCGCCAGGTCTATTTCCAGGGCAGCGCCGACGGGCGCGAGGAAGTGTCGATCGACGGCGGGCGTACCTGGGGCAAACTCGATTCGCTGCGTGTCGGGAGCCGGTGGGCGACGCCCGAGGACGTTACCCACGTGCGCTGGCAGGTTCCGGCCAATGAATCCGCGCGCGGATCGGGCCAGATCACCTATTCGGGAATCGTGCGTTAGGGCTCAGCAGCCCTCGTACTTCCAGTTTCGTTTCTTGCCTTCGGCGATCCATTCGGCTGCGGTGGCGATGCGCGTTGTGCGGGTTTCGGGACGTTTGGCCTCGACGATCCATTCAAGATACTCGCGCCGCGCCCCGGGCGGCATGGCATCGAACCGATCGCGCACGCCCTGCATCGCGGCCAGTGCAGCGGCGAAATCCTCCGGCATCGGAATCTCCGCCTTCGGGGCCTTGGGCGCGGCCTTGGGCTTGAGCGCGGTTCCGGCGGAATCGATCCGCGCCTTGGCCTCCTGCAACTTGGCTGCAAGGTCCTTGTCACCGGGCAGATCGGACAGCGAAGCGATCTTGCCGAACTGCCCCATCGCGTCGCCCTGACGCCCGTCGCCGTGGATCATCACCGCAGCGTGGGCCTTGAAGGCGGACATGCCTGCCAGGTTCTTACCCTTGTAGAGGAAGTGCGGCATACCCCACTTCATCGCCTCGTCGAGGCCCGGAATCGCCTTGTGGACCAGTGCGCGCACGTGGCGCAGGATCGGCTGGGCAAAGGGCGCGGCCTTTTCGATGTAGGCATCGATCTTGGGGTCCTGCGCCATGTGCCTTCTCTTTCCTAGTCGGCCAGCAGCAGCACCGGCGTTTCAATCAGCTTCTTCAACGCCTGAACGAAGCTGGCGGCATCCCAGCCGTCGACCACGCGATGGTCGCAGCTGATCGACACGTTCATCAGCTTGCGCTTCTCGATCCGTTCCCCGCCCATCCCGTCGGACACGAACATCGGCCGTTCGACGATCCGGTTGGGGCCGATAATCGCCACTTCGGGGCGGTTGATCACCGGGGTGGTCGCCACCCCACCAAGGGGCCCAAGCGAGGTGATCGTCAGGGTCGAACCGGACAGCTCGTCGCTCTTGGCCGTGCCGCTGCGCGCGGCTTCGGCCAGCCGGACGATCTCGGTCGCAAGTTGCCACAGGTTGCGGTCCTGCGCGTCGCGGATCACCGGGACCATCAGCCCGCCGTCGGTCTGGGTCGCCATGCCAAGGTGGACCGAGCCATAGCGCTGCACCACGCCCGCCTCGTCATCGTAGCGCGCGTTGAGCATCGGGAAATCCGGCAGGGTAAGGCAGATCGCGGTGATCAGCAGCGGCAGCATGGTCAGCTTGGGCCGCCCGCCGCGCGCCGAATTGAGCTGCGCGCGCATTTCCTCCAGCGCGGTAACGTCGCATTCCTCGACATAGGAGAAATGCGGGATCGCGCGTTTGGACGCGGCCATGTTCTCGGCAATCCGGCGGCGCAGGCCGATGACCTTGACCGCCTGGTCCACACCCCGCGCGCCTGCCGGGCGAAAGCCCCCGGCGGCGTTGTAGGCAAGGAACGCGTCAAGATCGGCGTGGCGCACTCGGCCGTCGTCGGCGGGCTTGATCTGGGCCAGATCGATCCCGAGTTCGGATGCGCGGGCGCGGACCGCCGGGCTGGCGAGGACCTTGGCGTGCGAGACGGGCGCTACCGGCGCAGGGGCTTCGGCAGGCTCAGCCCGAACGGGCATGGGTGCAGGAGGCGGAGGCGGAGGAGGAGGCGGTGGTGGCGCAACCGCTTCGGGCGCGGGCGCTGCTTCCAAAACATCCGCTCGTCCGGAGTCTCCTGGAGGGCCATCACTGGCCTCGGCTTCTTCGCCCTCAATCTCGATCACCACCAGCGGCGAGCCGATCGCGATCATGTCGCCCTCGGCCCCGGCGACCGAGAGGACCACGCCCGTCACCGGACTTTCCATCTCGACCGTGGCCTTGTCGGTCATCACGTCGGCGATCTTGCCGTCTTCCTCGACCCGGTCGCCCACCTTGACGTGCCAGGCGACGATCTCGGCCTCGGCGATGCCTTCGCCGATGTCGGGGAGGTTGAAAGTGAATTTGCCCATCGACTTTACGCTTTCAGCAGGCGATCAACGGCCTCGCCAATGCGGACCGGACCGGGGAAATAAGCCCATTCAAGGCTGTGCGGATAGGGGGTATCGAACCCGGTGACGCGTTCGATCGGCGCTTCGAGGTGATAGAAACAGCGTTCCTGCACCAGCGCGGACAAGTCTCCGCCGAAACCGCCAGTGCGGGTCGCTTCGTGCACGATCAGGCATTTGCCGGTTTTCTGCACAGACTTTTCCACCGTCTCGATATCGAGCGGGACCAGCGTGCGCAGGTCGATGATTTCGGCATCGACGCCCTTTTCGGCCAGCACCGCCTCGGCCACGTGGATCATCGTGCCATAGGCCAGCACGGTCAGCGCCTCGCCCTCGCGCACGATCCGGGCCTTGCCCAGCGGGATCCGGTAATAGCCTTCGGGTACTGCGCTGTCAGGATGCCGGGCCCAGGGCTCGACCGGCTTGTCGTAATAGCCGTTGAACGGACCGTTGTAGATCCGCTTGGGCTCGAAGAAGATCACCGGATCGTTGTCCTCGATCGCGGCGATCAGCAGGCCCTTGGCGTCGTGGGGCGTGCTGGGAATCACGGTCTTGATGCCGGCGACGTGGGTGAACAGCGCTTCGGGGCTCTGGCTGTGGGTCTGTCCGCCGAAAATCCCGCCACCGAACGGGCTGCGCACGGTGATCGGGGCGATGAATTCGCCCGCCGAGCGATAGCGCAGCCGCGCCGCTTCCGAGATGAGCTGGTCGAGCCCCGGATAGATATAGTCGGCGAACTGGATTTCCGGCACCGGACGCAGGCCGTAAGCCCCCATGCCCACCGCCGCGCCGATGATCCCGCATTCGTTGATCGGGGTATCGAACACGCGGGTTTTGCCAAACTTCTTCTGCAGACCTGCCGTGGCCCGGAACACGCCGCCGAAAAAGCCGACGTCCTCGCCAAAGATCACCACATTGGGATCGCGTTCCATCATGACGCCAAGCGCGTCGTTGATCGACTCGATCATGTTGAGCCGCCGGGTCGGGGCCTGGGCCAGCGAAAGCGGCGCTTCCTCAAGCGTCATCATTCGTACTCCTTCCAGGTGGGCCATTTGATCCGGCGCTCGCGGATCGCCTGTTCGGCCTGCTCTTCCAGGTTCCAGGGCAGATCCTCGAACACGTCTTCGAACATGGTGTGGAACGGGTGGTGCAGACCATGGCCAAGCACGCCGTTCTTTTCGGCTTCCTTGGTCGCGGCCTTGACCTGTTCGGCCAGTTCCAGGTCCATCGCCGCCTGCTGGTCCTCGGTCCATTCGCCAAGGCCGATCAGGTGCTGTTTGAGCCGGGTGATCGGATCGCCCAGCGGCCATTCGCTGCGCTCCTGCGCGGAGCGGTAGGCGGAAGGATCGTCCGAAGTGGAATGCCCTTCGGCGCGGTAGGTGAAATGCTCGATCAGGGTCGGCCCCTTGTTGGCCCGCGCCCGGTTGGCGGCCCAGCGCATCGCGGCATAGACCGCCAGGGCATCGTTGCCGTCAACCCTGAGGCCCGCGATGCCATAGCCGATTGCCTTGGCCGCGAAGGTGGCGTTCTCACCCCCGGCGAACCCGGAGAAGCTGGAAATCGCCCACTGGTTGTTGACGATATTGAACACGACCGGGGCCTGGAACACCGAAGCGAACGTGAAGGCAGCATGGGCATCGCCCTCCGCGCTCGAACCTTCGCCGATCCAGGTTGCGGCAATCCGGCTGTCGCCCTTGATCGCGCTGGCCATGGCCCAGCCGGCCGCCTGCGGATACTGGGTCGCCAGGTTGCCGCTGATCGTGAAGAAGTTGTGCTCGCGGCTGGAATACAGGATCGGCAGCTGGCGGCCCTTCAGCTTGTCCGCCCGGTTCGAATAGATCTGGTTGATCATCTCTACCAGCGGATAGCCGCGCGCGATCAGGATCCCCTGCTGGCGGTAGGAGGGGAACACCATATCCTCGTCCGACAAGGCAAAGGCCGAGGCAACGCTGGTCGCCTCTTCCCCGGTGCACTTCATGTAGAAGCTGGTCTTGCCCTGGCGCTGGCCGCGGTACATCCGGTCGTCAAAGGCCCGAGTCAGCGCCATGGTCCGCAGCATGCGCCGCAGGGTTTCAGGATCCAGCTTGGGATCCCAGGCTCCGACAGCATTGTGATCATCGTCCAATACCCGAATCAGTCCATGGCACAGCGCATGGGTATCCTCGGTCGGGCAGGCCTCGTCGGGCCGCGGGAAGGCGCCGGCAGGCGGTATGTCGAGGAACGAATAATCGACCGGGTCGCCGGGCCTGAACGGCGGTTCGGGAACATGCAGCGACAGGGGCGGCAAGTTGCCGCGATCGTGCTGGGCATTGGCGGGCCGCTTGGCCATCGTGCGCTCTCCCGCTTCGCAAGGCACTACCCGGCGCTTGGAAGCAAATTTTAGATGCGCGACATATTATTTCAAACTGGGTGCAACGTCAACTAAACCGCCACGGGTGCGGCGATGTGGGATTGGGGGGCATAACCGGTCACTTCGAAGTCCTCGATCCGGTAGTCGAACAGGGTTTCGGGGCGGCGCAGGATCGACAGCGTACCGCCACCCGCAGGGGCCCGGGCAAGTTGCGCTTCCACCAGATCCGCGTGATTGAGGTAAAGGTGGGTATCGCCGCCCATCCAGACCAGCTCGCCCGGTTCCAGATCGCACTGCTGGGCCAGCATCCTGGTGAACAGCGCCGCGCCGAACAGGTTGAACGGCAAACCCAACGCGACATCGCAGCTTCGCTGGGTGAGCATGCAGTTGAGGCGGCCGGAGCCGACGTGGAATTGGTAGGTCTTGTGGCACGGCGGCAGCGCCATCCGGTCCAGCTCGGCGACGTTCCAGCCTTCGACGATGTGGCGGCGGCTGCCGGGGTTGCTGCGCAGGCTTTCGGCCACCTGGGCGACCTGATTGATCCCCGGCCCCTTGCGATAGAGCCCGTCTCCGACCGGCTCGTAAGTCGGCCAGTCGACCCATTGCTTGCCGTAGACCGGGCCAAGATCGCCCCACGTCGCGGCAAATCCCTCGTCCGCAGCGATCCGCGCCGCGAATTCATCGAGCGAGATCGCCTCTCCGCTGGCCTTGACATAGTTGGCGTGGGGCCACTCGTTCCAGATCTTTACGCCCTGCAGCACCAGCGGACGGATGTTGGTATTTCCGGTCAGGAACCACAGAAATTCCCGCGCCGCGGTCTTCCAATAGACCCGCTTGGTGGTGATCAGCGGCATCGCTCCGCCTGCCAGATCAAAGCGAATCTGTGCGCCGAATACCGCGCGGGTGCCGATCCCGGTGCGGTCGATCCGCTCGTCCCCGTGCTCCCAGATGCGCCGCATCAGGTCGAGATACTGCCATTCCCAGTGGTCATGACGCGGGGAATCGAGGGGAATCGCAGCTGAGGCCATGAAATGATCCTAGCGGCGAGATTGCCCGCTTGCCACTCCACGAATCGCCCCCTATAGGCGCGCTCCTGCCTTGGGCTCCCCCAGCTTCGTCTGGAGCGAGTCCGCGATCGGTCGGGGAATAGCTCAGCCTGGTAGAGCACTGTCTTCGGGAGGCAGGGGCCGGAGGTTCGAATCCTCTTTCCCCGACCAACATCGCCATTTGCGTGCAACGCGGAATGCCAAATCCGCACCGTGTTGCAATGCGCAACAATCCAACCCCCCAGAAGTGATACCCCTCCCCATGGCCGATTCCCGTCTGACGCTGCTCGAAGCGATTTCCCGCAAGCTGCTGGTCGAAGCGGACTACAATTCCACCCGCATCACACTTGCCCCACACCTGATGTTCGAACGCCACGGCGATCTGTTCGTCGCGGCGCTCAACCTCGGCAAGACCTGGCGGTCGGACGAGGAGCCGCGGCTTGGGCAATTCAAGCTGGCGGGCCTTGGCAACGCGCAGCTGCTGGACCAGCCCTTCGAACCCCTGCCGAATTTCGAGCCCCGCCCCCCGCGTGAGGACGACGTACTGGTGCTGGCCGCCTGATTAGGCGCGCGGATGGCGCTACGGCGAAGCCAGGCGCACGCAGAAACCGGTTCACCCCAGCGCGCTTGCAATCTGCGCGGCATGCTCCAGACGCCCGGCGAACGGAACTTCGGGATATCGCAACGCCCATGAAACTGAACCGGCGCCGCTTTATTGGCGCCATGGTTGCCGGCAGCGCCGGACTGGCCGCTTCACGCAGCCTTGCCGCAACTCTGGGCGGTGAAGTGCCAGCCCTGCTGACCGAAGCCCTGGCCGCCCTGGAAACCCATGCCCACCGCATTGCGGACCGCGATGTGATCGGCATCGTCAACTTCGCTTCGCATTCGCGGCTGCCGCGCTTCCAGATCGTCGATCTGGCCGGAGGGCGCGTGCTCAGGACCATGCTGGTTGCGCACGGCAGCGGGTCGGATCCCGATGCCTCGGGCTGGACCGAGCGCTTCTCCAACCGGGCCGGCTCGAACGCATCGTGCAAGGGCGCGTTCGTTACGGGTGAACTCTACACCGGCAAGCACGGCCGATCGCGCAAGCTGATCGGGCTTGAGCCTGGCAACGAGGCGGCAGAACGCCGGGCGATCGTGATCCACGGCGCGGATTACGTTTCGCCGTCGATCGCACTGGGACAGGGCCGGATCGGGCGCAGCCAGGGCTGCTTCGCGGTCGGCCGCGGCGACATTGCCGACCTGCTGGGTGCGCTCGGCCCGGGGCGGATGCTTTACGCCTGGAAGGATTGAACCCGGGTCAGCCGCCGATCCGGGGCAGGATGAACCGGGTCACCGCGTCGGCCACTCCCGCATCCTCGTTACTGGCGGCGATCAGTGCCGCTTCGGCCTGGACGGCGGCGCTGGCCTGGCCCATCGCGATCGCCAACCCGGCGCGGCGGAACATCGCCACATCGTTGGCCTGGTCGCCGATGACCGCCACCTGCGCTAACGGCACGCCATGCAGCGCGGCCAGTGCGGTCACGCCGTCGCCCTTGTTTGCCTGAAGCGCCGTGGCATCGAGATAGTAGGCCTGGCTGCGAACCAGGGTTGCCCTTGCCCCAACGATCGCGCGCGCATCCGCCTCGATCCGGTCCATTGTCCCGGGATCGTCGCAGACCGCAACCAGCTTGTCCGTATCGGCAAGCCCGCGGGTGAAATCGCCGGTCACCACCGGCTCGACCCCGGCGGACAGCACTTCGCGCGGGATATGCGGATTGCCGCTGTCGCTGGCCAGCCAGCACCCCCCTGCGAACAGCCAGCGCGAGATTCCAGCCCCGGTATACAAATCGAGCAACTGCCCAGAAAGGGCGTCCGGCACCCGGTGTTCGGCCAGAATCGCACCGTCGGCCGAAAAGATCGTGCCGCCGTTAAACGCCCCGAACGGACCGGACAGGCCAATTTCCCGCGCGATCCCGGTCATCCCGCTGGGCGGCCGTGCCGAGATCAGCGAGACCGCCACCCCCTGCCCAACCAAGGCCTGCAACGCCGCGACGTTTTCTTTCGGCAGACTCTTGTCATGGCGCACAAGGGTGCCGTCGATATCGCAGATCACCATCCGAATGGGCGGACCGGCGCTCAGCATTCGACGACGTTCACGGCCAGCCCGCCCAGCGAGGTTTCCTTGTAGCGCTCGCTCATATCGAGCCCGGTCTTGCGCATCGTCTCGATCACCTGGTCCAGGCTGACCCGGTGGGTGCCGTCCCCCAGCAGCGCGAGCCGCGCCGCTTCGACCGCCTTGATCGAACCGACCGCGTTGCGTTCGATGCAGGGCACCTGGACCAGCCCTGCAACCGGATCGCAGGTCAGCCCAAGGTTGTGTTCCATCCCGATTTCGGCGGCATTCTCGACCTGTTCAGGGCTCCCCCCCATGGCAGCGGCAAGCCCGGCCGCGGCCATCGAGCAGGCCACCCCGACCTCGCCCTGGCAGCCGACTTCGGCGCCCGAGATCGAGGCGTTCTCCTTGAACAGCGATCCGATCGCCGCGGCGGTCAGCAGGAACGTTTCCACCCCGGCGCTGCAGGCCCCGGGCGCAAACCGCTCGTAATAGCGCAGCACCGCGGGGACGATCCCGGCCGCGCCGTTGGTCGGCGCGGTGACGACGCGGCCGCCCGCCGCATTTTCCTCGTTCACTGCCAGGGCCCACAGGTTGATCCAGTCGATCACGCTCAGCGGATCGGCCAGGGCGCGTTCCTGCCGCTCGCGCAAGGTGGCGAAGATCGTCGGGGCGCGGCGCTTTACCGCCAGGCCGCCGGGAAGTTCGCCGGACTGGGCAATGCCGCGATCGATGCAATCGTTCATCGCGTCGCGGATCGTCTTGATCCGGTCGCGTACTTCGTCGGGCGCATGTCGCGCTTCCTCGTTGCGGCGCATCACCTCGGCGATGGTCAGCCCGGCATCGGCGCAGCAGCGCAGCAAGGCATCGCCCGAATCGAAGCGGAACGGCGGATCCCACAGCCCTTCCTCGGGTCCGTTGCGCGGCGTATCGCCCTCGCCCACTACGGCGCCGCCGCCGATCGAATAGGCGATCCATTCGCGCAGGATGGTTCCGTCGGCCGCAGCCGCGCGGAAACGCATGCCGTTGGAATGGCCCGGCAGCCGCTCGCGCTGAAGGAACAGCAGGTCACGGGCCTCGTCAAAGGCGACCGGATGGAACCCACCCAGTAGGATGCGTTGTTCGGCGCGGATGGTCTTCACGATCTGGTCGGCGCGATCGGGGCAGCAATCGGCCGGGCGTTCGCCCGACAGGCCCAGCAGCACCGCACGGTCGGTGGCGTGGCCCTTGCCGGTCAGCGCAAGCGATCCATAAAGCGCCACTTCGACCCGCTCGACCCGGGACAGGTCATCGCCCAGCAGCGCGCAAAAATCGGCTGCGGCGGTCATCGGCCCCATGGTGTGCGACGAGGATGGACCGATCCCGATCTTGAAGATTTCAAACGTGCTGGCGACCATGGACCGCTGGTTGCACCTGAAACCAGCCAGCCGCAAGCCCCGGGACCAGAACCTGTCAGCCGCCGCGCAGCAGCTGGACCCCCCAATCGCGTTCGAACAGGTAGAGCAGCAGGCGCGCCGCTTCGCCGCGTTCGCCGGTCAGGCCGCCGTCACGGTCGATCAGCAGCCGCGCATCGTCGTGAGCCAGGGGCAGCAGCTTTTGGATCTGTTCAAGGCTGGCGACCCGGAACGGGGTATCACCCGATTGCCGGGTGCCGAGCAGTTCGCCGCCGCCGCGCAGCCGCAGGTCTTCCTCGGCCAGGCGGAATCCGTCCTGGGTCTCGCGCATCAGGGCCAGCCGTTCGCGCGCAGTCTCGCTCAAGCCGTCGCCGCGCAGCAGCAAGCAGGTGCTCTTGCCCTCGCCGCGCCCGACCCGGCCGCGCAACTGGTGCAGCTGGGCCAGGCCAAAGCGCTCGGCCTGCTCGATCACCATCAAGGTCGCATTGGGAACGTCGACGCCCACCTCGATCACGGTTGTCGCCACCAGCAGTTTCGCCGCTCCGCTGGCAAAGCGCTCCATCGCGGCGTCCTTTTGTTCGGGTCGGAGCTGGCCGTGGACCAGCACCACGGTATCGCCGAACCGGGCCTTCAGCTCGGCATGGCGCGCCTCGGCCGCGGCGATGTCCTCGGTTTCAAGCTCGCGCACCATCGGACAGACCCAATAGGCCTGTTGCCCGCCTTCAAGATGCCGCCCGATCGCGCCGACCACATCCTCAAGCCGTTCGATCGCCACGACCCGGGTGTCGATCGGCTGGCGTCCGGGCGGCATTTCATCGAGCCGGGACACGTCCATCTCGCCGTACTGCGCCAGCGTCAGGGTCCGCGGGATCGGGGTTGCGGTCATCGCCAGGCAGTGCGGAGTGCGCTTGCCCTTCTGGGTCAGCATCAGCCGCTGGCCGACCCCGAAGCGGTGCTGTTCGTCGATCACCACCAGCGCCAGGTTCTTGTAGGCCACCGCGTCCTGGAAAATCGCGTGGGTGCCGACCACCATCTGGATCGAGCCATCGACCAGTCCCATCAGGATCGATTCGCGCGCCTTGCCCTTGTCCCGCCCGGTCAGCAGCGCGATCGTCACTCCAGTCCCCGCCGCCATGCGGGTCAGCGTTTCGTGGTGCTGTCGGGCGAGGATTTCGGTCGGGGCGAGCAGCGCCGCCTGGGCTCCCGCCTCGACCGCCAGCAGCATCGCTTCCAGCGCGACCACGGTCTTGCCCGAACCGACATCGCCCTGCAGCAGCCGCAGCATCGGTGCGGCCTGGGCCAGATCGCCTTCGATTTCGCGGATCGACCGGCTTTGCGCCCCGGTCAGCCCAAACGGCAACGAAAGCTTGCCGCGCAGCGATCCGTCGCCGGTCAGCGGCGTGCCGATGCGGGCGCGGTTGGCGTTTTTGACCAGCATCAGGGCCAGGCTGTTGGCAAGCAATTCGTCATAGGCCAGCCGGTCGCGCGCGGCGCCATGCTCACCCTTGTGCGCCAGCAGCAGGGCATCGCGCCAGCGGGGCCATTGCATCTTGTCGGCCAGGCTGGGCTCGATCCATTCGGGCAGTTCGGGTACGCTGGCCAGCGCCTGCTCGATCAAGGCGGCCAGGCGTCCCTGGGACAGGCCTTCGGACAGCGCATAAACCGGCTCGACCAGTTGCCCCAGCGCCGCCGCGCTCTCCTCGGCAACGTGGTCGGGATGGACGATCTGCAGCATTTGCCCATACTGGTCGAGCCGCCCGGCGATCCAGCGCCGCTCGCCCAGCGGCAGAGCCTTCTTCGCCCAGCCGGTGTTGCGCCCGAAATAGGTTACCGCGCAGATATTGCCCGCGCTATCCGCCGCAAGCACCCGGAACGGCCCGCGTCCGGCCGGGCTGCGGTATTCAACCGGGGTCAGTGCAACCACGATGTTCTCACCCACGCTGGCGTCGTCAAGATTGGCCACCGCGCGGCGCGTCACGAACCGCTCGGGCAGGTGGTAGGCGAAGTCGCGCACCCGGGTCAGACCAAGCCGCTCCAGCGGGCGCGAAAGGCCGGTGCCGACGCCCTTCAGGCTGTCGGCCGCTACGAACAGGGGGTTGAGCCGTTCGGGACGCATCGGCACCGGCTATAGCCAGCCTTTGCGCTTGCCTCAAAGCCCCCTGCCGCCTAGCGGCACGCAAATGGATGCTTCGCACCGTCTTCGCCGACTC
>JBJTMC010000093.1:0-14535 GCA_046063325.1 Novosphingobium sp.
TACCGGATTTACCAGTACGACGGTTTAGCAAACCGTTGGTTTCAGCCACTCACCCACGTCTCCGGATCGCAGCGGCGAAGCGCGGCCTATAGCGATGGTGCCGGGGGGCCGCAAGGGGGTGCCGGGCGGGTTTTTGCGGAGCGCGAAAACTGAGCGTTCGCCGTGTGCGCGACTCGCTTGGCCGCAAATCGGACTCGCCCCGTCGCCGGTTCATTGCGGGGAAAGGGCCGGTGGATTCTCTTGGCCCGTCAAGGAGCGGCCCGTGACCGGGCAGGGCTCCGCCGAACGAGTGAGGACGTTGAAATGATCATCGGTATGTCGGGCAAGGTGCGCATCGCGCTGGTTGGAGGCTTCGGGGCGGTTGCGATGATCGCTGCGGCGGCCGCTCCGGCGCAGGTCCAGCCGGTCGATCCCGACAAGGCGATCGATGGCGACCTGAGCGCCCCGCCGGGAACCCCGGCGCCTGCACCTGCCCCAGCTCCAGCCGCTGCGCCGGGGCCTTCCGCTCCGGCAGCGCCTGCAGGCGATCCGGCCCAGGCGCCCGCGACGGCGCCCACCGGCACCGCGCCGCAAACCAGCGCGACCTATCAGGGAGATGACCTGATCGGCGCGGCCGAAGGGGTGTTCGGCAAGGGCGCGGCGGGCCTGGCCGGGATCATCCGGGACCTGCTCAAGAAACAGGGCGAACCCAACGCCTACATCACCGGCCGCGAAGGCGGCGGGGCGCTGGTGGTCGGCGTACGGTATGGCTCGGGCACGCTCTACCACAAGGTCGAGGGCCAGCGCCCGGTCTACTGGACCGGCCCGTCAATCGGGTTCGATGCCGGAGCCAACGCGGGCAGCACCTTTGTGCTGGTCTATAACCTCTACAACAGCCAGGACCTGTTCAAGCGCTTTCCGGCGGGCGAGGGGCAGGCCTATCTGGTTGGCGGTTTCAACGTGTCCTATCTGCGCAAGGGCGATGTGGTGCTGATCCCGATCCGCATGGGGGTGGGGCTGCGGCTGGGCGTCAACGCCGGTTACATGAAGTTCTCGGAAAAGCAGAAGTGGCTGCCGTTCTGAACCGATTGGCGCTTGCCGGGGTGGACCGGCCAATTTAACTCTCTCTCCTGATACGGAATTCAGGAGGTCGATTGCCATGAAACTGCGTTACGCCCTGGTGGCGCTTGCGGTTGTCGCTTCACCGCTTGCGGCCAAGCCGGCCGCGCGCCAACCCGCACCCGTCCCGGTCGCGGACGATCCCGCGGCGCGCAAGGCCGCGGCTGACGATCTGGCCCTGGCCCTGACCCCGGATAGCTCGGTAGAGATTCAGACCAATGGGATCATCAAGACCATGCTTGACCAACTGCTGCGCGGGAACAGCGGCCTGGCCGAGCTGGAAAAGGCCTATCCGGGCCTGATGACGGCGGTGGGGACACGGGTTCGGCCGATCATGCTGCGTTCGGGGCAGCAATCGCTACCGCTCTACCGGGCCGATTTGTCAAAGCTCTACCAGGACAACCTGACCACGGCCGAACTCCGCGAAGCCGCCGCCTTTTTCCGGTCGCCGGAAATGCAGGCTTTCGTTTCCGCCGCCCAGCGCAACATGACCTTCGAAAGCACCACAGCCGCCGCGTTGGGTCAGCGCGATGCCTCTACCGCGGATCTTCAGTCCGATGTGAGCACGGCAGCGCACAAGACGGCAGGGGAAGTCACCGACGTGCAGCGCCGCAAGATCACTGTTTTCATGATCTCGCCGCTGGGACGCAAGCTTTCCGCGCTCAACCCGCAGAAGCAGGCGCTCAACGCCAAGTGGTTCAACCGGACCGATCCGGTGCTGGAGAAAGAGGTCGAAATTGCCACGATCGAGGCGATGATCGAGCACATCGGCAAGACCGACCCTGCGCTGGCCAAAGAGATGCGGGCACAGCTGGTGGCCGACGGGTCCCTCCCTAAGCCGGCAAACTAACCCGCTGCCTAGCCCCAGGGGCTGCCTGGCTCACCCTTGGGCGGGGCCCGCGATTCGTCGCGGCCGGACGGTGAGAAGCCGTGCATCCCGATCCACCATTGCAGCGCGATCACACCGCCCTTGGCCGGTTGCATGACCGCCAGCATGATCACGCAGGCCAGGGCCATGGCCAGGGTGATCTGCATGCCCATCGAGATCGCGGTCAGGGACCCGATGGTGATCAGCACCGGGGCGAGCAGGTGGCCGGTGACGAAGATCGAAATGTAGGGCGGAAAATCATCGGCCTGGTGCAGCGTCCAGTCCTGGTGGCAGGCCGGGCAGTGCGCTACGGGCTTGAGAAACTTGCCGAACAGGCGGGCCTTGCCGCAGCGCGGGCACTGGCACCGGACCCCGCGCAGCAGCGCCTGGGTCAGGGTTTGGGGCAGGTCGGGCCGGGATACGGGGGCAAGCATGCCGGGTCCTGTGGCGGATCAAGCCGCCGCGATCAAGCAATGTGCGGCAGATCGCGGGCGAATGCCGGGAAAAGGGCCTTGCCCCGGCGCGCTCCGCGGGGCTAAGGGCCGCGCCATCATGCTCAGCAATCTTGAACAACAACCCGCCGATGCGCTGCTTGCGCTGATCAAGCTTTATGGCGCCGACCCGCGCGCCGACAAGATCGACCTGGGCGTGGGCGTATATCGCACCGGCCAGGGCGCAACCCCGGTGTTCGGGGCGATCAAGGCGGCTGAGCGCAAGCTGGTCGAAACCCAGGAATCGAAGGCCTACCTTGGTCCCGAAGGCGACATGGGCTTCGTCCACGCGCTGATGCCCTATATCTTCGGCGCAGGCGATCCCACCATGGGAGGGCGGATCGACGGGATGCAGGCCCCCGGCGGCACCGGCGCGGTCCGTCTGGCGGTGGCGCTGGCCCGCAAGGCCGGGGTTCCGGTGGTGTGGATGGGTGTGCCAAGCTGGCCCAACCACGCGCAAATCCTGGGCGATCTGGGGGTCGAGCTGAAGACCTTCAGGCACGCCACCAAGGACGGGCTGGTCGACATGGATGCGCTGCGCACCGCGATCGATCTGGCCGCTCCGGGCGATGCGATCCTGCTCCACGGCTGCTGCCACAACCCCACCGGGATCGACTACAGCAACGAGAACTGGGACGAGATCGCCGGTCTGGTCGCGGGGAAGAAGCTGCTGCCGATCCTTGATCTGGCCTATCAGGGGCTGGGCAAGGGGATGGAGGAAGACGCCTATGGCGTGCGCCGCGTGCTGGCTGAAGTTCCCGAGGCGCTGATCGCCTATTCCTGCGACAAGAACTTCGGGATGTACCGCGACCGGGTCGGTGCGATCTATGTCATGGCCGAAAACGCCGAAGTGCTGGGGCGGGTCCTGTCGAACGGCCACGCGCTGGCCCGCGCGGCCTGGTCGATGCCGCCCGATCACGGCGGTGCCGCGGTGCGGCTGATCCTTGAGGACGCGGAACTGACCGCGCTGTGGCTCGACGAGCTGGATACGATGCGGACCCGGATGAACCAGGTCCGCGCGCGCCTGGCCGAGGCGGGGCAGCAAGGCGGGGTCGATTTCAAGGTGGTCGGGAGTCAGAGCGGACTGTTCTCGATCCTCCCGCTCAGCCCCGAGCAGATCCTTGCGCTGCGCAGCGATCACGGCATCTACATGGCCGGATCGGGGCGAATCAACGTGGCGGGCCTGACCATGGGCAACATCGACAAGTTCATCGCCGATGTCGCCGCGGTGAGCGCGTAAGATGGACCGGCAGCCGGTCCTCGAAGGGGAGCGGCTGCTGCTGAGGCCACTTCGGGCCGATGACTGGGACGCGCTCTATGCCGTCGCCAGCGATCCATTGATCTGGGAAGTTCACCCTGCGAACGACCGCTGGCAGGAGAGCGTGTTCCGTGCCTACTTCGCCGATGCGCTGGCCCAGGGCGGGGCGCTGGCGGTGATCGACAAGTCTTCCGGCCGCATCATCGGCTCGTCGCGGATGCAGGCCTACGATCCGGCCCACGGCGGATCGGTCGAGATTGGCTGGACCTTTCTGAAGCGCAGCCACTGGGGCGGGGCGTTCAATGCCGAGATGAAGCGGCTGATGCTGGCCCATGCCTTGCAGTTCGTCGAACGGGTGCTCTTCCGGGTCGGCGCGAAAAACGTGCGCTCGCGCGGGGCCATGGCAAAAATTGGGGGGTGCCTGGCGGACCGGACCGAGGTGGTTGCAATCGCCGGGCGGCCGGCGGAATTGCACGTGATCTACGAAATCACCCGGCAGAGCTTTGCCGAAGGGCCGCTCAGCCGATCTTAGGAAGCGCGCCAAAGATAGGTGATGTCCGGCATTTTCTCTTCGTTGCGGGCGCCATCGGTCAATTCTTCGATGACGAACCCCAGCCGTTCATAGAAGGCGCGGGCACGGGCGTTCGCTTGAAAGGTGTATAGTCGCAGCTTGCTTTGCTGGCGCTGCGCAAAGGCAACCAGCCGGGCGCCAATCCCGCGGCGCAGGCGATCGGGCCTGACGTAGAGGTGATCGATCCATCCCGGTTGCAACGCGATGAATCCGATCAGCTCGCCGCCCTCGAAAGCGCCCCAGACCGCGTTGTCGACAAATACCCTGGTCCGGTGAAACTCCAGATCCTCGGCAGGCGTGTGCAGACCTGTGTCGTAGCCCGGGATCAGCGCGCCGCTGACCCGGTGTATCGGTGCCGTCAAGGCGGCGTCATCGATCGAAAGTTGGCGAATTTCCGCCACGAACGCTCAGCCCCGGAGGCTTTGCATCCGCTGGAGATAGCGCGCCAGCACGTCGATCTCCAGGTTCACGGCATCCCCGGTCTGCAGGTCGCCCAGCGTCGTCACCTCGGCGGTGTGCGGGATCAGGTTGAGGTGGAAATCGCAAGACCCGTCGGCATGGTCGCTCAGCGCGTTGACGGTCAGCGATACGCCGTCGACCGTGATCGAGCCCTTGGTAGCGATGTAAGGCGCGATCTCTGCCGGGGCGGTGATCGTGACGTGGAGCGAGCCGCCCACTTCCTCGCGCGCGGTGATCCGGCCGACCGCGTCGACGTGCCCGGTCACGATGTGCCCGCCCAGTTCGTCACCCAGTTTGAGCGCCTGTTCCAGATTGAGCTTGCGTCCAGCGGTCCACTGGCCCTGCGCGGTCTTGCTGACGGTTTCACCCGAAATATCGACCGCAAACCAGGCGTCGCCCGGCTCTCCGCCGCGATCGACCACGGTCAGGCACACGCCCGAACAGGCAATCGACGCGCCGATCGCGATCCCGGCGGGGTCATAGGGGCAGCCGATGACCGCGCGCAGATCGCCCTGGTTGCGGGTTTCGCGGATTGCGCCGACGGCGGTGACTATTCCGGTAAACATCACCTGCGCTCGTAGACGGCGAGGGTGTCGTTGCCAAGCGGACGCGTATCGGTCCGGTGCCAGGTGACGGAGTGGTCCAGCGCGGCGCGGGTCAGTTCGGGCAAGGCGGGGCCCTGGCCGCCGACCGTGCGCGGGGCGCGGTAGAGCAGCAGGCGGTCGACCAGTCCGGCATTAAGAAAGGCCCGCGCCGCGCCCGCGCCGCCTTCGACCATCAGGTATTGCACGCCGGCCATGCCGGAAATCGCGACGGGGGCGGGCAGGGCGCGCCATCCCGCTGGCGCCTCGCCCCGGGTCAGCAGCCAGCGCTGCGGACTGCGCGGCTCCAGCCCGGGCAGGCGCACGTCGAGCCGCGGCGCGTCGGCTTCCAGCGTCCCGCGCCCGACCAGGATCGCGTCCATCCGCGCCCGCATCGCGTGGACATGGGCGCGGGCGATTTCCCCGGTCAGCCATTGGCCCTCGCCCGGCGGCGGGGCGAGGTGCCCGTCCTCGGACAGCGCCAGCTTGAGCGTGACATGCGGGCGACCAAGCCGCTTCTGGATCAGGTAACCGGCCAGGCTGGCCGTGCAATCAGGGCAATCGACCGGATCCACCGCGATTCCGGCGGCTGCTAATCGAGCGGCGCCCTTTCCGGCGGTGCGCGGATCGGGATCGGAGCAGCCGATCACCACCCGCGCCACGCCGCTGGCCGCGACCAGATCGGCGCAGGCCGGGCCCCGCGGGCTTTGGTGCGCGCAGGGTTCAAGCGTGACGTAAAGGGTGGCACCGCGCGCGGCTTTGCCCGCAGCTTGTAGCGCTACGGCCTCGGCGTGGGGGCGCCCGCCCGGCTGGGTCCAGCCGCGCGCTATCACCCGTTCGTCCTTGACCAGAATCGCCGCAACGGCGGGATTGGGGCGCGATAGCGGCACCCCGCGCGCGGCCAGCCGGGCCGCCGCGCTCAGCCAGCGGCGATCCTGTTCACTTGCCAACCGCAGCGCCCTGCTGCTTCTTCACCATGGCTTCGAAATCGGCGTTCTTCTTGGCCTCTTCGGCGGCGCGGTCCTTTTCGGCCTGCTGCTTGATCTTGTCGACGTCCATGCCCGAAGCGCGGCCCAGATCTTCCCACAGTTTGCGGCCTTCCGCCTCGTAAGCGGCTTCGGCCGCCTCACGCTGTTCCTTGGCGCGCTGGTTCTGTTCGATGAATTTCCGCGATTCGGCCGGGGTCCAGTCCTTCGGGAAGGTGGTGATATAGGTGATCTCCGGAAGCGGGCGCGGCTTCCTCCAGACCTCGAACGAAAGCGAGGCGATCATGCCAAAGGTGATCGCGGCGGCCAGCAGCGCGATTGGCCAGCGCTTTGGCCCGGCATCGCGGAACACGTCCCGGAAACCGGAAACCGCATCGCCGGGGCTGACGTGACTGATGAAGGACATTTTCATCGCGCCAAGATAGGCGCGCCGCCGCACCGGCGCCAGTGGTCAGTTGTAATCGACCGAAATCGGGATGCGTCCGCGAAAATTTCCGCCCCGCCCGCCATGGACAACCAGCCGCGCGCCGAAATCAAACTCGAGTACGCCGTTGGCATCCAGCGTGGGATGCGGGGCAAGAGTGGTGGTGAAATCGGTAAGTTCGGCGCCGCCTCCATCGGGGGTCTCCATCGGCACACGGCTGGGCAGGTCGACCCGCACCTCGCGGCCCGGAACGCCGGTAATCCGGCCATGCCCGGTGACCGCGGTACCGCCCAGGTCGATCACTTCGCCCTGGGTGCTCTTGCCGCCCCCGGCATCGACCCGCGCGCTTCCGCCGCTGCGCCCAGTCAGGGCCAGCTTGGCGAAGTTGAGATCGGTCCAGATTTCCAGCGTCAGCGGCTTGTCGCCGGGCTTGGCGGCAGGATCGCTGTAGCACAGGCGGCAGCCATCCTGCCCGGCGGCGGGAAACGGGCCCAGCAGCAGCGCGGCGGCCAGCAAGGCAGGCAGTGCCTTCATCCCCTCCTTTTCGGCGGATCGTGGTTAATTTCGCGTAACGGCAAATTACCCAAACAGGGCATGGAGTTGGCGGCCTTCGCGCTTGAGCCAGCGGTTGGCGGCGCGAATCTCCGGCCCGAACAGCGATTCGAGCAGGGCGTGAAATTCGGGGCTGTGATCGAAGTGGACCAGGTGCGCGACTTCGTGCGCGACGACCGAGCGGCGGACGAAATCGGGCGCCATGATCAGCCGCCAGTTGATCCGGATCGTCCCGTCGTGCGCGCAGGAACCCCAGCGGCGGCGGGCGTTGGACAGCATCAGCCGGGGCACCGGCTTTCCGGCGCGCAGGCAATAGTGGGCCAGATCCTCTTCCAGCAGCCGCTTCGCTTCGCCCTGCAGCCAGCGCCGGAGGCGCGGAGCCAGCGATTCCGCCGGACCGCCGATGTGCAGCGCGCTTTCGCCGATCCGCACCCGGCGCGGGGCCTTGGGATCGTGCGTCAAGGTCAGGTCGAACCCGCGGTAGGATAGGACCGTCCCAGGGCCCAGCACCGACGCTTCGGGCACCGCGGCGAGCTGCGCGGCGAGCCAGCCCGACCGCTTGCGCGCAAAATCGAGCGCTTCGGCGCTGCGCCCCCAACTGGGCAGGGTGATGCGCACTTCGCTGCCATCGGGGGCCAGCCGCATCGTCATCCGCCGGGCCTGGGCGGTGCGGCGCAACACCACGGGGATCAGCCGCCCGGCCACTTCGACCTGCGGATCGTTGCGCGATCCCCCTAGCAACCAGTCAATCATCGTCCGCCAGTTCAATGCCTGGCGGCAGGATTACATGGTTTTCGAGCGGCCCGGCAAGCGCTTCGGGGATCGCTTTCCCCCGCACCGACAGGCCGGCGCGGTGAACCGCTTCAGCATCACCGGACAGCAGGTAATGCCAGTCGGGCAGCGGATCGCCATCGGCGCGCAGGCGATAGGCACAGGTTTCGGGCAGCCACGGCAGGCTGGCGGCCAGCCTGGGGGTAAGCCGTACGCAATCGGGCACCTGGGCTTTGCGGTGGGGATAGTCCATGCAGCGCGCGGTCTGGATGTCGAGCAGGCGGCAGGCAACGTTGGTGGGATAGATTGCGCCGGTATCCTCATCCTCGGCCTTGTGCAGGCAGCATTGTCCGCAGCCGTCGCACAGCGCTTCCCATTCGGGGCGGGTCAGCGTCTCGATCGGCAGGGTCCAGAAATCGGGGCGCAGACGGCTCACTTGACCAGCAGGGCCAGATCGGCGGCAACCGCCGCGGCGTCCTTGTCGACCGGCAGGACGGCGATCGGCTCGCCGTTTCGCCCCATCAGATAGGCCATGCGGCTGTGGTCCATCAGATAACCGCCGGGCGTATCGGTGCCGCGCCGGGCCACCACTTTGAATGCCTTGACCGCGCCGTCGACCTCGGCCTGGGTGCCGGTCAGGCCCAGCAGTGTGGGACTGAACGCGGCGGTGAATTCCCCGATCCGGGCCGGGGTATCGCGCGCCGGATCAACCGTGATGAAGATCGGCTGGACCTCTGCGGCCTGCTGCGGATGGTCCTTGGCAAAGCGGGTGAAGCCCTGGATCAGGATGTTGACGTCCCTCGGGCAGGCATCCGGGCAGAAGGTATAGCCGAAATAGACCACCCGGTACTTGCCCTTGAACTGGTCCCACGTGACCCGCTTGCCGTCCTTGTCGGTCAGGGTGAAGGGCCCGCCGATCGAGCTTCCTTCGATCGAGGCCCCGATCGGCTGGGCCTGTTGCTGGTCCTGCGGCGAACAGGCGGAAAGGACGATTGCGCTGCTGGCAACCAGAGCGAGAACAAATGGCTTCTTCATGGCGCGGCGGTTCATGCTCTGCTAAACAAGCCCGCGCAAGGAGCGTTTTGGGCCGCGCTGCGATTCCCGACAGGCCGCGCCCAGACAACAGAAGGATCGTTTTCGTGCCTGAATTTCGCAAACTGGCCCTGGTCCTGGCTGCTCCGCTGGCGGCGCTGATCGCGTTGCCAGGCCCGGCCGCCGCCCAGTTCTCTGACAGCTACAAGTTTCTTGAGGCGGTCAAGAAGAAGGAAGGCCAGGACGTGACCGACATGCTCAACAAGAGCGGGTCGAACCTGATCAACACCCGCGACGTGACCAGCGGCGAAAGCGCGCTGCACATCGTCACCCAGCGCCGCGACCTGACCTGGATGCAGTTCCTCATCGCCAAGGGCGCCAACGTCAACATCCGCGACAGCCGCGGCGTGACCCCGCTGGTTGTCGCCTGCAACCTCAACTTCACCGAAGGGGTGGAACTGCTGATCGAACGCGGTGCGCGGGTCGATGAAAGCAACAATGCCGGCGAAACCCCGCTGATCACCGCGGTCCACAACCGCAACGTGCCACTGATGCGGGTGTTACTGAAGGCCGGAGCCGATCCCGACCGGGCAGACAATTCCGGCCGTTCGGCGCGCGATTATGCCCGGCTCGACACCAACGGCACCCTGCTGGGCGTGATCGACAACGAGGCCAAGCCCAAGGCCAAGCCCGGGCAGGGTCCGCAGGCCTACGGCCCGAAGATCTGATCATGACCCAGCCCGCCAGCCTTGAAGACCTGCGCCTGGCGCTCGCCCCGGCCGTGGCCGATGCGGCGGTGTTCGACGGCTGGAGCGAAACTGCGGTGCGCGCCGCGGCAGAGGCGCAAGGGATCGATCCTGCCGCCGCGGCCTTTGCGTTCCGGGGCGGGGCGATGGAGATGATCACGGCCTGGGTCCATGCGGTCGATGCCGCCATGGCCGAGGAGCTGCCCGCGGAGAAGGTTGCCGCGCTCAAGATCCGGGAGCGGATCCGCACCCTCGTGCTGTTCCGGCTGGATGCGATCGCCACCCAGAAAGAGGCGCTGCGCCGCGCCCAGGCGATCATGGCGATGCCGCAGAACCTGACAAAGGCGCTGGCGCTCGGCTGGCACAGCGCCGATGCGATGTGGCGCCTCGCCGGGGATACGGCGACCGATTACAACCACTATACCAAGCGCCTGACACTCGGTTCGATCTATGCCGCGACGCTGGCGGTCTATGTGAGCGACAGCAGCGAGGACCATGCCGATACCAAGGCCTTCCTTGACCGCCGGATCGAGGGAATCATGAAGTTCGAGAAAGCCAAGGGGCGGCTTCTGCGCGAGCGGGAACACTTCAGTCCGGCCCGGTTTCTGGGGCGTCTGCGCTATCCCGCACGGTAATTTCAAGGCTGCTGTAAGATCGGGGGAATTTGACCTCGATCAATATTATTGCGAATGACTTGCAACAGGCCGCGCAATATGGCAGCGGCTGAGGCATGACCTTAGACCAGCTTCCGCTTGGCCAGCGCGCCCGCATCGTCGCGGTCGACTGGTCGTTGCTTGCGGTTGAAGAGGCGCAGCGGTTGCGCGCTCTCGGGATCGAAGCCGATGCGCAGGTGCGGATGGCCTATCGGGGCATCTTTCTGGGACGCGATCCGATCGCCCTGGAAATCGGGCGGATGACCGTCGCGCTGCGCCGGGCCCATGCCCGCGCAATGACTGTGGAAGCAGCCTGAGATGAACGGTCCGCGCAGCGCCGCGCTGGTCGGCAATCCCAATGCCGGCAAGAGCGCGCTTTTCAATGCTCTGACCGGGGCACGGCAGAAGATCGCCAACTATCCGGGCGTAACTGTCGAGCGCAAGGCCGGCCGCCTGATCCTGCCGAGCGGCGCGCCGGTGGGGCTGACCGATCTGCCGGGCAGCTACGGCCTGCACCCCAACAGCCCCGACGAGGAAGTGACCCGCAAGGTCATCCTCGGCGAATTTCCGGGCGAGGCCGCGCCGCAGGTGCTGGTGATCGTGCTCGACGCCTCGAACCTCGAACAGCACCTGGTCTTCGCGCTTGAACTGATCGAACTGGGCCGCCCAACGGTGGTCGCACTCAACATGATCGACCTGGCCGAGCGCGACGGGCTGGTGCTTGATCCCGCCGCGCTGGAAGAGGCGCTGGGTGTGCCGGTGATCCCGACCGTGGCGGTGCGCCGCAAGGGTCTTGCCGAACTGGCCGCAGCGATTGCCGCGGCTGAGGAGCGCGAGCCGGAACATCGCCATCCGCACAGCGGGCGGACCGAACGGCGGCTGACCGCGCGGGCGATTGCCGAAGGGGCGATCCTTTCGGAAACCCGGCGCCACCGGCTGCATGCCCGGCTCGATCAGGTTCTGCTGCATCCCTGGCTGGGCCCGCTGATCCTGTTCGCATTGCTGTTCGTGATGTTCCAGGCGGTGTTCGCCGGGGCGGCGCCATTCCAGGAAGCCTTGCAGAGCCTGGTCGATTGGATCTCGGCCGAGGTTCAGACCGTCTTTGCGCCGTCTCTCGCGCGGGATCTCGTGACCGATGGAGTCTTGGCGGGCGTTGGGGCGGTGGTGGTGTTCCTGCCGCAGATCGTGATCCTGTTCTTCTTCATCCTTGCGCTCGAAGCCTCGGGCTACATGGCCCGCGCCGCCTTCCTGATGGACCGGCTGATGGCGCAGGTCGGACTGTCCGGACGCAGCTTTATCCCGTTGCTTTCCAGCTTTGCCTGTGCAGTTCCGGGGATCATGGCGACCCGGTCGATTTCCGATCCTAAGGACCGGCTGACGACGATCCTGATTGCCCCGCTGATGACCTGCTCGGCCCGGTGGCCGGTCTACACCATGATCATCGGCGCCTTTGTGCCCCGGCGCCTGGTCGCAAACGTCGTCAATCTGCAGGGTCTGGTCGCGTTTGGCCTGCTGATTGCCGGGATCGTCTCGGCGATGGCCGTTGCGCTGGCGCTGCGTGCCTCGGTCACCAAGGGCGCGGCAAGCGGCTTCATCATGGAGCTGCCCAAGTACCAGATGCCCAACATGAAGGATCTGGCGATCGGCCTGTGGCAGCGCGCATGGATCTTTCTGCGCCGGGCGGGGACGATCATCTTCACGGTCTCGGTGGTGCTGTGGCTGCTGCTCAATTTCCCCCGCGCCGGGGAAGGGCAGAACCAGGTCGATGCCTCGGTTGCCGGGCACATCGCCAATGGCCTTGCCGTTGTGGTCGAGCCGATCGGGTTCAACCGCGATATCGCGCTGGCACTGATCCCGGCGATGGCCGCGCGCGAAGTGGCGGTCAGCTCGCTTGCCACGACCTATGCGGTCGCGTCGAGCGACGACAACGCCACCGCGGCCGCGCTCGGCACCCAGCTGACATCGCATTGGTCTTTGGCTACCGCGCTCGCCTTTCTGGCCTGGTTCGTCTTTGCGCCGCAGTGCATGAGCACCATCGCGGTCACCCGGCGCGAAACCAATGGCTGGAAATGGCCGCTGTTCATGCTGGCCTACCTGTTCGCTCTTGCCTACATATTCGCCGGCCTGACCTATTGGTTCGCGGTCTGGATGGGGCTGGGCTGAAGCGGTCCTGCCCCCTGGCCAAGGCCTGTGGGGAAATGCCCTTCGCAAACTGGCACTCCCATTGCCAAGCGGCTAGGCAGTCGGCCTGATTTCAAAGGGACACGATTCGATGGCAGGCAGCGTCAACAAGGTCATTCTGATTGGTAACCTGGGCGCCGATCCGGAAGTGAAGTCGTTCCAGAACGGCGGGCGGATCGCCAACCTGCGGATCGCCACCAGCGAGAGCTGGAAGGACAAGAACACCGGAGAGCGCAAGGAACGGACCGAGTGGCACACTGTGGTGCTCAATTCGGACGGGCTGGTCGGTGTGGCCGAACGGTTCCTGCGCAAGGGCAGCAAAGTCTACATCGAAGGCCAGTTGCGCACCCGCAAGTGGCAGGACCAGTCGGGCAACGATCGCTACAGCACCGAAGTTTCGGTGGGCGGCAACCAGGGCGTGCTGACCATGCTGGATGGTGCGCCGGGCGGCGGCCAGGGCGGCGGCGGCGGCAACTATGGCGGCGGCCAGCGCAGCGGTGGCGGTGATTTCGGGGGCGGCCAGCGTTCGGGCGGCAGCAGCTTTGGCGGCGGTCAGCAGGGCGGCGGTGCGGCGGGCGGTTTCGCCGACGATCTCGACGACGATATCCCGTTCTGAGCCGGGTCTATTCCTTCAGCAATCCTTTGAGCACGGCGAACGGGCCGGCTTCGCCTTCGCTGACGATCCCGGCCTTGCGCCGGGCCTCGGCGGCGCCGGGCCCTTCCAGATAGGGATCGATCCCCAGCGCCATGGACTGCGCCACCGCTTCGCCCAGGTCAAACCGGGCGGCGTCCATCTCGATCTCGTCAAGGTCTTGCGCCTCCAACTCGATCTCATCGCCCAGCGGCGTGTCGCTGGCCGGGACGAAATGCAGCGCGATCGGTTCGGCAATGCGGACCGCCAGGTCTTCGCCCGAAACCGCGCAGCTTTGCACCACGTCGGCCTGCATCCGCCCCGTCGCCCGCACGGTCGGCCCGTCTGCGATCAGCGTGATCTGCGCGCTCAGCGCCTTGACCGCGACCAGCCCGAACCGCGCCGCCAGTGCCGCGCGCTCCGCTTCGCTCGCCTCAAGCTGCTGCTCGCCAGCGGGCAGGCGCTGGGCATCGTAGATCCGTTCGAATTCACTCATCGCGCGATCCTTCCGGCCAGAAGGTCGGCATCGCCGGTTGCGGCCAGTGTGGCCGCCAGCACCCGCATCTCCTTCGCGATCGCGGCGGCATCGCCATTGTCGCCCAGCGTCACGTTGCGGGCGATCGCGGCAACAAGCGCGGTTTCGTCGGTCCGGGCCAGACCCGTGCGGTAGGCATCGATCCGGCCCGAAAGCGCGCTCATCAGCTTGCCGATCCGTTTGCCCACGACCAGGTCGCCTACCCCGGACTGGCGCAGTTGGCCGTCCATGTCCGAGACGAACAGTTCGGTCAGCCGCGCGGCTGGTCCACGCAGGGATTCCTCGCCCTCCATCCGCAGCATCACCAGGGCAAGGACCAGCGAAACCGCGTCGAACCGTCCGGCCAGACTGTCCGCAACTCCGCCTTTCGAATACCAGCCCGGCTCGCGCGCGATTTCCACTACGCGGTGCCACAGCGGGCGGATGGCGGCCTGATCATCCACGGAATTGCCGAACAGGCGTTTGAGCAGCGACACGCAGAAAAGCCCTTCTTCCATTCAGCCGCGATTAAAGCGGCACCGCCCATCCGCCGCCATTGCGCGGCACGCGAAGGCGGCCTAAGGCTGGCCGCGATAGATCATAGGGGCGGTGCGGGCAATCCCGCGAAGCCGCCGGACGGAGCGAGTTACACGATGGCGATCACGGGCAGGATTTTGGTGGCGGGCCTTGCCGCGCTGGCGCTTTCGGCCTGCGCTTCG
>JBJTMC010000094.1:0-54047 GCA_046063325.1 Novosphingobium sp.
GGATGGCCGCAATCTCCTCTGCCCGCCGCATGCCGACCAGGAGGGCGGGCTAAAACACGGCCAGGGCGCCCTGCCCTCGCGGGCATCGCTCGTGAAAGCGAATGTCGGTGAGCGTAGCCTGGATGCCGCGCGCATCCCGGACATAGCGCTCAGCCAGCGTTCCTTCGACCGGTCTGGCACTCCGCCAGATCGCAAGGTGTGGCGCGCGCGGATCAGGCAAAGTGCGTTGCACCATCGACGGCGTGAACGTGGGAATGCGGGCCAGGCGGGCCAGCTCGCGCATGACGTCTCGTGAATCGCACCCGGCGTGGCAGGTCACCAGAATGCTTCGGTCACCCTGGCGGATCGAAAGCGAGGGAGTTCTGTCGGCATGGCAAGGGCACCGGCACATTGCAACGTCTCCTGACCAGGTGCCGCCGAGGTGTTTGACGAGATTGCGCAGGGCGTTGGAGGGTCTGTTGCGGACGATCGACATGCCACTTCAACCAACCCTCCTCCCCTCCCCTTCAGTCAGTTGATGTCTTGTGCTCGCATCTCGGGCGCTCCGTTCTCGCCCATGCGAATCGGTATCCGATCTTCTAAAAATCAATTTACAAACGCCGCTGCTTGCAGCGGAAGGATTCTTGATTCTAAAGATTCAGATTCAACGGGCGAAAAGCTGCGCAATTCCAAGGCGTTGTGGCTATATAGCTGACTTGCTGGGGGAGTTTGCCTGACCCCGTGGGGGCAATAGCCTGACCCATAGGGGGAACTTACCTGACCCTTTGGGGCGGTCCTGACTCTTTGGGGGAATCAATCGGACGGACGTTCCTTGCTCTACTGATGTGAGTACCTGAATCGCGACGAGGTCGAAAATCAAGGCCAATTTCCAGATTGGGCCAAAGATCCGCCGACTCGCGATGTTCGGCGTCTTTGCGGCTCGAGCAGCTGTTATTTTATCCTGACCGTTTGGGGGCAGGTGCCGCACTCCTATCCTGACCTGACTTGACGAAAGAGGTCAGGTCAGGCAGCAAACAAGGCCCGAGAATCACGTTCTGATCGAAATATGGCATGGAAAGCGAAGTTGGCCAAATAGCCGAGTCTGTTGAAGAAGGCCTGGAGGAAGTATCCCCCGGCCGTGCCATGCGCGTTGCTGCAGCTCTGAAGGCGAAGGGCGGAGATGAATTTGCCAAGCCGGGCAGCATCATCGAAATTAAATTCGTCAAAGGTGAATCGCTCAGTCTTACCGCGTCTCGGCTACTAGCCTTGATGATTTTGACTGCTGGAGGAGACGCTTGGGAGGATCGACCGCACCGTATCCGTAAAGCTGACATTAGGCGCGGTCATAAGGGCAATGAGCGCATCACCGACATGCTCCAGGAATTGCACCGAACGCTCTTTGCTATTGATGACAAATCTTGGCGCGGGAAGAAGGCCACCCTCCTGTTTTCTCTGATCTCCCGGTCACGCGAGGAAACGGAGGAGGAGGGCGGCGAAGCAGGCTGGATCGAGTGGGAGTTCACGCCCGATGCGCGCAAGCTCATTCAAGCGTCAGAGACTTATGCCGTTCTCAACCGGCAAGCCGTCCTTGGCTTCCGCTCAAATTACGCGCTGAAGCTTTATGAACTGGGGGCGCTTCGGTTGCATCGTCGTCAAGCGACTTGGAGGGGCGACATGCAGGCGCTCAGAGCTGCCCTGGGCATTCCCCCCGAGGTTTATACCGACTTCGCCCAGCTTCGCCGCAAAGTCCTTGAGAAAGCCAAATCAGAGATCGACCAATTGGCGCATTTCCGTGTTGAGTGGCGCGAAATTCGGCAGGGTAGGACGGTTACTGAGCTTGAGTTCCGGTTTGAGCCTAAGGGTGCTCCTGAAGTGATCGAGACGGTTGACGAACTGGATCGACATTCTGCGGGCCGGCAAGCGCGGCGGGAAGGGACGGTCGAAACCATCGCGGGGGGGCAGGGGGCTATCCCGGCTCCGCGCAAGACCGGCGCACGCAAAAAGACCGCAGAGGCGGGCTTCCCGAGAGGATCGCTGCGCTACGGGGAAAACGAATCAGAATTCCTCTCGATCGGGCGGCAGTATGGCGGCGGTTGGGATGTGGATATGATGGCCGATGGTTTTCGCGCGCAGATGGGTGAGCGTTTGGAAAAGCTCCGGGGGGCAAAGTTGGCGGCATCTTGGAAGGGGTTTTGTGAGGGATGGGTTAATCGTCGGGGCAGGCCGTGAGGGCGGCAAATTGCACGCGTGCAATTTCTACATCCCCCACCGAGTCAGGTTGGAGCCGCGCCAGAACAATTTGAGCTGGATTTGAACCCCTCACTTTCGAAAATTGTGAATTTCTTGACCCAAAAGCGCAAGTGGGTGTAGCACACGCTCAATTGCGAAAGGTGGGCTTGTGTCTAACGGACTTCAAATTGAGGAAGCGGAGCGTTTGGTATCGGTCGCGACGCTGGCCGGTCGAACTTCGTCAGTGCTCGAAAAATTGCGGGATTCTGCGCGTAGCGCCCGGGCTGATGACCGTCGTGAGCCCACTTTCACGATTGGCAAGGCGGCTGAGCTTGTGGGCAGAACTCCCGCTGCGATACGGGACGCAGAGAAGGATGGCCGACTTCCTGAGCCAGCGAGAACCGGCAACAACAGGCGCGAGAGATATACGCTGGCGCAGCTCAACGACATGCGCGGCGTCTTTGGAACGAGGCCCTATCGAACTGCGGACGACCCCTGCTGTGTCGTGGCGGTTCAGAATTTCAAGGGCGGCGTTGGCAAGTCGACTGTGGCGGTCCATCTGGCCCAATACCTAGCCATTCGAGGATACCGCGTCGCGCTGGTTGATTGCGACAGCCAGGCGTCTGCAACCACGCTTTTCGGCTACGTCCCCGACCTTGACCTCACGGAAGATGATACGCTTTACCCGTTCCTTCGCGAAGGCGAACGATCGTCCCTCGACTATGCTCTTCGCAAAACCCATTTCGATGGTTTGGAACTGATTCCGGCGAACCTCCGCCTGTTCAATTCAGAATATGAGCTGGCAGCGCGGATGGCACAGGGCAATGGCTCACTTCTCGATCGCCTGAAGGAAGGAATTGAAAGCATCTCGGATCGCTTTGACGTCGTCGTTATGGATCCTCCACCAGCTCTTGGCGCGATTTCACTCTCCGTGCTGCGTGCGGCAAATTCGCTGGTGGTGCCGGTTCCGCCAACCGTGATGGACTTCTCATCCACGGCAGCATTCCTTTCGATGCTGGATGAGACGATTGAACAGCTTGCGGACCGCGGACTCGCACCGGAGTTGAAGTTTCTCCGCTTCGTTGCTTCGAAAGTCGACGAGAACAAATCAATGCAAAAGGAGCTGCTGCAATTGATGCGCACGCTTTTTGGGCATGCGATGGTTCGCACACCTCTGAAGGATTCGGCCGAGATAGACAATGCAACGGCACGTTTGATGACGGTTTATGAGCTCGACGGGCCTGCGACCAGTTCTGCGGTGCGCAACCGTTGCCTGAATTATCTCGATGGGGTGAACTCTGAGATTGAAGTCGATATTCGTTCGATGTGGCCCAGTCATCAGAAGCGCTTGCGCCAGGAGGCGTTGGCATGAACCCCCGGAATTGCACGCGTGCAATTGATCGTGAAATTCACGAGGAACCGGATAATTGCACGCGTGCAATTCTGCTAATGGGAGGGTTGCATGAGTAAGAAAAACAGCGGTTTTGCGGCCGATTTGGCGGCCGGTATCGACTTGAGCGATGATGGAGTGGCGCCCCGTCGGTCGAGCATTGCCTCGAACGTTCTAACCGGGCGTTCAAACCGTCTTGCCGACCTTGCGTCAGGGGCGATTGTTAATCGGACCCATGAGCTGGTGGATCCTGCCAAATGCAGGATGTGGGCAGGGCATAACCGAGATTACGACTTGCTCAACGAAGAACGGTGTTCGGATCTTATCGAGAGCATCAAGGCGCAGGGCCGGCAGGAAATTCCGGCGATTGTTCGCCGTATATCCGGTAACGAGGACTATGAGTTTGAGGTCATCTGCGGCGCGCGGCGACATTGGTCGATTAGCTGGCTGAGGTCTCATAACTACCCTGACTTCAAGTTCCTTGTCGATGTGCGTGAGATTGGTGATGAAGAGGCGTTCAGGCTTGCCGACATCGAGAATCGCGCCCGAGACGATCTCACCGATCTTGAAAGGGCGAGGGATTATCTGCGGGCACTCACCGCCTACTATGACGGCCGTCAAAGGACGATGGCCGAGCGGCTGAAGGTCTCTGAAAGCTGGCTCACGCGCTATCTTGATCTGGCCCGACTTCCAGAGGAATTGACGAGAGCTTTTGCCGAACCGCAGGAGCTTGGCATTCGCAATGCTATTGCTCTCAAGGCGCTGCTGAAGCCAGATGATCGCAGGGAACGCGCCTTCCAGGAGGCCGAGCGTCTGGCCGCCGATCGCAAGGTAACCGGCCGGTCGATGCCCGTGATTGACGTGATCAAGGCACTGACACTCGCTGCAGACCCCCCCAAGAAGTCAGGATCCCCCAAGAAGTCAGGAAAGGTTGAGACGGTCGCAAGCGCGAGTGGTAAGCCAGTCCTCCGGATCGAGGGTGCTGACCGCAAGGGGATCCGCGTCATGCTACTGAGCAAGGGTGGCGCAACGCGCCAAGAGGCGGAAGAAGCTGTACGCGCGGTGTTAGACCAGTACTGGCCGTGAAATGCGTCAGGAAGCGGCCTGGCGGCCCTTTGGGGCCACAGCATGGTCGCCGGGGCGTATGGTGGCCAGGTCGGCGTTCTCAAGCGCCACAGCGGCCTGTGAAGCAGTGCGACGGGTCACCCCAAGGGCGCGGGCCAATTCGGCGCGGGTGAGGGGGCCTAGCCCTGCTATCAGCTGCCACATCGCGGGCGCCTGTGACGAGGCGTAGAGACCAGCGAGGCGTTCTTCGCCGCGGGCAACCATTGCCGTAACGGCGGCGAGGTCTGTTGCCACGTCACCTGCCGCAGCGCCGATCGCGGTAGCAAGCAGGGCGGGGAGGGGGCGTTCGGGTTCAGCGCGGAATAGGCTGCGCGGCGCTATTCCGGCGAGCGCTAGCGGCGCCGCTCCCAGCCCGAACAGCTGCGGGCGCATCGCTGCGGCAAGCGAGGCAGCCCAGGCACTCCCGCCCGCGGCAAAGCGCTGGAACACATGGCCCTCGATCAACACTTCCTCGCTACCGCCTTCGAGAAAGTCGACTTCGTCGGTGCGGAGTTGGTGGAGCCATTCAGCAAGGGTTGCGGACGGGTCGCGCGCGGGGAGCAACGCATCGAGCCGGTCCAGCGCCCGGTCGGCTGCGTCAAATGGCCCCGAGAAACTTTCGCGCGCGTCTTTGGCTGCCAGGGTGAGCCGCGCGGCGCGGGCGAGGGGAGGGGGACCGCGCCGGCTGATCCAGGACAGGAAGTCCTGCCGTTCGGCCGCGTACCACGAGCGGGTCAGTTCGGCTGCTGCGAGCCCAGGATTGTGCTCGGGGCCTTGGTTTTCTTGAGGAAAGTCGCGGACATGGACTCGCCACAGCCGGCGCAGGGAGGCCCGCGCCAGCCCGTCGGCGACCTCGGCGCGCAGGAACGGCAGGGCGCCGTCGATCCGTGCGAGGGCGAGTTGCCACGGGGGAGGGGCGTTATCCATAAGTGCCAGAATATACCTGTATGCCGAAAAGTATACTCCGCTTTGATGGTACAATCACTGTCCGATAATAGCTCTTCACGGACAGTGGAATTGGGGGTAGGACAGGGCCAGATTTGGTGCGGGGAAGGGCCTGAAAATGGCGGAAATGAGCGGGGATGCCGTCGAAGCTGAAGCCCGGGTCGCTGTCAGCCCGCTCCAAGCGGCATCCCGCACCGCGATCGAGCTGCCCGGGAGGTTGGGCGACGAGATCGCGGCTGCCCGATCCTACCGCGCCCAGGCCAAAGCCGCCAACACAATCCGCGCCTACACCAGCGACTGGAAGCAGTTCGAAGGCTGGTGCGATGAGCGATCGCTCGAGCCGTTGCCGGCGCGGCCCGAGGCAGTGGCGACCTATCTTGCTGCGCTCGCGCTGGCGGGCAAAGCCGACACGACGATCGGGCGCCATCTTGCTGCGATCGGATGGAAGCATCGGCAGGACGGGCAGGTCCCGCCGGTGCAGCGCGATGCGCGGATGGTCATCGCCGATACGCTCGCCGGGATCCGGCGCGAACAGCGCGTACGGCCCAGCGCCCGCAAGGCGGCGATCACCGCCCGCGAGCTGGCGGCGATGATCTCGGCCGCTGATGGGCAGGGCACCCGCACGATCCGCGACCGGGCGATCCTGGCGCTGGGACTGGCGGCAGCGCTGCGTCGCTCGGAACTTGTCGCGCTCGAAGCGCGCGATGTTGAAATGGTGGACAAGGGCCTGAAACTGACGCTGCGCCATTCCAAGACCGACCAGGAAGGGGAGGGGCAGGTGATCGCAGTGCCCTCGGGCAAGAGCCTCAAACCCGTGGAACGGCTCAAGGCCTGGTTGGCGGTGCGCGGCGGCAGTGCCGGGCCGCTGTTCACCCGCATCGACCCGCAGGGCAAGCTAACCGACCGAGAAATGTCGGATCGCTCGATCGCGCGGCTGATCCAGAAGTACGCAGGGATTGTGGGGCTCGATCCTGCAACAGTAGGCGGGCATTCGCTGCGGGCCGGGTTCCTCACCGAGGCCTCCCGCACCGGGGCGACGATCGCCAAGATGCAAGAGGTGTCGCGGCACAAGAAAGTCGAGGTGCTGCTCGGCTATGTCCGGTCGGCCGAGCTGTTCGAGGATCATGCAGGGACGGAATTTCTGTAAAGGCAAGAACGCATTTAAGCCATTGATATAACCTGTTATAATTGCAGTTATCACATTATGCGTCTTATGAAGGAAAGCGGCACAAATGGCCGCTCAATGCACGAAGAAGCGGCCGCGACCGTCGATGTCCCGCCGCTGAGTGCCGACCTCGCGCTGCTCGGATTCGCGCCCGGTGCCGAGGTGCCACCCGAGCTGTTCGCTGCCTATGCCAGCGCTTCCGCCCAACAGTCTACGTGCGTTCCCCGCCGACGTGCTGGCGTTAGACGCTTGGTCCCGGGGCAGGGGGCAGCACACGCTGCCAGCTAGCTCCGAAACCGTGGCGGCGTTCCTCACCGTGCGGGCGGGGGAGGGAGCGCCAGGGCCGCTTGATGAAGACATTGTCCATTCTACGGACCGGCCGTCCATGCTGATGCGGATGTCAACATCGCGCAACACGCTAGTGAACACAAAGCTTGTGAATTGGCTGCATTGGTTAGTGTTGAAGTTTTTGGGCTTCCCGAACCGGGTCAGCGCCTGCCGCGTTTCGTAATACTGAGGAGCCGGAGCTTGCCGACCTTCGTCGCCTGACGTGGCACGAGGCCGAGCCACGCAGCGAGATCGCGACCGCTCGTAAACTTACCGGCGTCGCCGACCGCCGCTACCAGTGCGGTCGCATTGAGCGCGCCAACCCCAGGAATGGTCAGCAGCCGACGTGCCCACTCGTCCTGTTCCGCCGCCTGAGCAACTTCGTGGTCGAAAGCGGCGATCCTTTCGTCTATCGATCGCCAACCGGACGCGCCTCTGTTGCACCATATGACCGCGCTCAAACAACAAGCTTCGGATCTGCTTCATCAGCGCAGTGCGTTCGGCGATGAGGCACGACCCTGCTAGCTTTGTCCAATCCGACCAGGCTGCAGCTGTTCTTCCCCAAATCCGCACCAACCACTGTAATTCGCAAGATCCATCCCTCCAAATCAGCCAGATCGCAGCCTACTGCTTCCGGCCTTGATAAGGGGAGGGCCATCCATAAAAGGCGACTCAAAATCAGGCCATGGGCAAGTCCAAGTGTGGTTGGACAATCAAGATTCTCGCGCTTTAATATAGCTTGGGTTATATCGTGCGCTTCGTGCTTTTGCGGGGCAACCGCTACGAGACGATCGAGGCCGCTCATCATTAGCATCGCGTTCGATGCTTTGCCGGGCGATTTCAACAGGCCATGGAACTCGGCCGGAGGGAAGCGGGTGATGGCCAATAGATGTTGGAGAGAGGGCCATGAATTTTCAAGTTTCGAGCCCTTCTGATTTGGAAGAAGCATTGATCAATTGCACGGCCGCTCGAATACAGCGAACGCTCTCACATCTTGGTGCTGCCCGCGTGGTTTCCGCGACAGTTAACTCTTCGGGTGCCTATCAACTTGCCCCAACTCCAAGCGAATTGCCCCAGACCATTCCATCCCAACCTATCGAAGGGTTGCCCCCGTTTTGCGATGTGCGCATCGAATGGCGGGGCAACGGGAACCCGCCCGCGCATATAACCGTCTGGGTGCCCCTGGAATGGAACGGGCGTTTTATCGGAACCTTGGGCGCTGGCAACCGAACCCAGCTTCCCGCAGTTATGCCCCCAAATCTTAGGGTCACTACGCTTTCCAGCGCCCTGCGCGACCGGTTTGCCGCTGCGAGCACGGATGGGGGGAACCGTGACTCGCGCTTGGCCGACTGGGGTCTTCTCGAGGGGACACGTGAAATTGACTGGCAATTGACCGAAAACTGGGTGCACCGATCTACCCACGAAATGACGCTGGTTGCGAAAGCAGTGATCCGGGCGATCCACGGAAGCGAACCCAAATACAGCTATGCCATCGGCAGCTCGGGCGGTGGCCGCCAGGCGCTGGTTGCCGCGCAAAGATACCCATCCGACTATAATGGGGTCTGGACTTCCGATCCTGCTATCAATTGGACTCGGGCGATCCCTGCGATGCTTTGGCCGGCGCTGGTCATGAACGAGTTGGGCGCCCTAGGACCGGCAAAGCTCGAGGCGTTTCGGCAAGCGGCGGTTACGGCCTGCGCCGGGACGGGCGGTCTGCGAGACTCGGTGCTCGGGTCGTTCGATCCATGCGATTTCGATCCACATCGTATGGTCGGTACGGATACCGCAGAGGGGCACATCACTGAGAGAGACGCGGAAGTGATGGCTAGAATCTGGCAAGGCCCGCGGAGTCCGGATGGGTCATTTTTATGGTTTGGGCTTCGCCCCGGGGCGGAAAGCTGGGGAAACAACGCGCTGGCTCGCGGCCTCTGCATGACCGAAATGGTGGGGGGCGTGCGTCGCCCAATCGCCTTTCCGCTCGCTGTCGATTATCTCAAGGCTTGGGTTTTGCGGGACCCAGACTGGGACTGGCGAACGCTCGAGCTCGCCGGATTCGCTGATCTTTTCGAGCGCAGTGTTAGCGAACTGCCGTACCTCGCGGCCGATGATGCCGATCTCTCAGCATTTCGGACGTGTGGCGGAAGAATCATCATGTCGCATGGTGCGGACGACGAGGTGCTACCCGCCGCGGGGACTATTTCGTACTATCGCCAGGTCATTGAAGCGACCGGTTCGCTCGACGCAACCCGCGAGTTTGCCCGCCTTTTCGTTTCCGAGGGTGACGGGCATAGCGCGCCAACCGAACGTGGACCCGGCTTGCGCACCGCAGAGCCTCTGGCCGCGCTGATAGACTGGGTGGAACACAATCGCGCACCCGACAGCCTCATAGCCCGCAAGCTTGACCCCGAGACCGGCAGGATTACAGCAAGCAAGCCCGTTTATGCCTATCCGTTTGCGGCGCGATATGCCGGCGGCCCACCTGACGAGGCGGAAAGTTATGAGCCCCATTTCGAGCAGGATTTGCGGTCAGACCAAGCGTTGGCAGATCGTCTGCCTTAGTCAGCAAGAAGGCCACCTATCTCGGATTTCTGGATCCATGTGATCAAACACCAATTTCTTCAACCCATGTCACTCGCGGCCCGGTTACGACTGCAATCTTTGCAGCGATGGGTAGCCTCTGACATTACATCTCCGTGCCCCCTATCCTGCCCCACTCGAATGGATCTCCGGCGCACCTGCCGCAGCGTTCCCGAGAAGAGCGATCGCTTGATCGCGCAACAGGTGCTTCTGGACTTTGCCTGTGACCGTCATGGGAAACTCGTCCACGAACAGCACATAGCGCGGCACCTTGTAGTGCGCGATCTGGCCGTGGCAGGCTTTGCGGACGGAATCTGCGCTCGCCTCATGCCCGGGGCGCAATCGGATGCAGGCGCAGACTTCCTCTCCGAAGCGTTCATCGGGTATACCGACAACCTGGACATCGGAGAGGAACGGCAACCGGGTCAGGAATTCTTCGATCTCGCGCGGATAGATGTTTTCCCCGCCGCGGATCAGCATGTCCTTGATTCGGCCGGTTATCCGGCAATAGGCCTGTTCGTCGATGGTGCCGAGATCGCCTGTGTGCATCCAGCCGTCGGCGTCGATGGCTTCGGCAGTGCGTTCGGCATCGTCCCAGTAGCCGGCCATAACCGAATAGCCCCGCGTGCAGATCTCGCCCGGAACGCCGTGCGGCGCGGTGGCACCATCGGCAGTGACGATTTTGACCTCGAGGTGCGGCTGCACCCGCCCGACCGTTGCCAGCCGCGCCCAGACTGGATCGGTCATGCCGGTCTGGAAGGAGACCGGGCTGGTCTCGGTCATGCCGTAAGCGATGGTCACCTCGGTCATGTTCATCCGCTCCATCACCTGCTGCATGACCACTTCGGGGCACGGCGCCCCGGCCATGATCCCGGTCCGCAGCGAGGTGAGGTCGAATTGGTCGAGCCCCGGATAATCGAGCGTGGCGACGAACATGGTCGGCACGCCATAGAGCGCAGTGCAACGATAGGCCTCGACGCTCTTCAGCACTAACTCCGGCTCGAAGGCCTCGCCCGGATAGACCATGGTCGCGCCATTGGTGAGGCACGCAAGATTGCCCATGGTCATGCCGAAGCAATGGTAGAGCGGAACCGGAATGCACACCCGGTCGACCGGTGTCAGCCTGATTGCCTGGCCGACGAAAAATCCGTTGTTGAGGATGTTGCGGTGCGTCAGGGTCGCGCCCTTGGGGGCGCCGGTGGTGCCGCTGGTGAACTGGACGTTGATCGGGTCGGTCGGTTGCAAGCCCTCCGCCGCTGCGTCGATCCGGGCTGCATCGGGCTCCTTCAGAACGTCCGCGAAGCGGAGATAGCCCGGCCAGTGATCGTCGCCCAGACTGATGCGGAACTCGAGATGCGGCAGGCGCGCTGGGCCGATTTGCTCTAGCATCTCGATGTAGTGGCTGGTCTTGAAGGCAGGCGCGACGATGATCGCCCGGCAGCCCACCTTGTTGAGCGCATATTCGACTTCGGCAAGGCGGTAGGCCGGGTTGATATTGACCAGAATGACCCCGATCCGGGCCGTGGCCATCTGCGCCAGAACCCACTCGCTGCGGTTGGGCGACCAGACGCCGAGCCGGTCGCCCTTGGTCAGCCCGAGGCCGAGCAGGCCGGTGGCCAGCGCATCGACCCGGTGTGCAAATTCGGCCCAGGTCCATTCGATGCCTTGGTCGTGAACGATGAGGGCAATGCCATCCGCGAAGCGGTGCGCGGCCTTGACCAGTGCCTGGCCTACGGTCTCATCGATGAGCGGCGGATGGTCCGCGCCCTTCACATAGCTCTGGTTCATCGCTGCTTGCCCTTAACTCGTTCCGGCTCCCTGTCACGGGCGTCCAGCACAATCAGCGCGCTTCACGCGGGCGGAACCAGCGGAAGCTGGATGTAGCTCGGCATGTCGGGGCCAGTGTGGATCCGGTTCGTGACGCCGTCGTGGTAGGCAGCGTCATAGGCGTGGGAAATGCCATGTCCCGGACCCTGATAGGGCTGGATATCGACCTTGATCCGCTGTCCCTTCCTGACGAGTGCAGTATTGGGCGTGATCTCGATTTCGACCGGAACGATTTCGTCGCGGATCAGTGGCGCGTGGTCCGCCTCGAGATGGGTGTGCTTGGGCCGGAAGTGGGTCGACCGTTTTTCGTCCAGCTTGCGGTGCGAAACCTTCAACCATCCCTTGCCGATGGGGCTGACGCCATTCGTGGCCTTGGCGATGAACATCGGGCCGACGAAATCGACTTCCTTGCCGTCTTCGTCGAGCACGCGGACGGAGACATATATATCCATTTCATGGCTGTCTGCCGACACCCACAGCACCGCCTTCATGTAGCCCGCCAGAACCATGTCGCTTTCGGCAGCGGGCGATACGAACGACACGCCGGTCGCTGCAAGGTCGCGCGGGAAGAGCGAGGCGAAACCCACCTGCGCAGAGTAAGCGACTTTGCCTTCAGCGGCGGGAGGGGCCGAGGCAAGGCTGAAACACTCAGCCCGGCCGCCCTCAACCTTTGCGTCGGTTTGCGCAGGGTCGAGATACCATTTAACATATTGGGTGCGCGCAATCGGCCATTCGTTCTCTTCCTGCACATAGAGACTGCCGTTGCCGGTGCGGATGTCGAGCCGAATCCGGGGCTTGTCCATGATGCCGTTGTCGATGTCCTTCAGCCAGTAGTCGAAGAATGCCATGTGGTCCGCAACGCTGTCAGATGCGTAGGAGCGCAGGAACCAATCTTCGATGAAATCGAGCTTCTTGTGCGGAGTTGGTGCCTCCAGATAGGCTTCGCTGCTGCCAATCTGGTGAATATCGCCGCCATGCGTGGTTGCCGCCACGATCCATTGCGGCACATCGGTCTTGCTCATGTCGGGGCTCATGAACAGCTTGGCGCGCGGTCCATAAACCTCTGTGCTATCCGGCTCGTTGAAAGGGTGTGCCTTTACAATGGCAGTGAAATCTTCCGCCCGCACTTTGCCGCAGACTGCCGGTACGACCTGATTGTTGAACCAGGTCTTGAAAAAATCGATGTTCGCCAATCCGCCATGGTAGAACATCTCTTCGTACATGTTGATGTCAGTGCCAATCGCGACCATCGCCTTCAGATGCGGCGGTTGCAGGCTGGCCACGGCATGCTGGTTGATTGCGTAATAGGACATTCCGAACAGCCCGACACGGCCGTTGCACCACGGCTGAACACCCGCCCATTCGATGGCGTCGTAATAGGCTTCGGCTTCTTCGATGCCCCATACGCCAATTGTTCCGGGATTGATGCCGGTGCCCGGACCATCGACGCGGACAACTGCATAATCGTTGGGAACCCAGACGACCGTGTTTACACTTTCGTGATTTTCATACATGAAGCCGTCGGAATTGCCGAAGAAATACCGGTCTTCCATCTGCTCATGCATCTCTTCTTCGGTTTCATTCCCGATGGAATGGTGCACGAAGGCGCGGCCATAGACGCCAAAATTCATGATCACCGGGAATTTTCCCGGCCTGTCGGGGCGGAAAACATCCGCATAGACGAATGACCCACTGCGCAGGTCGATCTTCACATCGCGGAACCGCAGGATGCCCAGCATGTTGCGGCGAACCTCGTTCCGCGCGGCGGCGGGTGAGCGCAGGCGGCGAGGGACGTTGCCGGTAAAGGCACCGCCGCTGTTCAAGTCCTCCAGCAGCTTCTTGATGACAGGATCTTCGCCAAAGCCGCTGACGGGATCGTCCATATGGACAATCACCGGGCCCATATCGGGCGAAAACTTGATCGGCCGGCTGCCGACGATCTCGTGAACCACCGGCAGAATCGTGATCCCGGTGCTCATATCGCCTTCGACATCGAGGGTTTGCACCAGCCGGGCAACATTGGTCAGGATCGGGTCTTGCAGCCTGTGCATTTCCCCATCCACACGGCTGACCAGATCGGCCAGATTTACCCGAGCTTTGCCGAAGACGGCCCCCAGCACCAGATCGCCGACAAGGAATGCGACGCGTTCGCCTTCTCGATAGCTAAATTCACCGAATTCCGATGTCATGCCCGAGCAAGTCGGCGTTTGATATTTCAGGCCTGCAATCGGCCCGCTGAATATCCCGGTCAGCACGTCCTGATTCGATTTCATTGCCTTACTCTCCAAACTCAAATTCATTATCGGGTCGCGCCTGACGTCAGCTCGTCAAACATTTCCCAGCGATATTCACCTACGACCGGGTCCGACGATTTCGAACGCTCGACCTCAAGCTGCCGCAATTCAACTCTCCGAATTTTTCCTGAAATAGTCTTGGGCAAGGTCCCGAATTCGATCCGGCGGATGCGCTTGTATGGGGCAACGGCAATCGCGATATGGCTGAAGATGTTAAGTGCAACCTCTGGAGAGGCCTCGATCCCGTCAACGAGTGTGATGAAAGCTTTCGGGATATTCAACTTCGCCGCGTCTGGTGCCGGAACTACTGCGGCCTCGACGATCCATTCATGCTCGATTAGAGCGCTTTCCAGTTCAAATGGGCTGATGCGGTAGTCAGACGATTTGAATACGTCATCGGCGCGGCCAACATAGGTGTAATATCCATCCGCATCGCGGGAGGCGACGTCTCCAGTTCGGTAATAATCTCCTGCAACGGGCTGAAGAGTTCCATCCTGACCAAAATAACCTGCCATCAGGCCTGCCGGCCGAGGATTGAGCCGCAACGCAATCTCGCCTTCGCCAGCTTCGTTGCCATCGCCGTCAAGCAGGACGACGTCATAGCCCGGTAGTGCGCGGCCGACGGACCCGATACGCACCTCTTGCCCGGGCGAATTGGCGATTTGCCCGGTCGTCTCTGTTTGGCCGAAGCCGTCTCTGATGGTCAGGCCCCAAGCCCGCTGCACAACTTCGATCACCTCTGGATTGAGCGGCTCCCCAGCGCCGCAGACATTGGTCAGCGAGACTGCAAAAGTCGCGAGGTCTTCCTGAACCAGCGATCGCCAAACCGTTGGCGGGGCACAGATCGAAGTTACTTTTTCTGCCACCAGCGTATCGAGCAGCTGACGGGCGTTGAAACGCGGTTGATTGGCAATGCACACCGCCGCGCCCGCATTCCACGGGGCGAAGAAGCAGCTCCAGGCATGCTTTGCCCAGCCTGGCGATGAGACGTTGAGGTGCAAATCACCCGTCTGCAAGCCGAGCCAGTACATAGTCGACAGTGCGCCAATGCCATAGCTGCGGTGCGTGTGCAGCACGAGTTTCGGGTCAGCGGTCGTGCCAGACGTAAAATAAAGCAGAATCGGCTCGTCTGGATTAGTGGGCTCGGCGGGCATGAATGTGGCGGGTCCGTCCAGGTCATCGTATGGCTCCCACCCGGCGGGCGCCGCACCGGTGGCGATGCGAACGACATTCTCGGGAAGGTCGGTCAGCTTCGCGGCATTTTCCTCGCTGGTCAGAATGAAGGTCGCTCCGGCCCGGACGATCCGGTTGCGCACATCGTCCGCGGTTGCCAGCATCGTGGTTGGCACGGTAATCGCGCCCATTTTCATCGCTGCGAGCATCGTTTCCCAAAGCGGAACGCAATTGCCGAGCATCAAAAGGATTCGATCCCCGCGCTTCAAGCCGCGCTCTCGCAGCGCATTCGCAATGCGGTTGGAACTAAGCGAAAGCTCCGCAAAGCTGCGCACTGCGGCATTTTCGCCCACGATCTTCAACGCGGGCTGGCTTGCGTGTTCACCTGCAGCGAGCTCTGCATCGAACCAGTCAAGCGCCCAATTGAAATGAGGCATGTCCGGCCATTGGAACCGTCTTATGGCGGCGTCATAATTCTCCCGCTCGTAGAGAAGCAGATCTCGTGCCCGGCGGAACGCATCGGTAGAGTCCACCATTCCGGCCATTCCGCAGCTCCCGTGTTGTTCAAGTCGCGCTAGCCCGCAGCGCGAGCAGCCGATGTTTTTCAATGCTTGCAAGAAAATCCGGCTGGAAGCGCTGGTTTTGATGCAAGAAGCGGTTAGCCGACTGGCACCACCAACGGAAAGCGCGAATCTTCGGCATTTTCCATCAACATTATTGATATCATGCCCCAGCATCATTGCGTTAGCGCACCCGTTCTGGCGCTGAACGCGGTCCAAAGCAGATGCAGGCCGAGAAGGATCATCAGAAATGGCATCGACGTCGACCTAGCTGGCGAGGTTCTGCCGAACCTGAGAGCCAACGTCGCCTACTCCTATGTCGACGCCAAGATAGAGAACTATGCCTTCAGCGACACGATCACCTCGAACGACGTGTAGATCCCGCGTTCTCCGAAAAATTTCTGCACGATAGGCGCGAATTATACGGCCGACCTTGGTAGCAGCAAACTCAACTTCGGCGGTGATGTCGAGTTGAGGAGTGGTTTCACCAACGACATCAACTTTGTCGCGGCGACTTCGGACGTACTGACCGCGCCGCTGCCCGGATGCATACTGGTGAATTTGAACAGCTCCTACACCTGGGATAATTTCCAGATCCGCACCTAATGTCAGTAACCTTTTGAACAAGAAATATGCGGCAGCAGCCATGATCGTAGCTCCCACCGTCAATTTCCTGCTGACACCGGGGGCGCCGCGGACATTCGAAGTGTCGTGCTGGGTGTTGTTCTAGGATCAGGTGAGGAAGGGACCGTTCCTCACCTGACCGGGGCGAAGCTGGCGTTCGTTCTTGCAGCGCGTCCGTCGTTCAGTCGGCCTCGCCGCGCTGTTTCTGCTGCACAAAATCATAAAGTGAACTGATGTCACGGCGGCCCCAACCGGCTTCTTCGGCCGCCCGGTAGGTTGCTGTCGCTGCGTGCAGCAATGGCGTTTGCACCGCCTTGTCGGCGCAGAATGTCTCTATCAGCGCCAGATCCTTGATCAGCGTATCGATATGCGCGGTGGGCGGGTCGAACGCGCGCTCGGCCATCACCGGGCCTCTCACCGCCAGCATGCGCGATGCACCGGCCCCATCGCCCAGCACGGCGACCGCCAGCGAGGGGGCGATTCCGGCTTGCGAACTGAGCGAAAGAACTTCTGCTGCGACCAGGCTGTGCACCGCGACGAGGTGATTGGCGAGGAGCTTCATCGCCATGCCTGCGCCGAACTCGCCGAGGTAATGAATGGATCGCGCGAAAACCTCCATCACCGGCAAGGCGCGATCGAAGGCTTCGCGATCCCCGCTGGCCAGCACTGACAGATCGCCAAGCGCCGCTTGTGCGCCCGTCCCGCTGACCGGCGCATCGAGCATCGTGATGCCAGCCTGGTCCAGGCGCTGCTTCGCCGCCTGCTTCGCCTCTATCGGAAGAGTGCTGGTATCCACCAGGATCGCTGCGGATGGCCCGGCCTCGACCAATGCATCGACCGTGGCTTCGAGTGCTTTCACCCCGGGCAGGCTGCTGAATATCACGCCGCATGCCGCTGCCATCTCGGCAACCGTGGCCGCCCCGGCACCGGCTGAGACCATCGCGGCAACCGCTGGATGATCGGGATCATAGGCAACAAGACGGCGACCGCTGCCGATTATGCGCCTGGACATTGCCGAGCCCATGATGCCTACCCCGATGAAACCGACTGTATCGCTCATTTCCTGCTCTCCACTGCGCGGTTTGCCTCTCCAGACTGCTGGACGCAGCTTTAGTAGTCGCAGGAAAGAGTGCGGCCATATGATTATTTGCAGGTTCGGTCCCCGGCGGCGCTGATGGATGGCGGCAAGGGTCTGCCGGTAAAGTCCGAACCAGCGATCAAATTGCTGATGGATAATCAGCAAACCTATTCGTTCCGATGCGCGAAGATTGAGGATAGACTGCGGAGCTGAGCAGGTTCGTCATGCGTGGATGGAACGACAGAATAGGGAGCGGTGTACTTGAAGGTTGCGATAACCGGGGCAAATCGCGGCATCGGCCTAGCACTTGCGCAACGCTATCTCGAAGCGGGGGCGCAGGTTTTCGCGCTTTGCCGCTCGCCCGACGATTCCGCCCGCCTGCGCGAGCTGGGACAGGAGCACGAGGGACGCCTGGTCATCGGGGGCATTGACCTTGGCGATGCCGCTTCGATGGAGCGGGCAGCCGCGCTGGTCGGCGACGATCTCGACATCCTGATCAACAATGCCGGGATTCTCGGCGGCGCGGATCAGTCGCTGGCAGGTGTTGATCCCGACGAATGGCTCGAAGCCCTGAATATCATCGCCATCGGGCCATTCCGTGTTTCCCGGGCCTTTCTGCCCGCCTTGCGGCGCAGCAAGGGCAAGATCGTGTTCATATCGTCACATATCGCCAGCTCGGCCTGGCCGACCGGCGCTTTCTATACCTATGCTAGCGGCAAGGCGGCGCTGAACCGGATCATGCGAGGCCTTGCCAGAGACGTTGAGCAGGACGGGATCAAGGTGGTAAGCCTGCATCCCGGCCACGTTCAGACCGACCTGGCCGCGCCCGGGGCAAAAATGACTCCGGCCGAGAGCGCGGAAGGGATGTTTCAGGTCGTCGATCGTCTCGATGCAAAGATGAACGGCGGCTTCTACAAGTGGAATGGCGAGCCGCATCCGTTCTGATCTGCGCAAAAAAGCGGAAGCCTTGAGGTTTTATCGCAAGCAGGCGTAACGAGTGCCATGAAAATGCCGGGGGAGGTGCCAAGCTCATGAGTGAGAACGATAACAATGCGCCAGGCTCGCCCGGGGATCTGATTGAATGTATCGAGGGCGCTCCGCTTGACCTGCGGTATTGGGCTGTGTTCGTCATCCTCAGCCTGGTCTTTGTAATCGACTTTTTCGACCTGTTCCTCGTCGGGTTCCTCGTGCCGGTCTTTGCCCCTGATTGGCAGCTGACTTATTCCGAAACTTCGATCATCCTGCTGGGAGCGGGCGTCGGCGCGATAATCGGAGCGCTTGTCGGGGGCACGCTCTCCGACCGGCTTGGCCGCAAGCCGGTGCTCCTTACCGGAAATGTCCTTTGCGGTCTCGCGACCGGATCGCTGTCGCTGGTCCCCGATGGCTCCTGGGCCCTCTTCGCGGTGCTGCGCGTGTTCGGCGGACTTGCCATCGGCGCGATGGCGGCGGCGACGGTGGCCATGGTCGTGGAACGCACGCCGCGCCGCCACCGAACTCTCGTTACCGGGCTCAACCTTGTTGCCCCCTCCATCGGCATCCTGCTCGCATCGCTGACGGCAGGTTTCGTGCTGGACCATCTGGGCTGGCGCGGTCTGGCCGCTATTGGTTACGCGCCGCTGGTGCTGGTCCCGCTGATCTGGTTGTTTGTTTCTGAATCGATACACTGGCAAATTGCGGTGGGGCACACGGCAAAGGCGCGGACCGCAGCGGAAAAGCTGCTGCGGCGCAGCGTCGATGATCTCCAGCTACCGGCCATCCCGGCCCAGCCCCCGGTCGCCGGCCTGGGTGAGCTCTATGCCGAACGCAGCCGGTTCTGGCTGGTGCTGCTGCTGATGCTCGGTTCGACGACCGGCATCTATGGCACCTACCTCTGGGCACCTTCGGTCTTGGCGGCGGCTGGCGGCACTACGCCCGCAGCGGCTGCATCGCTGTTTGCACTTGTTTCAGGTGCAGGCGTGATCGGCAAGGCGGGCATTGCCTTGATCGCGCATCGTTTTGGCCGCCACCCCACCGGCGTCGCCTGCATGGCCGCTGGCGCGGTTAGCCTGATCGGCGCGGCATTGGCGGGCAATGCCATGCTCGGCAGCATTCCGCTGATCCTGTTCTGCTTCATCGGCGTGGGCTTCTTTCTCGATGGTGGATCGTCGAACTTCTATCCTTATGCAGCCGAGGTTTTTCCAGTTCGCCTCGCCTCCCGAGGGGCAGGATTGGCGCAGGCCGGCAATGGCATCGGCAAGATCCTTGGCCCGATCAGTCTAGCGTTGATCGCCGGCTCGGGGGATGTCATGCGACCGGCAGCAACCAGCGAGGCGATTTTGCCGGCATTCCTGTTCATGGCGGCTTGTGTCGCGATCGGGCTGCTGGCGATGATTTTCGTGCCCATCGAAACCAGTGGTCGGAAGCTGAGTGTGGCATCCTGATTCAGCCGCCGGCGGTACGGCTCAGTCTTCGTAGCGCATCCCTGCCCCGATGATCCCGCCGTCGACGGTAAGCACCGCGCCGGTCATGTAGCGAGCGCTGTCGCTCAACAGGAATGCGATGGCATTGGCGACTTCATCCGGAGCGCCAAGCCGCCCCAGCATGGCTCGCTTCTTCAGCAGTTCGATTGCCGAGCCTGCTGCTGACAGCATGAGCGGCGTTTCGATCGGTCCCGGAATCAGCGTGTTCGCGCGGACCCCGTATCGGGCAAGATCGATCGCGATCGAGCGCATCAACGCAATGACCCCCGCTTTCGAAACCCCGTAAGACAAATTGCCATAGTTCGGCATCTGCCCTGCGCCCGAGGCAAAGGCGATGAGCACGCCCTCACCTCGCTCGGCCATTGCGCGACCGGCGGTCTGGCACAGCTCGAAAGTGGTCGTGAGGTTGATGTCCAGAACCCGCTGCCAGCGTTCGAGCGAGCAATCGAGCAACTTGTCCGCCAGGATGATCGCGGCGCAATGGACCAGACCATGAAGTGGCCCGCATTGCTCCTCGGCAGAAATCACCAGCCGCCCGATGGCGCCCGGCTCTCCCAGATCGACCGGAATGGTGACCACGCGATCGAGGCCACCGACCGCTGCTTCCAGATTTGCGGCATCTACATCCGTGGCGACAACCCAGGCGCCATCGCGCGACAGCCGCCGGGCGATGGCGGCCCCTAGTCCGCCGGCGGCTCCCGTGACCAGAACGGTCTTGCCGGTGAACTGGCTCATGCCCCGGCCTGCTCAATGGAGGCAGCCGGGAAAAGCGCGTTGCCAATGCTCATGCCGCCATCCACAGACACTGTCTGGCCCGTGATCAGCGACGCCTCGTCCGACAGCAGGAAGGCGATCACCTCGGCAATTTCGGGCGGCTGGGCATAGCGGCCCATCGGGATGCGCGATGTCAGCAGCCGGCGGATTTCCGAGCTGTGCAAATGCTTGATCAGCGGCGTTTCGGTCGCCCCGGGGGCAACCGCATTGGCCCGCACGCCAAGTCTGCCCAATTCCATGGCGAACCCCCGCGTCAACAGCTCCAGACCCGCCTTGCTGCTCGAATAGGTCGCCCCGCCGGAGTTGGGCCGGGTGGCCGCAACCGAGCTTATCGTCACGATGCTGCCGCCACCTGCGCCAGCCATCCGCGACGCAGCCGCCTGGCAGCAGATGAAAGCCCCGGTGAGGTTGACCGCGATTGACGCCTTCCAGTCCGCCAGACCGATATCAAGGAAAGGCATCGCGCAGGCGATGGCCGGGCAGTGGACATAACCATGGAGGCGACCGAACTGCGTGTCGAATGCCTCAAACATCGCGCTCACGCTGGCCGGATCGGCAACATCGACCTCTAGGCCTGCGCCATTGGGCAACTGCGCTGCTACGGCCTGCGCGCGCTGCACGTCGATGTCTGCAACGCACACCCGGTGCTGGCCGGTCAAGCCAAGACAGGCCGCCGTGGCAGCGCCAATTCCGGAACCACCTCCGGTGATGAGAATGTTCCGCATGGTCATATACGTAGCGCTTGCATCCGCCTTCTAGAAAGCCACGCGATCGCCGCCCTTGGTGCCGAGCATCGTTCGCGCCTCGGCGGGCGTGGCAATTTCCAGATCAAGCTCGTTCAGAATCCGCACGATCTTTTTCACCTGGTCCGTATTGCTCGTCGCGAGCCGCCCCTTGCCGGCATAGAGACTGTCCTCCAGCCCGACTCGAACATGGCCACCGAGAATGGCGTTCATCGTCACAAACGGTATCTGTGCCTTGCCAGCGCCCAGCACGGACATCATGTAATCGGAACCAAATAGACGATCAGCAATCATCCGCATATGCAGCAAATTGTCCGCGTCCGCGCCGATACCCCCCATAATCCCGAGTACGGCCTGCAAGAAGAACGGCGGCTTCACGAGGCCGCTGTCGACGAAATGCGCGAGATTGTAGAGATGGGCGATATCATAACATTCGAATTCGAACCGCGTGCCATTGGCGCTCAGTTCGGTAATGCCGCGCTCCATCTGTGCGAAGGTGTTCGAGAGGATGAAATCCTTGGTCATCTCCAGATAGGGCTTCTCCCAGGGGAACTTGAACTCGGCGATCCGCTGGCCCGCGCCAGAAATGTTGAAGTTGAACGAACCCATGTTCATCGAAGCGATCTCGGGCTGAAACTTCAGGGCCGGCGCCAGCCGGTCGTCTAGCGACATCCCGAGTCCGCCGCCCGTGGTGATGTTGATGATCGCATCGGTGCTCTGCTTGATCGTCGGCAGAAACCGGCCGAACAGTTCAGGCGACTGATCGGGAGCGCCGGTTTCTGGATTGCGCGCATGCAGATGCAGCATGGCTGCGCCAGCCTCGGCTGCGGCGATTGCCTCGCGGGCGATCTCCTCCGGCGTGATCGGCAAGTGCGGCGACATGCTGGGTGTGTGGATTGCGCCGGTGACGGCGCAGGTGATAATGACTTTGGAACTTTTCGCCATGGAATTCCCTAATCGGCTGCGGCCCTTCCCGGATAGATACCCGGATTTAGCGTGTCCTGACGCCCAGAAACTGTGCGAGCAATTCGTTGAATGCCTGCGGCTGGTCGAGGTTCGCCACGTGTGCGGCGCCCTGAATAATGCTGAACTGCGCATCGCGCACCCGGCCCGCGCAGTCGCGCATTTCCTCGCAAACCACATCTTCCGATCCGCACAGGAACATCGTGGGCGTGTCGATCTCGCCCAGCCGTTTCTTGTAGTCGAGCGTCGGGAACATGGCGACAATATTGCGCCACCCATTATCGTCGGTTGCCTCAATTCCAGCGAGAAGTTCGGCAGCTAACGTGGGGTTGGCGGCGCGGGTTTCGGCTGTCAGCCAGGTCGCGAGGATTTCGGCAGCGATTGCCTGCGTCCCGCCCGCGTCGACTTGCGCGCTGCGACCACGCCACAGTTCGAGATAACCGGGCACTGCGTCGAACCGGCAATCCGCCAGGACCAGACGATCAAGCCGCTCGCCATGGTTGAGCCCCAACCCTGCGCCGACAATCCCGCCGAGCGACAGGCCGACGTAATGCGACCGGGCGACGCCCAGCGCATCCCAGACGGCAACCACGTCGGCCGCCAGACGGCCAAATCCGTCAGGCGCAGGCGCGATGGACGAGCCGCCATGGCCGCGAAAGTCGATCCGCGCGATGCGGAAACTCTCTGCCAAGGCCTGAACCTGCGGTGCCCACATGGCAGAAGTGGCGGCAAGCGAATGCGTGAAAGTGAGGACAGGAGCATCGGCCGGGCCATCAAGGTAAACGGCGAGCGAGGCGCCATCGACCGTCCTGATGGTCAGAGTTTCGGTCACGCGGCAACCCGTCCCGAATCAAGCTGCGCGTTGACTCGCGGCATCACGCGCTCCGCCATCAGCTCGACCGAACGGATCGCCAGATCGCGATCGACCCAGTCATGGCCAGCGTAGAGAAGGGTTCCGAAATCTCCGATTTCATCCCGGTAGGCCAGGATTTCATCGGCCACCTTGTCGGGCGTACCCCAGATCACAACCTGGTCGATCACGCTTTCGACGGTCACCGCGCTGTCAGGCATTGACGGATCCTTCTTAAAAACATTGGCGCGGCCATTGCCGACAAGTTTTGTCACAACCGAGCGGTAGTAGTTGTGATAGGGGCCGGAGGCCTCCGTAGCGTAGCGCCGGGCAGTTTCCATGTCCTCTGACACGAAAATGCTCTTGGCCACGCGCCAGTTGGCGGGATCGGCTACGCGCCCGCCCTGCTCGCAGCCCTCGACGTATTTCGGCCAATGACTCTTGACGATCCAGGTCGGCACGAAATGGGCCGAGAGCGGATCCCAGCCGCGCACAGCAGCAGCGGTTATGCCCTGTGAATGGGGGGCTACCGCAGTCACCACGATTGGGGGGTGTGGTTGCTGTAGCGGCTTGTGGATGAAGCCTTGTCCGATTTCGGGCAGGAAAGTCCGTGTCGTCTGGACGTTCCAGTACTTGCCCTTGATGTCGTATGGTGCCTCGCTCTCCCATATCTCCAAGACCTGGTTGATGCATTCAAGGAACATCTCGTTGCGGTTGGCATCGAGGTTGCCAAACACTTCTGCGTCCGAAAGCAGACCGCCGGGGCTGATGCCCATCATGAGACGCCCGTTCGACATATGATCGAGCATCGCTATGCTAGCTGCCACTCGGGCAGGGTGGTGATTCGGCATGTTCAGCGTACCGGTGCCGAGCTTGATATTTTTGGTGGTGTCGAGAAGCCACGCAATGAACATCATCGAATCTGTGATGACCTCGGCCGCGTCGGTAACATGTTCACCGATGAACGCTTCAACGTAGCCCAGCCGGTCAGCCAGCTGGATGAATTCCTTGTCTTCCAGCATGACTTGGGCGAGCGGGCGTCCCAGTGCGTGCAGAGGTTGGGTAAAAAGTCCAAGTTTCATTTCAGGCAAACTCCATGAACCAGAGGCTCTTCAGAAAGGGTTTGCAGTTCCGTCCGGCAGGGGGACTGCAAATACATTGATCGTCATGCAAATGAAGGAATAGTATCCGACGATCCCGACGAGATCGACGACCTTGCGATCCCCCAGAAGTCCAGTCGCTTTTTGATAGAGCGCATCATCGATCTGGCGCGTCTCGATCAGGGTTGTGCAAAAAACATGGACAAGCGCTTCATCGTCGCGCTCGAATTTTGGCGGTGCACCAATGCGCATGGCCTCCACCACATCGGCATCAAGTCCCTGCGCAATCGCTATCGGCGCATGGACTGCCCATTCGAAGCCGGATTTCCAGGTGGCACCGCAAACCAGGATCGCGAGTTCGGAGAGGCGGGGCTCCAGCGCGCTGCCGAACCGACAAAACGCGCCAAGAGCCTGCGCGGCCTCCGCTAGCTGAGGGCTGTGCAGCCAGACGCGAAGGGGCCCTTCCACCTTGCCGCGCGGACCGGCAGTAATGATGTCGAACACCCTGCGTTGCTCTGCGTCGAGCTCTTCAGGAAGGTCAAGCCGGGCCATTGTCAGCCTCCATCCCGACGAGCAGGCCAACCGGAGTTCCGGGCCGAAGTGACACGCCTGCATTCACCGCCACACGCAGCATGGCTGACATAAACCGGTCGTTGATCATCGTGGTCAGGCGCATTCCGTGTCCTCTCGGTCAGGAAATAGGCTGAGGCCCCAAGACCACAAAACGATCAGAAATGAATTCTTCCATCAGAATTGTCGTTAGATGACCCCATCAGGCGATGCGGTCTCCCTTCTTGATCTTGACTGTGCGACTATCGACCGCGGGCAGCATCGCGCCGGGATCGCGTGTAACGACCACATCGACTACAGTCGGCCCGGCCGGCTCGGCGATCAGCTTCGCGAAAGTCGGCGCAATCTGTTCGGGGTCTTCGAGGCGGACGCTGCGGCAGCCCATTGCCCGGGCGATCTCGGCATAGTTCATTTCGACGAGATCACTCGACTGATAGTGCCCATCATACATCGCATGCTGGAGCGCCTTGATGTAGCCGGAGGCCGCATTGTTGACCACAACGATGATCGGGCTGACCCCAATACGCTTGGCCGTTTCAAGATCGCCCAGGGTCATGTTGAAGCCACCATCGCCGGTCAGCGAGACGACTGGCCGACCCGGCGCGCCAAGCGCGCAACCGATAGCGCCGGGCAGGCCATAGCCAATCGAGGCGAGGCCCCGGTCCGCAACATAGCCGCGCCCGCAGCGCTTTGTGTCATAGATCAGCCCGGTCCAGTGCGCGGCGAAACCGCCGTCAGCCACTACGATGCCGTCTTCCGGAATCACTGCGTTGAGCTCATTGACCAGCCGCGCCATGTTGATCGGGCGTTCGGTCGATTGCAGCCGGGCTCGGGCTTCGTCGCGCCACTTTGCCATCCGGGGACCAATTTCCGCCGCTTGTTCGGCGCGCGCTGCGGCGACTGTCCCATCCGGCCGGCCGGCCGCGTCCATCAGGTCGGCGAGCCCTTCGCGCACGTCACCCCACAGGCACACGTCGGCCGCTGTGGTCCGGCCGAATTCCTCGGCAACGATATCAAGATGGATGACGGGAGTCTTCGAACTCAACAATTCGTATCGGCGGGTCGCGATCTCGCCGAGCTTGCAGCCGACAACCAGCAGGCAATCGGATGATGCGATGAGATCGTTGGCGATCCGGCTGTAGCGACCGAACAGGCCAATTGACAGCGGATCGGTGCAGGCAATCGCCCCTTTGCCCGACAGCGTATGCGCAACCGGCATCTGCATCGCCCGCGCGAACAGTTCAAGTTCCTGCGTCGCATCGGAGAGGTGGACACCGCCACCGGCCAGGATCAGCGGACGCTTCGCCGCTCCGAGGATCGCGGCGGCCCGCTCGGTGTCGGCCCGTGCCGGGCGAGACCGGCGAGAGGGAATGCGTGTGGTGGCGGGGTCGACGAAGAATTCGCTCGGATCGAACGTGTGCTCGCCGTGGGCAATATCCTCCGGAACATCGAGCAGGACCGGCCCCGGACGGCCTGCGGTGGCAATCTGGTATGCACGGCGGACGAACTCAGGGATGCGGCTGACCATCTCCACCCGCAGTACATCCTTGACCACCGGGCGCAGGGCATCGACCTGCCGCGTCTCCTGGGTCATGTTCTTGTGGGCATGCAGTCGATGGGCGTCACCGGTGATGGCAATCATCGGCGTTCCCGCGTTGTAGGCTTCTGCAAGCCCGGTCACCAGGTTTGTCGCACCTGGGCCGAGTGTTGCATCGCAAATGCCGACCTTGTTGGTGACCCGCGCATAGGCGTCTGCCGCAAAAGCGCCGGTACGTTCGTCGTTTATCAGGTAGTGCTGCAACCCCAGCCGGCCGACAGCATCATAGAACGGCAGCAGCTGGAAGCCGCCCATGCCGAACATCGGGCCACAATTTGCCGCCTTGAACATTTCTGCGAGCGCTCGGCCGCCGGTTATCGGCTCGTTTTCGATGGTCATGCGAATATATGTCCCACTTCATGCATCCCAAAAGGCAGTGCCTCAAGTGAAGGAGTTCGTCGACGAAGACAAGTCAAAATTCCATTGACAGAAACAGTATCCCGATAGATGCAACACATTATGGCCTGGATTGAGAAGTGACGCGGTGCTTCGCGTCGTAAACAGCATCACATTGCTTGACCCGCGTGACCGCGGATGCGTTGCCGTGGCGGCCTCGCATGGCGGCCTCTATCCGGCATATCTCGCAGCAAAACTCGGCCTGCGGGGTGTCATTTTCAGCGATGCGGGGCGGGCGCTGGACGATTCCGGCATTGCGGGCCTCTATTCCCTCGACCGGTCCGGCATTCCCGCTGCGGCCATATCAGTCGCCAGCGCCAGGATTGGCGACGGCGCGGATCTGATGGCGCGCGGCATCATTGCTTCGGTCAACCAGACAGCTGCCGCGCTGGGCTGCGGGGAAGGCATGCGCTGCGCTGAGGCGGCCGATCTGTTCCGCAAGGCGGACGTGGCCGCCTGCGACGATCCGCCGCCTTACAACGAAGAGCGGATCATGCTGCGCGATGCGGACCCTTGCATATTCGCGCTCGATTCGATCTCGCTGGTGCAGCCGGGCGATCTTGGCGCGATTGTCGTCTCCGGCTCGCATGGCGGATTGATCGGGGCTGACCGGACTGCGGTCAAGGTCGACGTGCTCGCGGCCATATACCACGACGCCGGGGGGGGCATCGACGGGGCCGGGTTCTCCCGGCTCCCCGCGCTCGACCGGATCGGGATTATCGGTGCGACTGTCGATGGCGCGAGCGCGCGCATCGGCGACGGGCGCTCGGTCTGGAGCACCGGAACAGTTTCGCGCTGCAACGCGCTTGCCGCGCGCTGCGGCGTGATCAGCGGCATGTCAGTGCCGGAACTTGCCGAGCGGGTGGCCTCATGCGCCACCGCGTAACGCTTCCACATTTATGCCGTTCTATGAAAGGCTTGCCATGAGTGAAAAGAAATCGCCGGTGACGGTGGACGAGGGACTGTCGCTTTTGCGGATGATGCTCCTCATTCGCCGCTTCGAAGAGCGCGCGATGGAACTGAACCTCGGCGGCAAGATCCGCGGCGCTGTCCATCCCTATATCGGCGAAGAAGCCATCGCGACCGGGATCTGCGCGGCGCTCGAACAGCGCGACTTCATCGCCAGCTACCACCGCGGGCATGGCCATACCCTGGCCAAGGGCGGCAGCGCCAAGGCAATGATGGCGGAGCTCCTCGGCAAAGCCACCGGCATGTGCCGGGGCAAGGCCGGCTCGTTGCATGTTGCCGATATTTCGAAGGGCGTACTGGGTGCCAACGGCATTGTAGGCGATGGCGCGACGCTTGCATTGGGGGCTGCACACAGCGCCCGGCTTCTGGCTACCGGAGCACTATCCGTGCCCTTCTTTGGTGACGGCGCAATCAGCCGGGGACCGGTGCTCGAGGCGATGAACTGGGCAAAGGCTTTCTGTTTGCCGATGATCTTCGTGTGTGAAGACAATGTCTATTCATACACCGTTCGGACCAGCGACGTGACCGGAGGACCTGGACCAGCAGCACGGGCCGCTGGCTTTGGTCTTGAGGCCAGGACGATTGACGGAAACGATGTGATCGCCATTTACGAAATGGCGCGGGAAATGGTTGCCAGGGTCAGGGGCGGCGGCGGCCCGGCGTTCATCCACGCACTTACCTATCGTCATCATGGGCATATAGCTCGCGATCAAGCTCCCTACCGTCCATCCGGCGAACTTGCGCGCTATCTGACTCTTGATCCCATTCCGCGCTGCATTGCCTGGCTTGAGGAACGTGGTGCTTCACAGGACGCTATTACCGGAGTTCGGCAGGATGTTGAAGACGAGATCGGCGAAGCAGTGGAGGCCGGGCTTGCAGACCCCGAACCCGATAAAAGCGAACTTTTTACCGATACGCTCGATGTAGGAGCCCCGACATGGTGACAATGACTTGCGCGGCCGCCACAAAGCTGGCCCTGACCGAGGAGATGCGCCGCGATGCGACCGTCTGGGTGCTTGGCGAAGACCTTGGCCCCGAGGGCGGGGTTGCCGGGCAATATCGGGGAATGCAGGCTGAATTCGGGCGAGACAGGATTTTCGACACACCGATTTCCGAGAATTCGATAATGGGTGCCGGAGTTGGCGCCGCGATGTCCGGAACGCGGCCGGTTGTCGAACTTCGCTACTGCGACCTTGCGGTCTGCGCTGCGGATGAGATCATCAACCAGGCGGCCAAGATGCGTTACATGACTGGCGGTCAGTGCAAGGTGCCTCTTGTCATTCGCCTGTCGATCGGGATGCGTGGTGGATCCGCTGCGCACCATTCCCAGTCGCTTGAATCAATGTGGATCAACATCCCCGGACTCGTAGTCATCGCACCGAGCTCGGCTGATGATTGCCGCAAGCTGTTAAAGGCAGCTATTCGCAATGACGACCCTGTCATTTTTCTGGAACACAAGACTCTTTTTTTCAGTGATGGTGAAGTCGATGAACGGGACGAAAGCCTTGCAGAGATCGGCAAGGCAAATGTGCTGCGCCCCGGCAGCGACGTTACGATCGTGGCATGGTCGATCGCCGTGGACCGCGCAATGGCTGCGGCTGATGCACTGGCCTCACAAGGCATTTCGGCCGAGGTCATCGACCTTCGCACGCTGTGGCCCTGGGATAAGGAGGCTGTGTTCGCTTCAGTGCGCAAGACAGGCCTGCTGATGGTGGCACACGAATCCGTCGAAGAGGGCGGCTTCGGCGGCGAAGTCGTTGCAGAGGTGACCAAAGCGTGCTTCGGAGACTTGCGGGCTGCCCCTGTGCGGGTCGCCTGCCCACGTGTGACGGTGCCTTATGCGCAATCCCTTGAGCAGTACCTTTTTGTCACACCTGAACGTATCGTCGAATCTGCGACAAAACTGACTGACAGCGCTCGTCAATCGCATTAGCTGCGGTCACGACCAAGCTATGCGTCGATTCTGAGTGTCGCGATCTCGGCCAGCCGGTCGCCGATCTGGGTTGCAGCAACGCGCATGTCGTCGAGCAATTCGAGTCGGCGCATCTCAGTCATGCGCTCAGTAATGGCTGCAATGCTGAGAGCCACGAATGGCGAGCCGGACGGGCGAGGGACGGCGACCCCAATTGCCTGCATGCCCGTGACGATCTGTCCGGGGTTGAAGGCATAGCCCTCGCTGCGCGTACGATCGACCATATTGCGCAGGATGTCAGCGTCGTAGTCGCCGTAATGCTTCAGCACCGGAGCGTTCTGGCCAATGGCGGCCTCAATCTCTTGATCGTCAAGGCCTGACAGAAGGGCCAGACTTCCCGCACCCACTCCCAAAGGCCGCCTGTCGCCTACAGCAAGCGTCAGTACCTTGATAGGAAAGGCTCCGCTGGCCCGATCTACACAGACGGATTCATGCCCAGACCGGACCGATAGGAAAACGGTGTCTCCGGTGCGCCTTTCAAGCCAGTTAACGCTTTCGCGGGCCAGTGTTACCAGGCCGAACCTGTCCGCTGCGTTGGCGCTTAGCGACAGCATATCGAACCCGAGATAAAATAGTCCGTTCCGTTCTTCCACTTCCACCAGTTTCTGGGCGACAAGGCTGGCCAGCAGGCGATGGACTGTCGATTTGTTTAACCCGGTTTCATCCGCGACATCAGTCAATCTGGACCCGAAACGCGATCTCTTGGCCAGCACGCGTAAGATTGCCGCGACCCGCTCGATCCCCTGTCCTGCAGCCGAGACCTTTGTCTCATGACTCTCATCGCGTCGCATCAGTTTTGGCTAGCTGGTTTCAAAAGGTCATTCAAGGTTGTGTAGGCCTAGGACTTGGCGAACAATGCCCTTGCAATTTGTTCCAAGAGACGCAATACTGTGCCGCTCAGTGAAAATGTGAACTTGCCGCCACGCAACTCGGCCAGGCGTTGTTTCGGGAGACAGCATGGTATTAGGCGGCACGAACATGATTGAATTTGCCCTTGCCCAACTCGAACGGATGATGCTCATTCGCGCGTTCGAGGAGGCTGCCGCGCAAGCTCTAATCGATGGGTACATTCGTGGGCCGGTTCACCAGTACATTGGACAAGAGGCTGTCGCGGTCGGAGTTTGCTCAAGCCTGAATAGAGATGATCTTCTGCAATCAAACCACCGTGGTCACGGCCATGCCCTTGCTAAGGGAGCTTCGCCCGAAGCTATGATGCTCGAACTGTTCGGCCGGGTCGGCGGAACAAACGGCGGAAAAGGCGGTTCAATGCACATCGCCGATTTCTCGGTTGGAATGATGGGTGCGAATGGCATTCTGGCCGATGGTGTCACGTTGGGCGTCGGTGCTGCCCATGCTGTAAAGCTGAGGGGAGAGAACCGAGTAGTTGCGGCCTTTGTCGGTGATGGAACTATCAACCGGGGCCCGTTCTACGAAGGCATGAACTGGGCAAAGGTTTTCAATCTTCCGTTCCTGCTGGTGTGCGAGGACAACGGCTACGCCTCCTCGACAATGACGGGTGTTGTAACATCAGGGCATGGCCCGGCCGCGCGGGCTGAGGCTTTTGGACTGCCGAGCCATGAGGTTGATGGCAACGACATCTTTGCCGTTTCGGAAATGGCGGCAATGCTCGTCCAGAAGATCCGCAACGGCGAAGGCCCGCAATTCCTTGTAGCGAAAACCTATCGGGTCAAGGGGCACATATCGCGCGACCAGTTGCTATACCGCCCGAGCGGGGAAACTGAACGGCGGTTCATCGAGGAGCCTGTTGGCCGCGCCATTCATAGATTGATTCAGGAAGGTGCACTGCACGCAGATATCGAGGATATCCGTGCTAAGGTGGATGCGCGCATTGTATCGGCAGTCGAGGCAGCGAAGCTTGCGCCAACACCCGCGTTGCATACGGCGTTCGAAGACGTACAGGATTTGGGAGCGCCGCAATGGCCGAATTGACGTTCGCAGCCGCCGTGCGCGACGGGTTGGCGGAGGAAATGCGGCGCGATCCGCTGGTCTGGGCGTTGGGCGAGGATCTGACCACTTCGGTCGGAAGCACGAGCGATGTGCAGTATGATGGTCTGATGGAGGAATTCGGGAGCGATCGTGTCGTCAACACACCGATCTCCGAGAACATGATCATGGCGGCGGGCGTGGGTGCTGCGGTTGCGGGAACCCGCCCGGTTGCCGACTTGCGCGCTGTCGATTTCGGGCTTTGCGCAATGGACGAACTAGTTAACCAGGCTGCGAAGATCCGCTATATGTTCGGCGGACAGGCGAGGGTGCCGATGGTGATCCGACAGGCAATCGGCATACGTCCTGGCCTTGCGGCACAACACTGCCTGTCGAATGAGGCATGGTTCGTGCACGTTCCGGGCTTGGTAGTGATTGCTCCTGCGACACCGGCCTGTGGCAAGGGATTGCTCAAGGCGGCGATCCGCAGCGACGATCCGGTCGTCCTTCTAGAACACAAACAGCTCTGGTCCAGCACCGGGGACGTTCCCGATGGGGATGACCTGATCGTGCCGATCGGCCAAGCGCGCATAGCTCGCGAGGGCACTGATCTGACGATCGTGGCCTGGTCGCGGATGGCTTTGCTAGCGACCAGCGCCGGGGAACGCCTCGCCGCGCAGGGTATTGATGCCGAGGTCATCGATTTGCGAAGCCTGTGGCCATGGGACAAGGAGCGCGTCTATGACTCGGTCCGCAAGACCGGGCGTCTGCTGATTCCGCAAGAGGCAGTCAACGTCGGTGGCTTTGCTGCGGAAATCGCCATGGACGTTATGGAAGCCGTTGGTGATGCGCTGATCATGCCGCCTCGGCGTGTTGGTGCTCCGCGCGTGCCGATGCCTTATGCGCTGGAATTGGAAGCAATTTGCCTTGTCACCGATGTGCATGTTGAAGAGGCGGCGCGAAAGATGTTTGACAAGGGTGAGGATGCAACTCGAAATCAGTTACCAGTGACCTGAGGTCACCGGCTGATCGTGATCGGCCGAATAGGATGAATGCGAAGCCATGAAGGGTGACCTTACCAGCATCAAGATGTTTGTCGCGGCCTATGAGGAAGGCACCTTTACTGCGGCGGCAATCCGCGAAAATGCGACGCAATCCGGGGTGTCTCAGCATGTCGCCCAGATCGAAGATGTTCTGGGAGTTAACTTGTTCCTTCGCGCCAAGTCCGGCGTCTCGCCAACTCCGGCCGCGCAAAGTTTCTATACAAAGTGCCTGGAACTCCTGCGGGTTCATCACCATGCCATCGAGTCAGTCCGCCAATTTGGTCAGGGTTTCTCAGGCAACGTGACAATAGGTCTGATGCCAGCCCTGACCCAGGTAGCGCTCGCTCCCACCTTGCTGGCGTTTTCGCGAGCTAACCCGAATGTCCGGACGATGGTCATGGAGGCATTCAGCGCGTCGCTTACGGATATGATCCTTGCGGAGGAAATCGATTTCGCGATCATTCCGGCCTTCGGAGGGCGAACCGGCATTCACATGACGCATTTCGGATCGGTGCCCGAGGTGCTCGTGTCGGCCGCCGACGGCAGTCTTTGCCATGGTCAGCCCGTATCGCTGCGTGATCTTGACCCGCTGAAGCTAGTCGTGCCTGGAAATCACAACACGCGTCGGCAGACAATCGAAACCTATTGCACCGGCAATGGCGCGAGAATCGATCGATTGTTTGAACTCGATTCACTTGCGGGCACGCTGGATTTCGTGCGGCAGAGCGACTGGCAGACAATTCTGCCGGTGCCCGCGCTCGTCAATCGGCTGGACGGCTCCGAATTTGCTCTGAACCCCCTCACGGGGCCGCCGCTCCAATTGCAAATGGTCGCCATCTCACGGGCCGACAAGAGCCTCACTCCTGCCGCCCAAGCATTCATCGAGGCGTTGGCCAGCAGTGTGGCTGGTTTGAACAGCAAATGGGAAGAATTCTTGGCGAGCAAGAGAATCAATATCTCGGCTGGTGCATGACCTTCAGGATCGCCAGCCCGCCGCTATCATCGAAACTGATGGATAGGCCGCCCTTTCTTTGTTTCCTTCGCAAGGCTCCGATCCCGTAAATCCGACGACCTCGGAGCTGCTTGGCGAAAAGGGCGTGCGCCGTCCCAATGGTTCGAAGCTAAGTACCGGGCGCGAACGGCTGTGCGCCGCGTTGACAAAGCGCGGTTCGAAGGAGAGCAATATGATCGTGGAAGATGCTGGTGCCGAACCCTTGACGCGCACTGAAGTAGCTGACGGCATGCGTATCCTTTGGGATGTACCGATCACTATGGCAGACGGTATCGTGCTTCGTGCTGACGTATTCCTCCCGATCGGGGAAGGGCAGTATCCCGTCATAATGACCCAGGGTCCATATGCGAAGTGGCTGTCTTTCCAGGAAGGTTATCCCAACCAGTGGAATAACATGATCGCCCAGCATCCCGATGTCGCGGCAGGGTCAACTAACAAGTATCAGGCGTGGGAAGTAGTTGATCCTGAAAAATGGGTGCCGCACGGATATGCGGTGGTCCGTGTAGATAGCCGCGGAGCCGGACGCTCACCTGGCCATATGGAGGTTTTTTCGGCCCAGGAGACGGATGATTACTGCGAATGTATCGAATGGGCCGGGACGCAGCCTTGGTCTTCCGGGAAGGTCGGGCTTTGCGGGATATCCTACTACGCAGTGACCCAGTGGCAGGTCGCAAGCCGCAGGCCGCCGTACCTCGCAGCCATGTGCCCGTGGGAAGGGGCCGCTGACTTCTACCGCGACCTTACGCATCACGGCGGTATTTACATGAATTTCTGGGATCAGTGGATGGACAACCAGATCCTTGCCTATCAGCACGGCAAGGGAGAATATGGCTATCGCAGCCGCGTCCACGGTGATCTGGTTTCGGGTCCGGATACGTTGAGCGAAGCAGAGCTTGCCCTGAACCGGACTGACCCGGGAAAGACCTACCGTGCGCCTTTCGACAGTCCGGTATTCCAGGACATTTCGGCCAAGTGGGATCGGATCGAGGTTCCGTTCCTGTCTCCGGCCAGTTGGGCTGGGCAAGGCCTGCACCCCCGCGGAAACTTCGAAGCATTCACGAACGCTGCCTCAAAAAACAAGTGGCTCGAAGTTCATGGCCTTGAACACTGGACGCACTTCATGACCGATTATGGCAGGGAGCTGCAGAGAAAGTTCTTCGACCACTTTCTCAAGGGCGAAGATAATGGATGGGACAAGACGCCCCGCGTGATCCTTAACGTGCGTGACGTGAACGACAGTTTCACACTTCGCTACGAAAACGAATGGCCCTTGGCGCGCACCCAGTGGACGAAATTTCACCTCGATGCGGGTGGCAAGGCGCTTGCAGGCTCGCCCCTTCCGGGTTCGGCATCCATCGCTTATGCTGGATTTGGCGATGGCGTGACCTTCTCACTGCCGCCCCAGGCCGAGCAGGTTGAATTGTGCGGCCCGATGGCGGCAAAGCTGTTTGTCTCTTCCGAAACCGTCGACGCCGACTTGTTCCTGATCGTTCGTGTTTTTCGGCCAGATGGCACCGAAGTCGTATTTAACGGCACCACGGACCCGCACACTCCCTTTGCCCAAGGTTGGCTGCGGGCATCCCATCGCAAGCTCGATCCCGAAAAGAGCCTACCCTACCGCCCCTATCACGCACATGACGAAAAAGAACCGCTGGTGCCAGGTCAGATATACGAACTGGATATTGAGATCTGGCCGACAGGCCTTGTCATTCCCAAGGATTATCGCATTGCCCTGACGGTCCAGGGCCGGGACTATGAATGGCCGGATGGACCGGGGATTCGACTTTCAAATTTCACCTACGAGCTGCGTGGATGCGGTCCGTTCCTGCACAACGACCCTTCAGATCGCCCCGAGGAGGTTTTTGGCGGAAAGGTCACGCTTCATACGGGAGCTGACTATCCGAGCTATTTGCTTCTCCCGGTCCTCCCATGACGGCATCCCATGCCTGTCAGGCGGTCACAGCCGGCGCACAAGCAGACGATCTTGATCCAGGCCCGGCGCTGGATTCTGGCAGCCTGCGCAAGATTCTGGGAAGTTTCGTTACCGGGGTGACGGTAATCACTGCCCTTGATGCAAACGGAGGGCGGCTGGGCATTACGGTCAATTCGTTCAGTTCGGTCTCGCTTGAGCCGCCCCTTATTTCCTGGAGCCAGTCACTCACGGCACCGAGTTACCTGCACTTCAAGGCGGCCGACCGGTTTGCGGTGAACATTCTGGCGGCTGACCAGCTGGACGTTTCGCAACGATTCGCCGGTCGCTCGGGCTTGAAGTATGATGGTCTGGAACACGACACAGGCATCGGGGGTGTTCCACTGATCCGCGGGGCAGTCGCCCACCTAGAATGCAGGATGTTTGCACAGTATGCTGGCGGCGATCATGCCATCTTCATAGGCCGGATCGAGAACGCAGTTCAGCACAAGCGCTCGCCGCTGTTGTTTGGACTGGGTCGTTATCTTGTTGCCTCTCCGCACGATTCCAATTCCGATTGCGTAACTGGTACGGCGCCATAGCCCGCAATCCGGATCGCAATGACTTTGTCGGTAAAGACCTGAGAGTGGGCGGTGAAGCCTTAAAAGGGAAAAAACTATGGATCGCTTCGATCTTGGCGATGTGCAAATCATACGGATTCCTGAGCTGCTATCGCCGGCAGTTGCACCACACGCCTTTTTGGCGAACCTCCCGGAGGATGCGGTACAACGGCATCAAGGCTGGCTCGAACCACATTTCTACGATATCGCCAGTGGGCAGCTAATCCTGAGCGGACACGCCTGGTTGATCAAGACGCCGCGCAACAATATCCTGGTCGAAGCTTGCGGGGGAAATCACAAGCCAAGGCCTGCTTTTCCCCGCACCCATATGCTGGAAACCCCCTGGATCGAACGATTGGCGCAAGCAGGATGCACCCCCGACGATATTGACTTCGTCTTGTGCACGCACCTCCATGTCGATCATGTCGGATGGTTCACGTCACTCGACAAAGGTGTTTGGGTGCCAACTTTTCCGCGCGCACGCTATCTGATCGACAAGGTGGAATATGCGAACTGGAACCCTGCGACACGATCCCTGCCGCCGCTTGCCCTGAATGCCAACTGCTTTGAAGACAGCGTTACGCCGGTGATGGAAAGCGGGCTTATGACACTGGTTGAGCCGCCCCTGAAAGTCGAAGATGCGGTAACACTCGAACCTGCTAGGGGGCATACACTTGGGCACACGGCGGTGCGCGTCAATGGTTCGACGAGATCGGCCATAATCTCAGGCGATGTGACACACACGCCGTTGCAGATCATCTATCCGCAATGCTGCACAATCGGTTGCGAAGATCCAATAGCTTCCAATGCAACTCGGCGCAGGCTGCTCGACGATTGTGCTGCAACAGGTGCACTCTACATGCCTACCCACTATCCATCACCGTACAGCGCTGTCTCGATAGCCAGGCACGGATCGTCATTCAGATTTGCAGATAGCGATGGTGTGGAGCCTGCCGGGCTTTCGGAAGCCTTGGCCCGAATGGCAAGCGACTGAAGCGCTCGCCATTCGACAGCCACTAACTATTCAATCTGTGGTCGTAAGCCGTGAGCTCCAAACCGCGTTGTAAGTTCCGATTTCGCTGAACCCGCCATCGACCGGCAGATCGATGCCGGTGATGAAGCTGGATTCATCGCTGGCCAGGAACAGCACCGCATATGCGAGCTCTTCGGCCCGGCCCGGGCGCTGCATGGGCGTCATCGCTTGCATCTGCTTGAAGGCGGCGGCTCCAGGATCGATGATAGGCGTTGCAACCAGCCCTGGATGCATTGCGTTGACCCGGATATTGTCTTTGACAAGGTCCAGTGCCGCCGATTTGGTCAGTCCGCGCAGACCCCATTTGGCGGCGGAATAGCCTGTCGTGGGATGGCCCATGGTTCCCGCGAGCGAACCGGTGTTGACAATGCTTCCACCTCCGCGCTTGCGCATAAGCGGCGCGCAGGCCTGAATCCCATGCAGGACTCCGGTGAGGTTCACGTCCAGCAGTCGATTCCAATCGTCCATACAGGTTTCGGTCATGCCGTGCCGAAGATTTATGCCGGCATTGTTGATCAGGATATCCAGTCCACCATGTTCCCGATGGATTTCGCTGGCGATTTCCTGCCATCGCGCCGCGTCGGTTACGTCAAGGCGTTTGAAGGATGCTGATGCCCCATTCGCGCTGATCTCGTCGGCCAACGCGGAACCCTCATCCTCCAGAACGTCGCAGATGATTACCGTGGCACCTTCGTTGGCAAAAAGTCGTGCCTCCGCAGCACCCTGGCCGCGTGCACCGCCGGTAATGAGTGCGATCTTGTTTGATAGTCTTCCCATGTGCCGTAGTTCCTTCAAATGGTTTCGCTCGTTGACGGCCAAACTCAGTGATCGAGATGGTCGGCACTGAGCAAAGTATTGGGGATCAGAGACAAGCCGCCTTCAGCGAACCGGATCGAGCCGGTCGCTGTCGGGTTGCCCGCAACGTAGAGCGCCTCGCGCGCAACATCGTCGCCAGTAACAGGGCGTTTGATCGGCAATTTTGCGCTCAACGCCTTGGCCATGCCATCCAGACCTTCAGAAGATCCCGCCGCTAACCGCGCCATGGCAGTATCTATGACAGGCCCAGGTGCCACGGCATTGACGCGAGTGGGGCCCAGTTCAACCGCCAAATGTTCGATCAGCCCCTTGATCGCTACACTGGCCATCGACCAACCCATATTGCCCATGATGGGGGTGCCGATATAGCCGCTGATCACGGTGATAGACCGCAGCTTTTTTGCGCTGTTTGCCGACCAGTTCGCGACCGCGATGATCGGTTCGAGGCGATCACCGACGTAGTCTGTCGCCACGGCCAGGTCGGTGCCCCCCGACTGCATGACCCGGGCATAGCCAGTCGACAACACGACGTGATCGGGCATTGTAGCGTCCAGCACCGCATTGACCGACTCTTGGCTGCGGGCGTTGATCTGGTGCGTTTCGACATCGGGCATGGCCGCCTTGACCGCATCCAGTTTGGGCGTCGAACGATTGGCAACGGCGATTGACACGCCAAGATCGCGGGCAAGATTAGCCACCGCCATCCCGATACCGCCAGCACCGATCAGCAGCAGGCGCGTGCCGACGATATCAGGCAGAACGCGATTCAGCATGTCCAGCTCTGTCTTGTTGGCATCGGGCATTAGTTACTCTCCATAGGATCGCCCAGCTTCACCAGCATCTTGCCCAGATTTTTGCCGGCGAACAGATCGATTTGCGCCTGAACCGCATTCTCGATACCGAAGTAGACGGTTTCCTCGGCTCTCAACTTGCCTTCGCCATACCATTGGTCGATGTCAGCATAGGCCTTGGCCATTGTATCGGCCTGCGGCAGGTAATCGAAAATGCTCCGCCCCAGTAAATCGAGCCGCTTGAGAATGATCTGGAACATGTTACGCGGGCCGACCGGCTCGCTGCCATCGTAAGTCGAAGTTTCGCCAATCTTGATGATCCGGCCGCGCGGCTTCATCAGATCGATGGCGACTTCCAGCTGATCTCCACCGGCAAAATCGAGAAAGACGTCGATCCCCTCGGGGCAGGCCTGTCTGATCTGGTCAGCGAAACCGGACTGGTTGTAATTGAAGGCATCGTCGATCTTCAGCTCGTTCTTGAGCCAATCGACCTTGGTATCGCTTCCGGTCGTGCCAATCACCTTGGCGCCGCGCATCTTGGCAATCTGACAGGCGATTGATCCGGTGATGCCAGCGGCCGTTGAAACCCACACCGTCTCCCCGGCCTTTACCTTGGCGCCATCCAGAACATGGAAATAAGCAGTCGCGCCATAGATCGAACGGATGTGCAAATAGGCCTGCAACGGCTCTTGCGGATTTTCGAGAATACGGAGCGTGAAGCCATCTGGCTCGCCGCCATGGGTGAAATATTCGCGCCAGCTGAAATTGGTGACGACAAAGGTGCCGACGGGCAGGCTGTCCTTGCGCGATTCGATCACCTGGCCGATCACCTGGCCTTCCATAGGCTCGTCAAGTTCGAACCGTTTGGGCGGGAGGTCCGCGAGATCGGCATCGCCGGATCCCATCAAGGTCCGCTGACCCGCATCAATGCTCATCCACAGGTTCTTGATCAGCACCTCGCCGTCTTTCGGCGCCGCGACATCGACCGTCGCCATGGAAAAATTTTCTGGAACGATCGCGCCGACCGGTCGGGACGCCAGGTGAATTTCGCGACTTTTCATAAAGTTGATCCTCCCTGATTATTGCCGCGCCAGAATTGAAACTACGAAAACGGCTTCTTCGGTGCCGATCATTCCGCCGCCATTTTCTTGAATGGCAAATCGCGCGCCTTCGACTTGCCGCGGTCCGCATTCGTCGCGTAGCTGGCTTACGAGTTCGAAAATCTGGCCAAGTCCGGTTGCACCAAGCGGATGGCCCTTGGATTCAAGGCCGCCTGACGGATTTATTGGGATGCGGCCCCCCAGGCTGGTTTCGCCGCGTTCGGCACAAGGCCCGCCTTCCCCTTCCGCGCACAGGCCGAGATTTTCACTCTGCTTGATTTCGCCAAAGGCGCTAGCATCATGGACTTCGGCGACCGACATGTCGTTAGGACCAACGCCCGCCTGCTCATAGGCGAGCCGGGCAGCCAACGCGAGGGCATTGGGGCCATCCGCAAGCAGATCGTCGCGCCCCGATCCCAACACACAGCTGGCAATCCGGATCGCGCGTTTGCGGTCAAAGCCATACCGGTCCAGGGCTTCACCGGAGCAGATAATTGCTGCCGCGCCGCCATCGGTAACCGGGGCGCACATCGGCACGGTTACCGGCCAGCTCAACGCCCGGCCGGCGAGCACCTCGTCGATGGTGAAAGCCTTGCGGAAATGCGCACGTTCATTGTTTACCGAATGACCGTGATTTTTTGCAGCGACTGCCGCAATCTGGCGCTGGGTCGTACCATATTTCAGCATGTGCGCACGTGCCATATAGGCATAGGCATCCATGAAGACGCTGGATGGGGCATCATTCTTTTGGTCTTCTGGAACTTCAAAACCAGCGCTCAGCGCGGCGAGGCCGGCCAGGGTCTCTTCGCCCCGCGTGATGTCCCAGCCGCTATCGAAGACGGACAGGATTTTTGCTTTGTCGGCGACATTCATCTTTTCAACACCAACTGCTAGCGCAACATCGCCCGCCCCCGAACGCACAAAGTTGATTGCTTCCCACATGGCTGTCGATCCGGAAGCGCAAGCATTCTCGATGGTCAGCATAGGAATCCCCTGAATGCCCATCGCCCTGAGCGCGATGGGGCCGGGGATGAAGGTTTGCCCTTCGAGATAGCCTTGCGTTGTCTGCGCGAAATAGGCGGCCTGAAGATCATCTGCAGCACATCCCGCATCACTCAGTGCGTCGGTGACTGCCATGCGGGTCAGATCTTTGACCGAGTGATCGGGGAATCTGCCAAATGCAGTCATGCCCACGCCAACGATGAATATATCCTGCATCATTGTCTAATGCTTCCTTCTGATAAATTGGGAATTTATGATGGTAAGCGCAAACAGAAGGAGCGATTTCCAAACGCACAATCATGCTTCCCCTCCGTTATTGAACCTGTCGAGGTCGCCCGATGCGGCGTCGATTCCAGCAGATGTGCAATTGCGCCAAGGGCTCATGCGGATTTGGAAAAGTGATATATCAGAAAGCAGTCCGGTGCAACACGTGGCTGATTGACCAACCCAAACGGTCAAGTCACCGCTCGGAATACGCGCCTTTTACCGAAGGGTTGCCGCACGCGGAACCCGCTCAGTGCTGCGCGCCTGCCTGCCCGATTATAATTGTAATGCCATTACGAATGCACTAGAAATCAGCTTGACAAATTTTTTGTGTGAGGCAATCTGATATATCAATGAGTTCCCAGGCGCTGATCTGTTGCTGGTTTTCGTTGGGCTGATCGTCGATGTGGCGTCTTCCCATCACTACTCGTGATCGATCAATGCCTTTTTGATAATTTTTTCGCTTCTTGGCCAAGGGATATGGGAATTCCGAAAATCTTGGCTCCGCTAGTAAATTGGCCTGCAATTTAGGTGGTGGAGCAGGTGTGTCGTAACAAAAAAGGGAGAGGGACAGATGACTAAAGCACGCTTGATGAGGGTAATTTCGCCGTCGGCCTCTATGGTCGCAATCAGTCTCGCACTTTCGCTTTCGCCTTCGATGGCAAACGCGCAGACTGCGGAAGAAAGCGCGGGAGATAGTGCCGGAGAGATCATCGTGACAGCGCAGCGTCGCGAGCAACGCCTGCAGGATGTCCCTATCGCGATCACCGCGGTCGGGAATGAGCAGCTGGCTCAGCGCGGCGTCACTGACATCAGTGGACTGGTCGGCGCCTCGCCGGGCGTCTCGATTGCGAACTACGCCGGGATCAGCGCAACCGCGATCGCATCGATCCGCGGTGTTTCCGGCCAGGTCCTGCCCATCGGCTCGGGGCAAGCCGTCGCCTTTTACCTTGATGGCGTCTTTCTCCCCCGGCCCGATGGGGCGTTTTTCTCGCTAGACGATGTCGAGCGCCTGGAGGTTCTGCGTGGGCCCCAGGGAACACTTTATGGCCGCAATGCAACGGGCGGCGCGATCAACATCATCACCCGCGATCCGGGTAATACGGTTCGCGGTGGCATCAATCTGTCCTACGGCAACTATAACACCGTTGCAGCGAGGGCGTCTCTGAGCGGCCCGTTGGGGGGCGGTTTCTCAGCAGGCGTTTCGGCAAGTCTGGACCGGCATGACGGATTTATCACAAATACCGTTACAGGTAACAAAATGAACGCCAGAAAAGCGTTCACTATACGCGGTAAGCTCAAATATGCCACCGAGGATAACGGTTTCAGCGCAGTGCTTTCGGGCGACTATGCTGAAAATAATGCTACCCCCGTTTTCAAAAACCCATTCGCTTTTCCTGCGGCAACCTATGTCGGCATTGGAAATCCCAATGAGTATAGCAGTGACTCTGTATCTGAATCGCTTAATCGCGCCGATTCAACGTCAAAGGGCGTAGCCCTGACGCTTAATCTTCAAGCTGCTGACAAGCTGAAGCTTACCTCCATCACCAGTTACCGGGATACATTCACGGATACAGGCTACGATGTCGATTCGTCATCTGCTGCGGTTTCCCGGGCGATAGGCGTTAACAGCAGCAAGTCGTTCAGTCAGGAACTTCGCGGGGTTTATGATAGCGATGCCCTGACTTTAACTTTCGGTGCGAACTACTTCCACGAAAAAGCCACCTTCGGTGTGGGCACCGGTGCGCCAAGCGCGGCGATCCGTGCGCTTGGCCCATTCAGCACAAGCAATCTCAATGCCTTTGCAGTGTTCGGTCAGCTCGAATATCACCTTACCGAGCAGCTCTCGCTCGTCGGCGGCCTGCGGTATAATCACGAAAAACGCGATTTCACCGTGGACTATACCCAACCGGTGCTGGTCGGCGGTGCAACGGGTTTGCTGGTTCCGGGCAGTGTCAGCGATAATGTCGTGATCCCCAGTTTTGGGTTGAACTTTCAGGCCACACCCGATGTGTTGCTCTATGCAAAGGCTGGTAAAGGTTATCAGGCGCCAGGGTTCAACTTCTCGCCGGGCATCGCAGTTACCGTGCCTAACACCTTCGCCGCTGAGAAACTCTGGGCCTATGAGATCGGCGCAAAGACCCAATTTTTGGACCGGCGTGTGACGCTGAACCTGGCTGCATTCCGTTATGACTACAGCAACCTGCAGATCCGCAGCGTGATTGGGATCGGCCTTACGCGAATCGACAATGCTGCTGGTGCGCGCAATCAGGGTGCAGAGGCCAGCCTGGAAGTCAGACTTCCGGGTGGCATTTCGTTTGGTGGACAGGTTACGTACCTGGACTCCAAATTCCTGAACTTTTGCCAGGCAATCAGCGCCGGTGACCCTTTGGCTGCCGATGCTCCCTGCACGGCAATCACACCTACAGGTACGCTTCCCGGAGCGGTTCGAGATGGAAATCGCCTGAATCTGGCTCCTAAATGGTCCGGCGGTCTGCATGCAGGATATGAAGGACAAATTGGCGGGGGTACGCTCTCGGCCAATGTCACTTTGGACTTTTCCACCAAAACCTATTCTCTCAGCAACGCCAATGAAGACATTTTCTCGAGCGGGAATTGGGGAGAGCTGGGCGCCAGGTTGGGCTACACGTTCGGCAACGGACCTGAAATCTACATCTACGGCAAGAACCTGACCGACAAGCGGTATATTAGCTTCGGAACCCGGGTTAATGCCGTCATCGGCTTCCAGGCCTTCAACAATCCGCGCACCTATGGGGCCGGTGTACGCTACAAGTTCTGATCTGATAGCTATTGGCGTGATTCCCGATGCGAATCACGCCAATATAGCGATGAATTGGAAAGCCGCAGATGCCGACATCTGCGGCTTTCTTTATTTAACGGGCAAAGGAACACCGCCCGGGCCGGAGGTGTAATCCAGCCAAGCTATGGACTTCGTCTGCCCGACGCCCGGTTTGGACCAATCTGCAACACCCGTTGGGAAGGCGGCTTCCAGCCGTGCCCACTGGTTGTCTGAAAATGCAATGCCGGAATAGTCCCCGCGATTAAGAGGTTTGAGCTGTGTCTTGGCGATGCGATGCACGACATAAGCTCCGCAAGCCGCGACAGTGCGGGCGTCTCCGAAACTGGGATAATCGCGCTTGAACGCCTCCAGATCGCCAGTTCTGATGCCGTCCGGCGCATAAACACCGTCAAGCACATCGGCGGGCTTGTTCGCAACGACCTTGTCGGCAAGCGGCGCATCGCTGTGATCGGCTTCGATACCGGCAAGCCAACGATCCATAGCCAATAACGCAGTCTCGGGAGGCGTGGTCCAGGATTCCCATCCAGGAACCATCCAGGCGACCTGATTTCCTGCGTGGCCTTGCGCGACTGTCAGAAATTCACGCGCGACCCAAGTGTGAAATCCCGTGTGACTTGGCAAGTCCGTTTCCTCAGGCTGACGCACATCAAGAATGGCAACTTCGCTCATATTCGAAAAATCGTTGATGAAGCCGCCGCGATGCAGTCGCTCCAGCGAGACCGGATCGGCTTCGGTCCGGGCCGGGACAAAATTATTGTCTATGTCCACGCCCCCGATCTTTTCGTTCAGATCGACAAACTGTTCGGGGCTGATTCGACCATTAAGCAGTGCCTGCAAGCCATATTGGACGCCCACATTGTCCCACACCAGTGGCGCAAATCCTTGCCCGGCTGCACGCTCAGCCGCCGTCCACAACGCTTCTGCACGTCGTCCGAGATAGTTGACCTGATAATCCTGCAAGGTCCCCCTTGCGCCGCCCGGATTGCTTTCCGGATCATATGCGGCTTCCGGCGGAAGGCCGGTGCCTCTAGTCGGCGTGTTGCCGCCCGTTGGTCTGCCATCCAAAAAAGTACCATCGAATACTGTCGCGAAGAATTTCCGGGTCGTTTCACTTCGATGTCCATCGACGGCGAGCCTATCATCCTCGTTCTGCCACAATTCCGGTGCGGTGTGGGTGAAGTAATTCTCCAGCAGATTCGAGTCCGCGAGCACGCCGGGAACATACCAGGAGGAATGAAGGCTTACCAAGGGCATGATGCCCTGAAAGATCCCGGGATACTGATTGGCGATCATGTGCTGCATGATCGATCCGCCCGAGGCCCCGGACCCGAATGTGTAGCGGATGTCTCCGAAGTTGCGGGTGATATGGTCTTTCAGCATAATCAGCGATTCAGCGCCGCGTATGGTGTCTGAATTGGTCACGGATTGGGTAAATGTTGTGCGCGCGATCATGATGCCCCGGCGCAAGCCTGCATCGATCAGCACAGTGTGGTTGATACCCGGACCTTCAGGAGGGGCCGGAGGTGGAAAGGCAGATTGTGACCAGAGCTGGTTCCAGCCGCCGTACATGTAAATCCACAGCTTGCCGTTCCAGCCATGGTGGCGGGCTGTCAATGAGCGCAGGCGTTCAGGATCGCACAGCACGGCAAATTCATAGATGCCGCGCGCCATCGATCCGATTTCGTGGTGCACGATATATGGCAGAGCGACGCCCTCGTCGGTGGTCGTCTGCATGACTTGAGAAGGGTTAGGAGGATTGGCTGGGTCATATGCCAAGAATCCGCCGCTATCGGCTGCCATGTAATGATAGGTCACTTTTGGCTGAGCATTGCCATGAGTGTCGCTTGGCGCCCCAAGGCCATTCTGTTCGGTTGTCAGAGTCCAAGGTTGCAGGTGAGGTCCACTCAAAATCGGCCCTTCGACCGGAAAGGATCGAAACTTGAGTGGATCGGCGTCTGCCCCATCAGAGCAGATCAGGTTTTCGCCAAAGGTCAAACCGCCAACCTTTCCGCGCCAGCGGCCCGGCACTTCGGGATCGCCTTGAAACGCGATTCTTGCCGCTACACCATTGACCAGCAGGAAGCTGGGCGGCTCGTCAAATCCTTCGATTTGCACAACCGCCTCTGAACCTATGGTAATACCGCGAATTGCTGAAACCAGTTCCACGGCCTTGCCGGGGATAGGTGATCTGGTTGAGCTCATTGACCTCTACTCCCATTTTGTAGCGGTGCTACATATCATGTGCTATTTCAATGCCGGTTCATAGGCAACGCAAAACGACCTGAATGCGGCAGGGGAAGCGCAGATGAGGATTCTGGTAAGTGCCGCCAACGGCAAGACGGGGCGCCATGTCATTGATCAGTTGCTTAAGCGGCATGACAATGTGACGATAAGAGCCTTTGCCCGCGCGCCTGTGAGCCGTGTTGATCCACGGCTTGAAATGGTCCTAGGCGATATGGATGATCCTGCCGCCCGGGCACGCGCCGCGGAAGGGGTTGATGCTGTTATTCACTATGGCCCACCCGTTGATCCCCGCGAAACGGCCATCGGTACAGGGATGATCGACGCAGCAGTTGCGGCAGGCGTCCACCAGTTCACCTATGTTTCCGTTATTCACCCGCAAATCGAAGACCTTCCAAATCATACTGCCAAACTGGCCGTTGAAGGCTATCTGATCAATTCGGGCATTGAATGGGCAGTGATCCGGCCGCAGCATCTGATGCAGAACGTCAATGTTCTACAGGTGATCGAAGATGGAGTTCTGGCGATGCCCTATGCGCCGGAACTGGTGCTGGGCCATGTTGACCTTGGCGACGTCGCCGAAGCAGCAATCAAGGTCACGTGTGAATCCGGTTATACCTATGCGGCTTTTGATGCCGATGGTGGCGAAAATCTTTGTGCGCTCGAAATCTGTACGATCATCGAGGAATTGTCGGGCAGGAAGATTGCCTACAAACAACTTTCGGCTGATGACCAGATCGCTATCCGTATGGCAGGTAAACCCATCACGAATTACACGATCGAGGGCTATCATCGCGTCTGCTCGTACTACAGCCGAAGGGGCATGCATGCCAATCCTCATGTACTACGCTGGCTGCTGGGCCGCGCGCCAGCCACCTGGGCACCTCTATCAACCCAGTGAACTGGGCGATTTTGTGCAGGCGGCGCCAGCGATGGCGTAAATGCTGGCCATCGTGGCGCGCATATTGCCGTTTTTCATCGGTTTTTCTGATCTCCAGGCGTAGCTATCCCATGGCTGCCCGTCGTTCGTGGAAGATCAGGCGGTTCATATTGTAGGCCAAATTGGCCAGCGTGATTTTGGCCTCGGCGCGCTTGATGCCGATGGTGCGGATGAACAGCCCCATCTTGGCCTTCTGCTGCGCGAAGACGTGTTCGACCCGGGCGCGGACCTTTGACTTTGTGGCATTCCCGCGCCGGACATGATCCGGCATCGGCTTGCCCCTGGGCTTCTTGCGATGGATGCGGCTGACCCGCCCCTGCGCTTTGAGCCACTTCTCGTTGGCCTGACTGCGGTAGGCCGTATCGGCCCAAACATCCGAGGCGGTATTGTCGCTCGTCGCGACGTCCCGGAGCATCCGGCCATCGAAGCGCGCGCCATCGGTGACCTTGCCCTTGCGGATGAAGCCGAAGGCTCGGCAAATCGCGATGCTGCTTTTGTAGCCGAAGCTGGGGATGGCGATGTCGATTTGCGGCTTGCCGTCCGCCGCTGGGCGGCCTTTGGCGAACTTCAGCGTCCAGCGCGCATCTGTGTCCTTCTGCGCCGCCCGGGCGGGTTCGTCGGGCCAGATATCGGCGGCAACCTTGCCTGCCTTGATCGCCGCCTTCTCCGGTTCGGTGTTGCGCTGCTTGGGCGCGGCTACCAGTGTTGCGTCGACAATCTGCCCGCCCATGGCGAGGTAGCCCCGTTCCTTGAGCTGCCGGTCGAAATCGGTGAACAGCGCATCAAGTGCACCCGCCTCGGTCAGCTTTTCGCGGAACAGGCGGATCGTGTTGGCGTCGGGTGTCGCCGCACCAAGGTCGAAGCCCAGGAAACGCAGCCAGCTCAGCCGATCCCGGATCAGGTATTCCATCCGCGCATCGCTGACATTGTTCTGCGCTGCCAAAATCAGCACCTTGAGCATCGCCACTGGATCATACGGCGGACGGCCGCCCTTGGCACCGTCACCGTAGGCCAGCGCCGCGACAAGAACCGGACGGAATGTCTCGAAGTCGATTATCCTACTCAGCTCCTCGAGCGGATCGCCGTGCGCCGATAACCGCTTCAGATGGTCCGATAAACCAAACAATCCTGCCTGCCGCATTGCCGCCTCCTGTCAGGCCCAATGAATCAGATCAGGCGGTCAAACGCGAGGGTTTTTGGAGGTGCCCACCTTCCGAGAATTTGTCGAACGCTCTCTGCTACGCAAAGAGCCATGAACGTCGGCAGGGCCGCAATCGATGGCACGCTTTACGAGTTGACAAAACGTAATGCTAATACAATTATGGCTAGTCGCGAGAACCAAAGGGAAGGCGCTGCAATAAAATTGCTGCTTCAGGGGGGATTGACCGTGGAAGAACTGAACACGGGAAAGGCCCAGACCTCTGCCCTTTTTGAGGGCGCAGCCGGTTTAACGCTCATCGCCTGCATTATCGGCCTCGCGCTGGGATTTTCGGTCGTTGGCGTCGCGACCTTTGGAGTGTTCATCCCGGCGCTCGAAGCCGAGTTTAAGTGGGGCAGGGGTGAGATTTCGGTCGCACATACCATCATGAGCTACACAACTGCGCTCTTTGCTCCGTTTATCGGTGCGGCATTTGACCGGTGGGGCGTGCGCAAAGTCCTGTTGCCATCGATTTTGGGCTTCGGACTAGCCACGGCAAGCCTTGCTTTGGTCAACGGCCACCTGCTCATGTTTTACCTGGCTTATGCGGCGCTGGCCATACTGGGCGGCGGAACGGCGCCTACCGGATATATGCGAACGCTCGCCCTATGGTTCCGCGACAATCGCGGTCTGGCATTTGGCATCGCGATGGCCGGAGTGGGAATCGGCACAGTCTTTATCCCACTTGTAGTTCGGTTTGCAGTAGCGAGTTGGGGTTGGCAGGCCGGTTATCTCGCTGTTGCCGCGCTGATCCTTGGCATCTCGGGCCCGATTGCATGGACAATGTTGCGCGACCCGGTGAACAGTGCCGGGCAAAGCAGTGGCCAAATCGTTCCAGGCTTGCATGGCTTGTCGTTCTCCCAAGCCTTACGTCAGCGCAGCTTTTGGCTTCTGGCCTTTGCCTTTCCATTGCTCGGACTCTTTACCTCCGGCTTGATGGCGCACCTTGTGCCGCTGCTGTTGGATCGCGGCTTGGGGCAAACCGCCGCCGCGGCTGGTTTGTCTGTACTTGGTGTCGCTTTGATATTTGGCCGTCTGGTCACCGGCTGGATGCTTGATCAGGTCCATGCGCCCAAATTGATTATCACCTGTATAGCGGTTGCGATTGCCGGTCTCGTGATACTTATGAACGGTGTTTCAGGATGGACCGCGTTTGCGGCGATCTTGCTGATAGGGTTTGTAATCGGAGCAGAGCTTGATTTCCTATCCTACCTGATAGCCCGCTACTTTGGAACCTTGGCATATGCCAAGCTCTACGGGCTCCTTTATGGCATTTTCATATTCGGGTCTGGGATCGGTCCATTGCTCATGGGCTTCGGTTTTCAAGCTTACAAAAGCTATGATTTCCCGCTTGCCGTCATCCTTGGGATTTTGTTCCTAACGATTCCGGCATTTCTGGCACTTGGCCCATACCCGTCCCTTTGCGCTGCCAGGGAGGAACGGCCTGATGGCTAAATCCCTGGAGCTCCATTTTCTGAACGGATCTAAGCATGACTGAAATAGCAACTGCGTTTGGGGTTGAGATCGAAGGCCCCTGGTTCACACCGGACAAATGGGTTTCGCCATTCTTCTGGGGTGCCGATGTTCAGGATGCCATATTACCGCCCGATAAGGTGCTAATCCACGACGTGACGCTGCGCGACGGGGAGCAGGCGGCCAGGGTTGTGTTTACGCCTGAAGAAAAAATCCTGATGGCCCGAGAGCTGGACAAGCTCGGTGTGCATTCGATCGAGCCGGGCTTTCCTACCAGCCCCGAGGACATCGAGGTGCTCCACGAGCTGGTCGGCGCGGGGCTGACTACCAAAATCGTCCCGATCGCCAGGATCAAGCCGCAGGATGTGCGAGCCTGCATCGATGCCAAACCTCATGGAGTGCTTCTGGAAATGGGGATAAACCCGTTTCTGCTCCGCGAGATTTTCGATACCACTCCCGAACGGCTACTCGATGAGATCGTCGAATATGCCGTCGAAGTGAAGCGCGCGGGGCTGTACCTTGAGTTCATGGGCTGGGACGTAATGCGCATTCCCAGCCGCGATTTTGTCGAACGCTTCTTCAAAAGGCTGGTTGAACGAGCGCCATTCGACCGCATAACGATTGCCGACACCTTCGGCATGGGCCATCCACTTGCGATCTTCAACCTGATCCGCGACCTCAGGGAGTGGACCGGCCGATCGGTCGGTTTTCACATTCACAATGATTACGGCATGGCCACTGCAAACAGCGTTATGGCGGTTTCAGCCGGCGCGGACATGGTGCACAGTTCCGTGAACGGCATTGGCGAGCGGGCTGGTAACGTCGCCACAGAAGAAGTGGTGATGGCGCTGCAGCACCTGATGAACATCGATTGCGGTGTCGATCTTGGCCAGATTGCCGCTGTTTCCGAGATGGTGGCACATGTCTCGCGCATGCAGTTGGCCCGCAACAAGCCCATTGTAGGCGAGGGCTTGTTCGAAGTGGAATCGGGCATGGTCGTCGGGTTTATCGAATATTTGAAGAAGACGCCGTTCGGCGGCGAGCTGTTTTTCCCCTTCAAGCCGGCCGTCGCTGGACTGCCGCCGCACAGCGTTCTGGCCGGGCGCGGATCGGGCACGAAATCGATCCAGTACTTTCTCAGCCAGCGTGGAATCGAAGCAGATGCTGCTACCGTCAAGCGCATCATGGAGCGCGTCAAGGATCTGGCGCTCATCTTCAAGGATGCGCTCACCGATGCGCATCTTGAGCGTGTGATCTCAGAGGAGTTGAAGTCGGCATGACCCCTGAAATTGCACTATATGCTTGCCCAAGGGCTTGCTCATTCGTTTCACACGCTGCGCTCGAACATACGGGGGCGCAATTCGAAGTGCGCTTCATCGATCTGTTCAAGGGCGAACAGAATACCCCAGACTACCGCGGGGTAAGCCCTCGCGGCAAGGTGCCATTCCTGACAGCCGGGTCGGTTGGCATTGGGGAGAATATCGCTATCCTTGCATGGATTAATCGGCAGTTTCCTCAAGCTGGCTTGCTGCCGGATGCAACGGCGCCTGAAATGGTTCCGGCGCTTTCTGACCTGGGCTGGTTCGCGTCGGGCGTGCATCCTTTCATCAGTCGCATTCTAGTGCCGCAGCGATTCACGACTGATCCTGCCGGGATCGAAGCCATCCGCGCTTCGGCCCAAGCCGGACTGGCTGCGGAATTTGCGCTGATCGACGAGAAATTGGGCGAGCGACAGTGGTGGTGGTCAGATCGGCCTTCAGCGGCTGACTTCTATCTGTTCTGGTTCTGGGCCCGCGTTGGCGACGGTGCATTCGACCGGGAGGATTATGCAAATTACCGCGCGCACGTGCGAAAGGTCGGCCAGTTGCCTGCCGTGCAAAGGACACTCCTGAAGGAGCGTACTTTCTTATCCTGTTACGAAAACCTCAAAGAAACAATGGAGATTTGACGTGTCAATTCCGAAATATGAAACCCGGATTGAGGAGTACTCGGAGAAGTATAGCGATTTCCTGAAGTTTAAACGGGAAGATGGCATACTTGAAGTACAATTGCATACGGACGGCGGTCCCCTGAAATGGGGTTTGGAGGTCCATCACGGTCTTATTCCGGCCATGTTCGATATCAATGCGGATCCTGAAAACGAAGTGATGATCCTGACCGGGACTGGGGACAGTTTTCTTGCCGAATTCGATACCGAAAGCTGGGAGCGGCACAAATTCCACGAGCCGTTCAATGCCTATCACGCCTATGACATGTTCTACAAAGACCAGACGCGCGAACCGTTTGCTCTGATCAACCTGCAAATTCCGGTGATTGCCGCGCTTAACGGCCCCAGCATCGTTCATGCCGAGCTGGCGCTGCTCAACGATATCGTCCTCGCCTCTGAAGAAACCTATTTCTACGAAGGTCACTGGGATGGACTAGGAATCGTCCCGGGCGACGGCGTGCACACGCTCTTCCGCGAGTTGCTTGGGCCCAATCGCGGCCGCTATTTCATGCTGATGGGCCAAAAGATCTATGCGCAGGAAGCCCTGCAGCTTGGCCTCGTCGGCGAAGTCCTTCCTGCCGATCAACTGCTGCCCCGCGCCTGGGAGATCGCGCGCAACGTGTTCATGAACAAGAATCGCATCCAGCGGCGCATGACTCGCTCGCTCTTGATGCAACCATGGCGGGAGCTGTTCACCAAGGAGCTGTTTTCGGGCATGGCGCACGAAAGCCTCGCCTGCTTCGATTACTGGCCGATGACCAAGAGTAAGACTTTCGACATTGGCAAGCTTATCGAACAGGACGGAGGCAAGGGACGGATGTAGGAATTCCGGTGCACGAGGGTGCATTGCCCCGTGCACCGCCGCTACTGGTCAATTGGGAGTATTCCCTTGAATTTGCATGCCCTAATCCGTGAACCTCGACAGGACCGCAGTCAGCAAACGATGGATCGGATCATCGACGCGACAACCCGTCTCCTCGAGACGAATGACTATGACCAAATCACGATTGCCCTGATCGGTCGCGAAGCGAAAACCGGGGCAAGTTCGATTTATGCGCGCTTCAAGGACAAGCGTGCGATTCTGCTGGCGACGCATCAGAGGCTGCGTGAACGGGCAGTTCGGAGATTCGAGGAACTTTGCAGCCCTGCCAAGTGGAACGCCGTTTCAGTCCCTGAGGCGCTGGATGGCATCGTCACAGGCATGTTCGCTTGGTACCGCGAGAACCACAATGTGATGAAAGCAGCGCTGCTGCTGAATGACAGGACGCTTTACGGACAGATCGCCAATTCAATCCATGCTGGTGCCGTCCAGCTATCGCATTTTATCCACGACCGGGTACCGGGGCATGATCGTCGATCTGCCGCAAAGGCTGCGGATTTCATCTTTCGGGTAATGACCGCCACGTTTCAGCAAGTTGCCATATTCGATGGTCAGTCCCCCACAGCGGATAATCTCGACGATAAAGAACTCATTGAAGGAATCGTCAAAGCAGCATTGGCTCAAATGACCGTTCATTCTGTCGAAGTAGTTGATGGGACGTAAGCGTCGATGGAGGCGGCGTTGACTTAGAGCCCGATCGAAAATTGGTTAAGCGATGTCAGTAGTTTATGCTTCATCTTCGTTGTCATGACGATAGGAGAAGCAGATGGCTTGGAATCCGCCCGGCAGCAGCAAAGCCGCAAGGGTGGCGGCTAACCGCTGGCTGCTCGACCAGAGCGAGCTGCAGCTCTAAGATCTCGAAACCGACGTGTTTGAGGACGATCTCGCTGTCGGTCTCAAGCGGCCCAAGGAACCCGATAGCCCTCCACCAGGATCATCGGGATTATTATCTCCTGGTGAATTTCGACAGCGAGATGTCGTCGCAAGAAACTTGACAAGCTCAACCGGCCAACAATCGAGCCTGCGAAACTTGAGGCAGAATGGCCCGCTGCGAGGCGGGCACGTGCGGGAATTGTGGCTCAATCAAAGCTACCACCAAAACAATGGGCCATTTCGACGCCTAGAACGTGCTGCATATCTGTTTGCGGCCTAGCCATGAGCTGCTGCGCCAAGCCATCCCTCCACCACCTGGCGACCATCATCACACGATGCCCGTACAGCTCCGGGTGTACGCGAAAATCTTGGAGCCGGAGCTGCCTGGTTTAGCCCCCCGAAATCGACAAATGCTTCTCTTGCCGCCAAGTGAGG
>JBJTMC010000095.1:0-13352 GCA_046063325.1 Novosphingobium sp.
TCCGCGGCGGCCGGGATAAAGCGGCCTGCCGGTCCGGATAGGGCTATGATCGGGAAGCAGGCGCTATATAGAAACGAGTGATCAAAAAGCAACTTTTCCGAGCATGACCGCCAATCCGCTTTACCTTGACCATGCCGCGACTACTCCGCTGCTGCCCGCCGCACGCGACGCCATGCTCGAAGGATTCGCGATCTGGGCCAATCCCAGCAGCCCCCACACCCCGGGCCGAAAGGCGCGGGCCGCGCTGGAAGAGGCGCGCGCGCGGATCAAGGCGGCGCTCCACTGGCAAGGCGAGGTCGTGTTCACCAGCGGCGCGAGCGAAGCGCTGGCGCTGGCAATCGGGTCCTGCGTGAAGCCATTGGTGGGCGTCAGCGCAGCCGAACACGATGCCGTGCTGCGCCATGCCGGGCAGGCGGCGCGGATTGGCGTGGACGGGTACGGGATCGTCGATGCCAATGCCTGCGCGCTTCCCGGGCTGGTCGCGGTGCAACAGGCCAACAGCGAAACCGGGGTGCTCCAGCCGCTCGAACGGGTCGCGGATGTGGTGCATGAGGCTGGCGGCCTGCTGCTGGCCGACTGTGCGCAGACCGCGGGCAAGATGGCGCTGCCAAACGGGGCCGACCTGATCGCACTGTCCGCCCACAAGTTCGGCGGGCCGATCGGGATTGGCGCGCTACTGGTGCGCGACTGGGCGCTGCTGCGCCCGACCGGCGGGCAGGAGCGTGGTTATCGCGGCGGAACCGAGAACCTGCCGGGGGCTTTGGCGATGGCGGCGGCGCTGGAAGCTGGGTGGGACTGGCTAGACCGGGCGGTCGAACTGCGTGACTTGCTCGACGAGGCGGTGGTTGCGGCGGGTGGAGAAAGCCTGTGCGCCGATACCGCCCGCGTGCCCTCGGTCGCTTCGTATCGGATGCCCGGAAAATCGGCGCGGGCGCAACTGATCCGGTTCGACGGCATGGGGATCGCGGTTTCGGCCGGAAGCGCCTGTTCCTCCGGTTCGCTCAAGACCAGCCATGTGCTGGCGGCGATGGCTTGTCCGGATCCCGACGAAGTGATCCGCGTCAGCATCGGGCGCGAAACAACCCGCGCGGAGATCGAACGGTTCATCGCCGCCTGGAAAGAGGTGGCAGGGGCGTGATCTATCTCGACTATCAGGCCACCACGCCGCTTGCGCCCGAAGCGCGCGAGGCGATGTTGCGCTGGCTGGGCGATGACGGCTTCGCCAATCCGCACAGTTCGCACGCCTTTGGCCGCGCGGCAAAGGCGGCGGTGGAAGTGGCGCGCGAACAGGTCGCCGCGCTGCTGCCGCCAGGCGGGAAGGTAATCTTCACCGGCTCCGCGACCGAAGCGCTCAATCTCGCAATCCAGGGCAGAAATGCCCAGCAAATCGCTGTATCAGCAATAGAACATGCCGCCGTTCTGGATACTGCACGGGCCGCCGCGCAAGTCCACGAACTGCCGGTTGATGCAGACGGGCTGGTCGATCCCGAAGTGCCGATTCCGGAGGGAACCGGGCTTGTCGCCGTCATGCAGGTCAACAACGAGATCGGCACGATCCAACCGGTCGAGAGATTGGCGGAGCGCGCGCACGCCGCAGGGGCGCTGTTCCTGTGCGACGCGGTGCAGGGCGCGGGCAAGCTAGAGCCGCCGCACGGTGCGGACCTGATCGCGCTATCGGCGCACAAGCTCTACGGGCCCAAAGGGATCGGTGCCCTGTGGGTGCGCGATGGGGTGGAATTGAAGCCGCTGATCCATGGCGGCGGGCAGGAAGCAGGGCTGCGTTCGGGCACGTTGAGTCCCGCGCTGTGCGTGGGCTTTGGGGTAGCCGCGGGATTGATGAAGCGCGACGTGAATAGCGATGGTCCATACATCCACTCGCTCTTCACTGAGGCAATGATGTGGATGCCTGACTGGGAACTCAACGGCAGCGTCGAGCATCGCTGGCACGGCAATCTCAATTTAAGGCGCGAAGGGCTTGATGTTGCCCGGTTAATGAGCGACTGTCGACAGATTGCGCTTTCGGCTGGCTCGGCCTGCGCTTCGGGCTCTGGCCGACCAAGTCACGTGTTGCGGGCTATCGGGCTAAGCGACGCTCAGGCGAAAAGTTCGATCCGGATCGGATTCGGTCGCTATACGTCGAGCCAGGAACTCGGAATCGCGTGTTCTGAACTCAATGCAGCAGCGCGGGCGCAAGGGGTGTAATGGTCAAGGTCACTTTCATCACCGCAAATGGCGAGCGGACCGAGACGCAGGGCGCAGCGGGGGACCGCCTGCTTGCGGTTGGCCAGGCCGCCGGAATGCCGCTGGAAGGGACCTGCGAAGGCCAGATGGCCTGTTCCACCTGTCACGTCGTCGTCGGCCGCGAATGGTTTGATCGACTGCCCCGGGCCAGCGAGGACGAAGAGGACATGCTGGACCTCGCCGCCGGGGTTAAACGGACCAGCCGTCTGTCCTGCCAGATCGAACTGACCCCCGACCTCGACGGACTCGAAGTGCGGATCCCGGGGGAAAGCCACGACATGCAGCGGCACTAGACTAGCCGGCCGGTTCGGCCACCAGCGGCGCGGCCGGGCGATAGCGGCGCCATAGGCGCAGAAGCCCCCATCCGGCCAGTCCCAGCGGCCCCAGCGTTGCCGCCAATGCGATCAGCAGCGCGATGATCGTGCCGAGGATCGCGCCAAGACTGCCCAGCACCGCCTGGATCGGGGCGAGGAACCCGTTCTGGTTGTCGCTGGCGAACGACGCCGATGCCGAATCATAGGTGATCGTGATCCGGCTGAATTCGACCCGGCCCTGCATCTCGGTCAGCCACGAGCGGGCCTCGTCGATCTCTTCGTTGACCTGCGCGACACCGCGTTCGGCCTCGACCAGTTCGGCGACCGTGCCTTTGCGGCTGGCCAGCACTTCCATCAACCGGTCCCGCAGCAGTGTGCGGGCGCGCAGGCGGGCTTCGGTATCGACGATACTCTTGGACAGATCCTCGCCCGCGATCGAGGTGGACACCTCGCTGCCGCCCGCCGCCTTGACCGATCGGCCAAGTTCGGCGCCAAAGCTGCGCGCGCGAGGCGCGGCCACGGCCAGTTCCAGAATCCCGCGGGCGTAGCCATCCTCGGCCGCTCCCGATTGTTCGAGCGAGAGGATCCGGCAGGTTCGCGGGCCCTGCTGTTCGCACAGATCGGCGTGGGCGCGCTGCAGGTCGGCGATGTCCTTGCCGACGATGCGGTAGCCATAGCGATAGACGTAGGCGACCTTGGGCAGGCCCGGGACCATCGCCGTCGTCGGCATGGCCTGGGGGGACGCGTCGGCGGCAGCCGAAGCGGCTTCGCTTGCCGCAGCGGCGGCCTCAGCGGCGGCCGCAGCAGGCGGTTCCGGCCGGGCGTGTGCGGGCGGACTGCTGCCAGGCACAAGCGCTTCGCGAATGCCGAACTTGTTCTGCGGCGCGGCGTCCATGGCTGTCACGCGCTGCATCGGGGCAGACGCCACCGGCCGGAAGCTGGTTGAAAAGGTCAGGGCAATTGCGCTGACCGCGACAAAGGCAAGAATTCCGCCGATGACTTTGCGCTTCATGGCAATCCCTCCGTTTGTTGTGATGTAATAACATACCAAACACGCGAGGATGTGCAAGTGCCAGGGGATTCGCCGAAACTTCTCTGGAAAAGGCCGCGCTGCCGCTTGGGTGCGGAATCCTGCCCTGCTAGGGCCACCCGGCAATGACCACCGAGACTCCCGTCGATCCCGATCCGTTTGATGCCATCGTAGATGCGCCGTTCGACAGCGCGCTGTCGGAGCGCTATCTCGTCTATGCGCTCTCGACGATCACCGCGCGTTCGCTGCCCGATCTGCGCGATGGGCTGAAACCGGTCCACCGCCGCCTGCTGTGGGCAATGCGGCAGATGAAGCTCGATCCGGCCAGCGCCTACAAGAAATCGGCGCGCGTGGTGGGCGACGTGATCGGCAAGTACCACCCGCATGGCGACCAGTCGGTCTACGATGCGATGGTCCGGCTCGCTCAGGATTTCAGTCTGCGCTATCCGCTGGTCGACGGGCAGGGCAACTTCGGCAACATCGACGGCGATAACGCCGCCGCCTATCGCTACACCGAAGCCCGGCTGACCAAGACCGCGATCCAGCTGATGGCCGGGCTGGATGAAGGCACGGTCGATTACATCCCTACCTACAACGGCGAAGAGGAAGAGCCCGAGATCTTCCCCGGGCTGTTCCCCAACCTGCTCGCCAACGGCGCCAGCGGGATTGCGGTGGGCATGGCCACCAACATCCCCAGCCATAACGTTGCCGAAATCATCGACGCGACCCTGTTGCTGATCGACAACCCGTATGTCGAACATGCCGAACTGATGCAGCATTTTCGCGGACCGGACCTGCCGACCGGCGGGGTGATTGTCGAATCCGCGGCAACGATCAGCGCGGCCTACGAAACCGGCAAGGGCGCGATGCGGGTGCGCGGGCGGTTCTCGACCGGGCGCGAGGCTGACGGGTCGTGGGAAGAAAGCGGGATCGAAAAGCTCGGCGGCGGGCAGTGGCAGCTGGTGATCAGCGAGATCCCCTACATGCTGCAGAAGGGCAAGCTGATCGAACAGGTCGCCCAGCTGATCGCCGACAAGAAGCTGCCGATCCTGGAAGACGTGCGCGACGAAAGCGACGAGGCGATCCGGATCGTCTTCGTGCCCAAGAGCCGCAACGTCGATCCCGAACTGCTCAAGGAATCGCTGTTCAAGCTGACCGACCTCGAAACGCGGTTCAATCTCAACCTCAACGTACTGGACGCAAAGCGCACTCCGGGGGTTCTAGGTATCAAGTTGTTGCTCCAGGAATGGGTGATCGCGCAGATCGACATCCTGCTGCGGCGGACCAATCACCGGCTGGAAAAGATCGCCAGCCGGCTCGAACTGCTGGGCGGCTACATCATCGCCTACCTCAATCTCGACCGGATCATCGAGATCATCCGCACCGAGGATGAGCCCAAGCCGGTGATGATGGCCGAGTTCGAGCTGACCGACCGCCAGGCCGAAGCGATCCTCAACATGCGGCTGCGCAGCCTGCGGCGGCTTGAGGAAATGGAGCTGCGGCGCGAGCGCGACGAGCTGCTGGCCGAGCAGGAAGAGCTGCAGAAATTGCTCGACAGCCCGGCCCGCCAGCGCACCCGGCTGAAGCGCGATCTGGCGAACCTGCGCAAGGATTATGGCGAAGACACCGCACTTGGCCGCCGCCGCACCACGATCGCCGAAGCCGCGCCGACCGTTGAATTCAGCATGGATGCGATGATCGAGAAGGCGCCGGTCACGGTGATCCTTTCGGCCAAGGGCTGGATCCGCGGCGCCAGCGGGCACGAGCCGCTCGACAAGGATTTCAAGTTCAAGGAAGGCGATGGCCCCGCCTTCGCGCTCCATGCCCAGACCACCGACAAGTTGCTGGTCGCCTGCGACAACGGGCGGTTCTACACCCTTGGCGCCGACAAGCTGCCCGGAGCGCGCGGATTTGGTGAGCCGATCCGGACGATGGTCGATATCGATGCCGGCGCAGAGATCGTTGCGCTGCTGGTCTACAGGCCCAAGGCGCAATTGCTGCTGGCGGGCGACCAGGGCCGCGGCTTTGCCGCCGAGGCCGACGAACTGCTCGCCGAAACCCGCAAGGGCCGCGGGGTGATGAGCGTCAAGCCGGGGGTCAAGCTGGTGGTGGTGCGCGAGATCCCGCCCGAACACGATCACGTCGCGGTGGTTGGCGACAACCGCAAGCTGGTGATCTTCAGCCTCGAGGAACTCCCGGTTCTTGCCAAGGGCCAGGGCGTGACCCTGCAGCGCTACCGCGACGGCGGACTGGCCGATGCGACCACGCTCAAGCTGGACGAAGGGCTGAGCTGGAAGATGGGCGGCGATACCGGGCGGACCCGCACAGAAAGCGATATGCGGATGTGGAAGGTGGCGCGCGGCGCGGCCGGGCGGATGCCGCCCACCGGGTTCCCGCGCGACAACAAGTTTTAGCGCCTATTGCCGGGGCGTGAGGATCAGCTTCTCGCCTTCCACGCGCCAGCCGCCAAGTTGCGATAGCAGGTTCATCCCGATGACGTTGGTGTTGTCGTCGAAGTCGCGCGGAACCGTGACTGGCAGATTGCTGACCGTGATGCTGCCGAAGCGCAGGCTGTGCGCGCGGCCTTCGGTGACCAGGATGGTGCCGTTGGCGGTCGAGACCCGGTAGGGCAGCCGATCGGCTAGCGGGGTGATCCCTGCCTGCTGCGCGGCCGGGCGCGACAGCCCGGTCACCGTCGCGCCGGTATCGATCAGCATTTCGACCGGCTGGCCGTTGACCTGGGCTTCGACCCAGAAATGCCCGTCCGGCGCCATGGAAACGATGGTTTCACGGCCGCTGACCAGCAGATCCGGTTGCCTTTCGACCAGCAGCCGCGCGTCCGAATGCTTGGCCTCGGTCGCGGCCAGGCCGATCACCAGAAGCCCGGCGGCCAGCATGCCCAGATAGCCCGACCGCCGCAGGATCAGTGCAGCGCGGGGGTGTTCGCGCTCGAACATCCAGCCCGCGGCGGCGGCTAGCACCGCTGCGATCGTCAGGATCAGCAGCGGTTCCATCCCGGCCAGATCGCCCAGGTTGCTCATTGAAGATTGGAAAGCTCTGCTGCGAGCAGGGCGGGCACCGTGTCATCGGCAAAGCCCTGAGCAATCCACGCCGTTTCCACGGCCTGAAGGATCCGGGCGACGTCCGGCCCGGCCTTTACTCCGCGGGCTACAATCGCTCCGCCCTTGAGCGGGAAGGTAGGAATCGGCCAATCGCGCAGCGGTGCAGTGCTGCCCCCGGCAAGAAGCAACCGGTCGAGCGCGGCATCGCGGCCCAGCCGGTAGGCAAGGGCGCGGGCATCGCCAACCACTTCAACCCGCCCCGCCGCCAGAGCCAGGCGCCTTTTCTGCGCTCCCGACAGGCGAAACCGGCTGGCGACCTGTTCGGCCAGCGCGACGTCAGCGGGCAGCAGTGCGGCGAGGCGGCGCAAGGGATCCGGGGTAACATGCTCTGCCTCCTCGTGTTCGACCAACCGGGCAAGCGCCTCGACATGAGCTTCGGGCAGCACCACTTCCAGCACGCCCAGCTGGTCCATCCGCGCAACAGTGGGCGCAGGATTGGGCAAGGCCAGGAGGTTCATCATCTCCATCCCGACCCGCTCGCGCGACAGCCCTTTGAGTGTTGCGGCAAGATCGCTGCAGGCACTTTCCGCTTCTTCGTCAGCGGGCTGGGAGCCAAACCTGGCCTGGAACCGGAAGTACCGCAGGATCCGCAGGTGGTCCTCGCGGATGCGTTGGCGGGCATCGCCGATGAAGCGGATGCGGCGGGCGTGCAGATCGTCCAGCCCGCCGAACCAATCGAACACATCGTGGGTGGCTGGATCGGCGTAAAGCGCGTTGATTGTGAAATCGCGCCGCGCCGCGTCGTCCTGCCAGTCCTGCGCGAAAGCCACCGTGGCGCGGCGGCCATCGGTGCTGACGTCATGGCGCAACGTGGTGATTTCTACCGGGCTGCCCTTGAGAATCGCGGTGACCGTGCCGTGGTCGATCCCGGTCGGCACGACCGAAATCGAATGGGCCTTCAGGCGGCGCATGACCTCATGCGGATCGAGCGGAGTGGCAAGATCGATGTCTTTGACCTCAAGCCCCAGCAAGGTGTCGCGAACTGCGCCGCCGACATAGCGCGCCTGCCCTGCGCCCAGCGCCTTGAGCAGCACGGCAAGATCGGGGCGCGCGGTCCAGTCTGCTGCGGGCAGGCGCATTACCACGCGATCCGCCGCGACAGATTGGCGATGATCGCCCCGGTCACCCCCCAGATGCGGTGTTCCTGCCATAGGATTTCGATGTAGCGCCTTTCCTCGCCCTGCCAAAAGGCTGATTGCTCGCGCTGGTTGGCCGGATCGAAGACGTAATCGACCGGAGCTTCGAACCAGGCCGCGACCTCGTTCGGACTGGGGTTCAATTCAAGGTCGGGCGGCACTACGGCCAGGACCGGGGTGATCGCATAGCCGGTCCCGGTGCGGAACACGTCGCTGGTCCCGATCACCGTCACCGCGGACGGCTGGATGCCCAGCTCCTCCCAGGCTTCGCGCAGCGCGGCTTCGATCGGAGTTTCGCCGGGATCGATCTTGCCGCCGGGGAAGGCCACCTGGCCGGGGTGAGAGCGCATGTTCGAGGGGCGATGGATCAACAGGAAGCCGGGACGCTCGCGCTCGGTCACCGCCGCCAGAACTGCCGCCGGGCGCAGATCTTCGGGCGCAAAGCGGTGATCGCTGCGCAGATCCACCTCGCGGGCATGCCCTTCCTCGTGGAGCCGGGTGAGCCGCTCGACCAGGGTCATGCCGGGACCAGCGAGTAGCGCACGCCCTGGCTGGTCACGCCAAGGCTGGCATCGGCCAGTTCGACCAGTTGCAGCCAGGTGCTGCGGCCCAGCCGCGCCTGCGTGCCGTGCCGCACGGCAAGGTAAATCGCCGGAGTTTCCGCATCGCCGCGCGCGGTCAGCGGATGGTCAGGGCCGGCCAGAACCACCTCGTCGGTATTGAGCCGAAAGACGAGGGCATCGCCGGTGCGCGCCACGTCGGTGGCGATGAAGGCGGCGTCCTCCACCGCAATCGCCTGCTTCTCGTGCGGGGTGACCAGCCAGTGCTGCCCGTCGGCATCGCGCCGCAGCAGCGAAGCGAAGGCGCGGACCATCGCCGGGCGCCGGATCTCTCCACCGTCATGGAACCAGCGACCGTCGGCCTTGATCACCATCAGGCTGTCCCCGCTATGTTGCGGGTCCCATTGCTCGACCGGCGGCAGCTTGCGCTGCGCCGTCAGCTCGGCGATTTCGGCGAGGCTTAAAGTAGCAAGATGGGGCGGAGGCTCGTAGGGCATCGCCCCTGCGATGCCAGATCAGTCTAGCCGCGCCAAGGCCCCAGCATACCTTCCTTGGGCAGGATCGCAGGATTGGCCGCGCGAACCAGCAAGCGGCGCTGTTCGAATGGGCCGGGCAAGCGCCATTCCTGGGTCGGTGCATTGGTGAAGCCCCAGAACCGGCCATAGTATTCGGGGTCGCCGATCATCACTTGTGGCAGGGGCGCGGCGGGACTCAACGCGGCAAGGCTGGCTGTCATCAGCGCCTTGCCGAAACCGGCACCCTGGTGCTCGGGCAGGACCGCGACCGGCCCGACCATGATCATCGGGTGGGCGCGGCCTTCGGCGTCGGTCAGCGCCACCGGCCAGCACTGGATCGTGCCGACCAGATGTTCCTCCGCGTCGATCGCGGCGAACGATAGCCCGGGCAGCCATTCTACCCCGCCGCGCACCTTGTAGGCGGTGCGGGTCTTGCGCTCGGCATCGAACGCGCGGTCGAGCAAGGCTTCGACCAGCGCGAGATCGACATTGTCGAGCGGGATCAGGGTTGCGGCATCGGTCATTGCGGCGCGCCGATAGGGCGGCGGGACGGCAATGTCGATGCTATTTGCGCGTGAGCCGCAGCAAACGGGCGCCCGGGCCGTCTTCCAGCACCAGCAGCGATCCGTCGGCGGCCTGGGCCACCGCGCGGATCCGGTTGCCAAGCGGATAGCGCGCTTCCTCGACCGCCTTGTCGCCGTCGATCCGCACCCGGACCAGTCCGCCCGGGCCGCCCAGCGCCGCGATCAGCGCCTGCCCGCGCCATTCGGGCCACATCGCGCCAGTGTAGAAGATCATGCCTCCCGGCGCGATCACGGGATTCCAGTAGAGCGCAGGCGCGGCAAATTCGGGGTGAGTGTCATGGTGGGGAATATATTGCCCGCTGTAGTGCCGCCCTTCGGACACCACCGGCCAGCCATAGTTCGCGCCGGGGCGGACCAGATTGAGCTCGTCGCCGCCGGCCGGGCCATGCTCGATCTCCCACAAGCGTCCATCGGGCGCGAATTGCAGCCCCAGGATGTTGCGGTGGCCCAGCGTCCAGATCGTTGCGGCGACACCGCCTTGGGTTGCGAAGGGATTGTCCGCCGGGACAGCCTCGCCCGCAACTTCCAGCCGGATGATCTTGCCCAGGTTCGTCTTCATGTCCTGGGCGGGGGTGAATTTCTGCCGCTCACCCGAAGCGATGAACAGGTATTTGCCATCGGGGCTGATCGCCATCCGGTGCGAATAGTGGCCGCGCCCGGTAACCTTGGGGACCTGCATCCAGAAGGGACGGAAATCGGCAATCCGCGCCGTCTCCCGGTCGAACACCAGGGTTCCGCGCCCAACCTCCGCCCCGCGGGTATCATTCGGTCCCCTTGCGGCCCAACTCAGGTAGAACCGGCCGTCTTTCGCGAAATCGGGCGACAAGGCGATATCGCCCAGGCCGCCCTGGCCGCCGTAATCGACCGGCACCGGAAGCGGAATGTCCTGAACCGTGCCATCGCTGCGCCGCAGCTTGATCCGGCCGGCCTTTTCGGTCACCAGCAGTCTGCCGTTCGGAAGCACGGCCATGGCCCAGGGTTCCTCGAACCGGCCAAGCTCCTCGACGGTGAACACGCCCTCCTGCTTGTGGACGATCGCGGGGCTATCCCCAGCCGCCGGGCCGGAGCAGCTTGCGGCCAGCAGGGCGAGCGGCGATAGGGCGATCAGGAACCTAGCGGTCATGCCCCACACCATCGCCCAGCCTTTCCTGCTTGCCAAGTCCGCTTCGGGCGGACTGGTGGTCGGCGTGGATGAAGCCGGACGCGGACCACTGGCCGGGCCGGTGGTGGCGGCGGCCTGCGTGCTGGGGCCAGATGCACCCGCCGGGCTGGACGATTCCAAGAAGCTTTCGGCCAAAACTCGGGCCCGGCTGGAGCCGCTGATCCAGAAGTCGTGCCACTGGGCGCTGGGCGTGGTCGATGCCGCAGAGATCGACCGGATCAACATCTTTGCCGCGACCATGCTGGCGATGACCCGGGCCGTCGCGGCGCTGGTCGAAGGGCTGGGAGCCGAACCGGGCGAAGTGCTGATCGATGGCAACAAGACCCCGGCCGGGCGGGTGGCGGAGTGGCGCTGGCAGGGGCAGGCGATCGTCGGCGGGGATGCGCTGGAACCCTGCATTTCCGCCGCTTCGATCCTGGCCAAGGAGCATCGCGACCGGCTGATGCGCGCGGCAGCTCTGGACCATCCGCACTACGGCTGGGAGCGCAACATGGGCTATGGCACCGCCGAACATCTGGCGGCACTGCGGCAGTTTGGTCCAAGCCCGCTGCACCGGCGGACCTTTGCACCGGTTGCGCAGCTGGGATTGATCTGAATCGGGGCGGACGAAGCGACGATCGTCCATTTTGGATGAGATTGGCTATGAAGAGATTTATCAGGAAGTGGCTCCAATCGCGAGCGGACAAAGCCGCGCAGTGGAAGCCGGTTTCCCCGGAGCAATTCCGCAAGAATGTGATCGAGGGCCGTCGCACGACCATCGCGCTGAGGAAGAAGCATCTACCCGAGCTCCTGAAGTCCGATCCCGCTTTGCATCCAGGTGACCTTTCATACCAGCTTGGGCGGCTGTCCGGGGATTTGCTTCAACTGGGGATGATCGACTGGCGCGACGGCATAGATCCCCGACCCTATTTTGCCGAGATCAGGGAGCACTGGACCCAGGCGCTCGCCGTGCGGCCCGACATACCCTCGGCTGAATATCGCGACGACTTCATGTTCGTAATCTCCGACATGCTTGACTGGGGCCTCCCCTTCGATGCCAGCCCTCCTGGCGAAGATTTGCTCAAATTCGACATGCTGTGGATGGAACGCTGGATCAACGCCGGGCTGGTCGATCCTTCCTGCTGGGCGCTAAAGGCCAAGGCCCCGCCCACAAAAATAAAATTCATCAACAAATGCCTAGACGATTATTGGGCGCTGCTGACCGATCAAATCGATCCCGAAGAAGGCATCAGGCGGTGCGTTGCCAACTATGATCGCCGTGCGACCCATCCGACATTCAAGGCTTTGGAGATCATCTGCTGCGGCGGCGACTATAACGCGCTCTTCATCGATTATACGCTTGCGGCGATCCTGAAGAAGCGCGGCCTGGTTTCAGGCACCTTCCACGACTGGGTCTGGGGCTAGCCTCCCGCAACGATTTTTTCGCCGCCGAGTCCGCGCGGCCACACCACCAGATATGGAGTCCCGGACGAATCCGAAGACTCCATATGCAGTGCCGGACTCGTTTCGTTCCGCCCACTGTTAACCATATGGTTACCCTGAATCCCTAGGATTCCAGCGACTTTCCGCTTGACGCGGGACTCGCGAGGACTCACCCTGTGGATAACTTTTGGGCATTCGGAAGGCGAAAATGGGGCAGTTGCTGGTAGGCGAGAAGGCGCGGTTGCGCGCCGCGAAGGAGGCCGTGCGGCCTGATCTGCCGGTCGGGCGGATCATTCCGGGCGACTGCGTGGCGGCGATGCGCTCGCTGCCTGGCGCCTCGGTCGACATGATCTTCGCCGATCCGCCCTACAACCTCCAGCTGGGCGGCGACCTGTCACGCCCGGATGGCAGCCATGTCGATGCGGTGACCGATCACTGGGACCAGTTCGACAGCTTTGCCGCCTATGACAAGTTCACCCGCGAATGGCTGACCGAGGCGCGCCGCGTGCTCAAGCCCACCGGGTCGCTGTGGGTGATCGGCAGCTACCACAACATCTTCCGCGTCGGCGCGATCCTGCAGGATCTGGGCTTCTGGATCCTCAACGACGTAGTCTGGCGCAAGGCCAACCCGATGCCCAATTTCAAGGGCACGCGCTTCACCAACGCCCACGAAACGCTGATCTGGGCCTCCATGGGCGAGAAGGCCAAGTACACCTTTAATTATCGTCTAATGAAGACCTTGAACGATGAACTTCAGATGCGGTCTGACTGGGTGCTACCGATCTGTTCGGGCCAGGAACGGCTCAAGAAGGGCGGACACAAGGTTCACCCCACGCAAAAGCCTGAGGCGCTGCTGTACCGGGTGATACTGGCCACCACCAACAAGGGTGATGTGGTGCTTGATCCGTTCTTCGGTACCGGCACCACCGGCGCGGTCGCCAAGCGGCTGGGCCGCGAATGGATCGGCTGCGAACGTGAAAGTGTCTACCGCGATGCTGCGCTGGAGCGGATCGAGATGGCGCTGCCGCTGGATGAAAGCGCGCTGACCACCATGCAAAGCCACAAGGCCCCGCCCAAAGTGGCCTTTGGCACACTGATCGAAACCGGCTGGATCGAGGCCGGAACCGTGCTGAGCGACAAGAAACGCAAGCTGAAAGCGCTGGTCCGCGCCGATGGCTCGCTGTTGGCGGGTACGGACAGCGGCTCGATCCACGGCCTCGGCGCCAAAGTGCAGGGCGCACCGAGCTGCAACGGTTTGACCTTCTG
>JBJTMC010000013.1:0-5642 GCA_046063325.1 Novosphingobium sp.
CCGAGGCCCCCGCGGCCGAGCGCGAGCGCCCGCTTCCTCCGTCGGTACCGGTCGCGGCGCCGGGCAGCGGCGAGCCAAGCGGAGCCGAAGTGCTGGCTGCCGTCTCCGAATGGCTCTCGGCCGAAATCAAGCCGCTGGTCAGCGGGCGGAGCAGGTTCAACCTCGCCGTGGCCCGCAACGCCCTGGGGATTGTCGCGCGCGAGCTTGAGCAGCGCCCCTGCGCCACCGATCCCGCGCTGGCCGCCGCGCTGCTGGCCGGGGAGGCGGACCTCGCCACGCCTGGCCTGCTCGCGCGCCTCAGGCGCATGGCGCTCGACAAGCTGGCTGCCGACATGCCGAAATACCCCGCGCTCGCGCTGGCGCGTGCCCAATGGGAAGGATGCTGAGATGGATTTTGCGCTGCCCGACGATCTCGTTGCCTACCTTGCCGAGCTCGATCAGTTCATTGCCGACCAGATCAGGCCGCTCGAGCAGGCGGACGACAACATCCGCTTCTTCGACCACCGCCGCGAATGGGCGCGGACCGATTTCGAAAACGGCGGGCTGCCGCGCCACGAGTGGGAAATGCTGCTGCGCGAAGCTTCGCTGCGCGCCGACAAGGCCGGCCACTGGCGCTTTTCGGCGCCCAAGAAGTACGGCGGCAAGGATGGCTCCAACCTTTGGATGGCGGTGATCCGCGACCGCTTCACCCAGATGGGGCTGGGCCTGCACAACGATTTGCAGAACGAGCATTCGATCGTTGGCAACTTTCCCTTCGTCAACATGTTCGAACATTTTGGGACTGAGGCGCAGCAGCAGGAGTTCATCCTTGGCGGGTTCGAGCGCAAGCGCCGGGTCGCGTTTGGCCTGACCGAGCCCGATCACGGATCGGACGCGACCCACATGGAAACGGTGGCCGTGCGCGAAACCCGCGACGGCGTGCCCGGGTGGCGGATCGACGGGCGCAAGATGTGGATCACCGGCATGCATGTCGCCACGCACTGCGCGGCGTTCTGCCGGACCAGCGGCAAGGCCGGGGACGCCAAGGGGATAACCTGCCTGCTGGTCCCGATCGATACACCCGGAATGGTGGTCGACGAATACATGTGGACCTTCAACATGCCGACCGACCATCCGCGGATGCATTTCGAGAATTGCTGGGTGCCGGAAAGCGCCGTTCTGGGCCCGGTCGACGGCGGGCTTTCGATCGCGCAGAGCTTCGTCCACCAGAACCGCATCCGCCAGGCGGCAAGCTCGCTGGGCGCAGCGACCTTCTGCGTCGAGGAATCGGTAAAGTACGCCCGCGAACGCAAGCCGTTCGGGGCGGAGCTGGCGCGTAACCAGGGGATCCAGTTCCCGCTGGTCGAACTGGCGACCCAGTGCGAAATGCTGCGCACGCTGATCTACAAGACCGCCTGGGAGATGGACCAGCTGCCGCACAAAGAGCTTGAGCACCAGCTCTCCGACAAGATTTCGATGTGCAACTACTACGCCAACCGGCTGGTTTGCGAAGCGGCCGACCGGGCGATGCAGGTTCACGGCGGGATCGGTTATTCGCGGCACAAGCCGTTCGAACACATCTATCGCCACCACCGCCGCTACCGGATCACCGAAGGCGCGGAGGAAATCCAGATGCGCAAGGTCGGCGCCTACCTGTTCGGCTACCTTGGCCCGCGCAAGGCCTTGTTCCAGGGTTAGAGCCGGGTCAAAGCGAGTTCATCGATCAGTGTGTTTTGCGCGCCCGGCTCAAGCCAGAGCGTCAGGAAATATCCCGGACAGCGGCCGTCGATCGCAAGGTCGGTGGCGGCCATTTGTGGTGAATCCGCAGGCGCCGACGGGGGCAAAGGGTTGCGTTCACCCAATGCGCAACTGAGCGCGAACGCGGTGCCCTTTGCGGGAACTCCGGCAGGCGATACGGCCTTCCAGCTCAGCCGATAGTGCCCGGTCGGCAGGACCAGCATTTGCCAGGAGACCGGCCGCGCGCCGGGCCCGCTGACCCGCGCTACTAGTCCGGTTGCCCCCGGTGCGGCCTGGGCTGCGGGCTGGGCCGAAACGTCGCCGCTTCCGATCAGGTTCCATTCGAAGACCACCGGCTGGCGGTTCTGCGGGAGGCTGGCAAAGCGCGGATCATCGATCCCGGGCGCTCCGTTGCGGCACTGGGCCTGCCACAGGCTGCTCGCTTCGGCGACGCCCGACCGCAGCACCAGCGCGGTGACCAGGGGCGCCACGCGGTCGCAGCCCCAGCGCGGGCGCATGGCCGCCACGATCTCGGCGCGCGCGCGCAGGCCCGGCAGTTGCACTTCGCTGGTGTGATTGAGGAAGGCGAAGGTCCACGGCGGCCGCGAGGCCAGCCGTTCGGCCAGCGCCGCACGGCCCGCCGGGCTGGCCTCGAACTGCGCGAGCAGCATGTCGCGCACGGGGAAATCCGGCGCCTGACGCAGGATCGCATCGAGCCGCATCGCGGCCAACCTGGGTTGCCCTGTCGCAAACGCCGCATTCATGAAATAGAGCTGGGTCAGCGGATCGCGCCAGCCGAACCGTGCGGCGATCCGGAACGTGGCATCGGCCCGCACCGATTGGCGTGCGGCCAGCTGTCCCGCGCCGAGCAAGGCGGTAGAGCGCGGATCGATCGGATCGGCCCGCACCGCGCGTTCCGCTTCGGCGATGGCACGTTTCGTGTCGCCATTCTGCAAGGCCTGCGCCGACCGGCTGCGCGCCGCTTCGGCTGATAGAAAATCCGGAACGAACCGCGCCAGTCCGGGGTTCCGGGCCGCCGCGCGGTCCAGGCCGTTGCCCAGGGCAAGCAGGCCGAAGGCGAGAATTCCGCCCAGCATCGCCAGCCTGGGTATGGGGCGGGCCACCGGGTATCAGGCCTTTTTGCGATCCGCGGACGGTGTGTAAGTGTAGTATTCGTAGCCGTAGTATTCGGAATAGCGGTGACCGGCCTTGGACGGATCGAACATCGTCAGGACCGCGCCCAGCAGCATCGGCCGCATCGTGCGCAGCCGCCGCAGCGAGGCCTTGAGCGAGCCGCGCCGCGCACGTTCGGATTCGATGATGAACACCACCCCGTCGACCAGCGCCGACATCAGCGGAGCGTCGGCCAGTCCCAGGATCGGCGGGCTGTCGAAGATCACCACGTCAAACCGCCCGGTCAGTTCGTCGATTAGTTCTTCCATCCGGGTTGAGGCAATCAGCTCGGTCGGACTTGGCGGGATCGGACCCGAAGTGATCACCGACAAGGTCTTCGTCTCGGTTGGCTGAACCACGTGGTCGATACTGTCCTGGTGGGTGAGAAGGGTGGACATGCCCTTGTCGTTGTTAAGCCCAAGCCGGCGATGGAGCGAGGGGCGGCGCAGGTCGACGTCGACCAGCAGGACCGTGCGGCCCATCCGCGCAAAGCCCTGGGCAATCGCGAAACTGGTTGTGGTCTTGCCTTCTGAGGGCTGCGAACTGGTGACAAGCAGCGATTTGGGCAGGCCGTGGCTGGTCGAATAGAGCAAGGCACCGCGCAGCGAATTGTACCCTTCGGAAACCGGCGATTTGGGATCGGCCAGTTCTTCGTCCGGACCGCTCTCGCGGGCCCGCGGGATCACGCCGAGCAGCGGCAGTTCCAGCTTGTGCTCGACATCTTCGGGCACCCGCACGGTATCGTCGAACTGGCTGCGCAGGAAGGTCGTGACACCGGCCATCGCCAGCCCGGCCAGCAGGGCATAGGCCAGGTTCTTCATCATGTTGGGCGATGAAGGTCCGGTCGGCGCCTCGGCCCGGTCGATGATCGCGATGTTGCTGGTGCTGATCCCGGCCGAGGCGTTCAGCTCCTTGTAGCGCTGCAGCAGCCCGTCATAGAGCGCGCGGTTGGTGTCCGCCTCGCGCGCGAGCAGGTTGTACTGCACCGAACGGTCCTGCTCAGCCAGGGTGGCGGTCTTTAGCGCGTTGACCTGGGCCTGAAGCTGCCGCTCGGTTGTAACCGCCGCCTGGTATTCAGCCTGAGCCGACCCGCGCACGTTCTGCGCCGCGAGGTTGAGCTGCGCGTCGATCGTCTTGAGCTGGGCACGCAGTTGCTGGACGTTGGGGTGGCCATCGAGGTGCCGCGTCAGCTCGTCCTGAAGCTTGGCTTCCACTTCCGCACGCTGGGTGAACAGCTGTTGCACCGCGGGATTGGCGAGCGCTTCGCGGTCGGCCAGCAGCGAGCGTGAATCGAGCGCGCGCAGGCGGCTTTCGGCAGCGATCCGGGTGGCGTGGGCCTGCGAGGCGGCGGCGTTGAGCTGCAACAGGCTGGCGGTGGTCAGGCTGGATCCGCTCCCGGTATCTCCGCTTTTCGCATCGGGCGCTGCGCCGGCATCGCGGGTCCGGATCAGCCCGGCCTGGCGCGCATAATTGTTGAGGCTGCGTTCCGACTCTTCAAGCTTGGCCTTGGCATCCTGCAACTGGTTGGAAACGAAATCGCGAGCATAGGCCGAACTGTCATAGCGCTGCTGCAACGATGCCTGGATGAATTCCTCGGCAAAGGCATTGGCGACCTGCGCCGAAAGTGCGGGATTGGCGCTTTCAAAGCTGACCGTGGCAATCCGCGAATTTCGCGGCAGGTTGACCGCCATGTTCCCGCGCAACAGGCCGATGGTCATTTCGCGCAGCGCGGTGGCAGAGGTTCCCGGTCCCGGCGTCCCCGCTTCCATCTGTTCGTAGAAGCGTTGGTTGCCTTCCAGGTGCAGGCGCTGGATCACGCGAATTGCCAGGGCCCGGCTCTTGAGTACGCCGATCTGGGTCTGGAGGAACAGGTCGGTATTCCACATCCCGTTTACCTGGTCGGTCGTGCCGCCGACTTCGCCCAGAACCTGTTGCGACTGGTCGTTGATCTGAACCGACGCGGCGGCCGTATAGCGCTTGGTGTCGAGCAGCGTCGTGACCAAGGCAATCGCCAGGGCGGCAGCGATGATCGCTATGATCACTAGCAGATTTGCACGGATCGCGGCGAGCACGAAGCGCAGGTCGATCCCGGGCTTCTTGCCCTCGCCGAAGATCTCCTCGTCGCTCAGATGATCGAGGGTAACCGCAGCCTGCGAAGGAATGCTGATGCCGTCGTTGGCGGGAATCGATGCCATCGGAATGCCGACCTTCAGAACTGGGTGAATACGTTGAGCAGTGGCGCTGCCTGGAGAATGTCGCGGTAGACGCCCTTGAGCGAGGAGTAGCCCACCACGATCACGTCGCCGCCCAGCACCTGCGGATCGGGCGCGTTACCGGCCCGGATCTCGCGCAGGTCGAAGCGCGCGCCCATGCGCCGCCCGTTTACCGTGCGGAAGATAACCACTTCATCCAGCCGCGCGACGTTGGTTGGGCTTTGCGCCCGGGCAACCGCGGATAGCAGCGTATCCGAGGGGGTAATCTTGTAGACTCCCGGCAGTTTCACCTCGCCTTCCACAGCGACGCTCTGTTCGCGGGTGGCAAGGACGCTGGCGACCACTTGCGGATGGCGGATATAGTTACGCCCAAGCCGTTCGGCGATGACGGCTGAAAGTTCGGGCGCGGTAAGCCCGGCGGCAAGAATATCGCCCGCCAGCGGAAGCTGGATCCGGCCGACATCGTCAACCTGCAGCTTGTCGGTCGAAAGTTCGGGTTCCTGAAAGACCTGGACGCTCAATTGGTCTCCGGGGCCGATG
>JBJTMC010000096.1:0-19500 GCA_046063325.1 Novosphingobium sp.
AGCCGCGTCGATCCTCGACAGCGCCGTTACCGCCTATGGCAACTGCGCCAACGTTCCGATCATGCTGGCCGGTTACACCGACCGTTCGGGTTCGACCCAGTACAACCAGGGTCTGTCCGATCGTCGTAACGCCTCGGTCCGAGGCTACCTCTCCTCGCACGGCGTGCCGGACGGGGCGATCTCCAGCCAGGGCTTCGGTGAAAGCAACAACCGCGTGCCGACCGCCGATGGCGTCCGCGAACTCCAGAACCGCCGGGTGGAAATCACCTACGGTCCGGGTTCGGGCATGTAAGCCAGGCCACTTGGCCAAATGAATTGGGGGCCGGAGCAATCCGGCCCCTTTTTCGTTATGGTCCGGGGCGAATCGCACATGGAGGCAACGATGAAACGTGGCATTCTGGTTTCAGCTTCATTTGTCGCAGCGCTCGGCGGATGCACCTCGATCGGACAGATCCCGACTGCAAAGCTGGCTTCGGCAACGCTTCTTCAGGCCAACGGCGCGCCAGCGGGCACTGCGATCGTAACTGCGGCCGGTGACAAGGTATCGATTTCGGTTGCAGTGGCGGGAATTCCGGCGGGTACTCACGGCGTCCACCTGCACGTGGTTGGCAAATGCGACGGGCCGGGCTTCGTCACCGCTGGCGGCCACCTGAATCCGGCCGCCCACCAGCACGGGACGTTGAATCCCGCGGGCAGCCATTTGGGAGACCTGCCGAACCTGGTGGCCGATCAGTACGGAGCCGGAACTTTCACGGCTGAGCTTGGTGCGACGCGCACCGAAGCGGAAGCCGCGCTGTTTGATGCAGATGGCACGGCGATCGTGATCCACGCATCCGCGGACGACTATAAGACCGACCCAAGCGGAAACAGCGGTGCGCGGATTGCCTGCGGCGTCTTGAAACGCGGCTGAGCCTACTCTCCGGCGCGTTCGACCAGGGTCGCCTCCGCTTGCGGTACGGTGCGATAGGCATAGATCAGCAGAGCAAGCGCGATTGGCGCAACCCCGATCAGCGAGAGGATCCCGGTGCGCAGGTCTCCGACCAGCTTACCGTCCACCTTGGTCCCTGAAAGGTCGGAAATAAGCCCGACGAGATAGGGTCCGAATGCCAGGCCGACCAGTGTCGTGCCAAGGAAGAAGGCAGCCGTTGCGGTGCCGCGCATGCGCGGCAAGACCAGGTCCTGGGTCGTCGCGGCCGCAGCGCCGAGTGCCGCCGCACCGCACATCCCGGCCAGGAAATTCATGGCGTAGAACAGCGTGGCATTCTCGGTCGAATAGCCGATCCAGATCGGAAGTATCGGCGCGACCACGCCGAACATGATTACCAGCACACGCCCCGCCGGATCGCGCGAACGCAAGGCGTCGGCGATCCGTCCGCCAAGTATCACGCCCAGAAATCCGCTGAGCGCACCGTTCGCACCCAGAACGAAGGCCAGTTCCTGCTTGGGCAGATGCAGAACGGTTTCGGCGTAGGGCGCGGACCAGAAACCGAGCGCCCAGGCCGCCAGCGATACCAGGCTGTAGCCCAGCGTCGTGCAGATGAAGGCCGGGGTTCCCCAGATCAGCCGCCAAGTTGCCGGGTCGCGCGCCTTCAAGCTGCAGGCCCACGAAAAGACCGCATAATAGCCCAGCCCGACCGCCGTCCATTGCGGGATGTTGCCCGTCAGAGTGATCATTCCCCAGGCGGGCAGGACCGCAAACGCCGCCGCGGCCAGATTTAACGCCAGCGCGATCGGGCCACGCTGCCACGCGCCATAGAGCGTAAACGGCGGAACGATGGTCGAAAGGTCCAAAAGGAAGGTCTGGAAGGGCTGCGGCGCGCCTGGGGTGACCATGCCGTCCATCGCGCCGCGCACCGGTTCGCGCAAGCTCAGGACCCAAAGCGCCATGAGCAGCCCTGGGATGCCGACCGCCAGAAACGCCGCCTGCCAGCCGACCAGTCCCAGTGGCCCACCGCCCGGAAAGGCCGCGTTCCAGGATTGTCCGATCTTTGCCCCGATCAGCAGCGAGACCCCGCCGCCGATATACAGTCCGGACGAATAGATCGCGAGGGCGGTCGCCCGTTGACGCTTGGGGAAATAGTCTGAAATCAGCGAATAGGCGGTCGGACCAGCGCTTGCTTCCCCAACGCCAACCCCCATCCGGGCAAGCGAAAGGGTCAATTGGTCGCGCGCGAAACCCGACAGCGCCGTCATGGTGGACCACAACGCCAGGCCGACCGCGAGCAGCTTCTTGCGGTTCCAGTTGTCCGCCAGCCGTCCCAGCGGCACGCCGAACAAGGCATAAAACACCGCGAAAGCCGCACCGCCGAGGAAGCCCAGGTCGCTGTCGGTCAGTCCAAGATCACGCTTGATATCGACCGCCAGGATCGAGAGGATCTGGCGATCGATGAAGTTGAGGACGTAGACGAGCACAAGGACGAAGAGCACGTACCAGCTGTAAGGTCCGACCTTAGGCTCCGTTTCGGGAGCGCCCGCTTCGTCCTTCACATCGTTCTCCCTGATCGATCTTAGTTTGCGTATCGCGTCGTATCGACAACGCCGGCCTTGGCAAAGCCTTCACGGCGCAGGCGGCAGGAATCGCACAGTCCGCAGGCGCTGCCGTCGGGCTGGGGATCGTAGCACGACCAGCTCATCGCCGGATCGAGTCCCAACCGCTGCGCTTCGCGCGCGATCTCTGCCTTGCCAAGATATTGCAACGGCGCATGAACCTGGAACGCGTCGCCTTGCGCCCCGGCTTTGGTAGCCAGCCGCGCCAGGTCGGCGAAGGCCGCGATGAACTCCGGACGGCAATCCGGGTAACCCGAATAATCCAGCGCATTGACCCCGATCACCACGTCGCGCGAACCAAGCGCTTCGGCCCAGGCCAGGGTGAGCGACAGGAACACCAGATTGCGGGCCGGGACATATGTAACCGGGATTTCTTCCCCCAGCCCGTCCTTCGGCACAGCAATATCGTCCGTCAGCGCGGAACCGCCAAACTGGCGCAAGTCGAGCGGCAAGGTGACATGACGCTCTGCACCCAAATGCGCGGCAACGGTGCGCGCGGCCTTGAGTTCACGGCGGTGACGCTGGTTGTAATCGATCGTCAGCGCGCACAGCGCAAAGCCGGCCTCGCGCGCAAGGGCTGCACAAACCATCGAATCGAGGCCGCCCGAAAGCAGGACCACCGCCTTGCGCCCATTGCCTGCGGGTAACAAACTCATGGTCCGGGGCTAGCCGCTGTTCACGGCCATGGCAACCGGATCAGGTGCCGCTGCAATCCCCGACGCGGCGTGCTTCGGCATTGAATTCGAACGGCAGCCCCCCAGCGATCCCCCGGCTGTCAATCTGGACAAGGCGGCCCGTCTCCCGGCGAATGTGCGTCCGCCCATAGCCGTGTCCACGACAGGTGTATTGCACCACCACCTCGTTGGAGGAATCCTGCACCACAAAGGTTTCGCAGGCGGCGCCGGGATGGCGCAACTGGATCAGGCGGCGGCCAGTCATCATACAGATTCGCTGCGGCTCGACGCCCGGTTCGCGGACCCGAACTTCCCACCGACCCGCCTCCAGCCCGTCAAGCATGGCGAGCGACTGCCCGGCGCCCATGGCTGGGGCGGCAAGGGCCAGCATTGCTGCAAGGGCAGCACCTGCAAGACGCGTCATCCTGAACACGGACCTGGTTTCTCCCCGGTTGCACAACGCAAATCGGTATCAATTCAGGCGGCGGCTTGTATCACAGCGCCATTCAGCGGCCAAGTGTGCATTTTCGACGACGAAACGAGCGCTCAGAGATCGATCTCGAAGATTTTCGAGCAAAAGGCGCAATCGACCAGAATTCTTCCGGAATCGTCGCGCATCTCGAGCCGGTCTTGTTCCGGAAACTTGGCCAAGACCGCTTCGTAATGCGCGATGCTGCACCGGCACCCGCGCGAAATCTGCGCATAGGGTTCGACCCGAACTTCGCCCTCATCATGAAACAGCCGCCAGACCAGCGCATCCAGAGAGAGGTCCGGATCGACCAGCTCATCGTGCCGGATGCTTCCCGCCAGTGCCGCGACATGTTCCCATTCGGGATGATCGAGGCGGACGTGCAACCTTTCGCGCCCTTCTTCCCCATCGGCCATGTGCTGGACCAGAAGGCCGCCTGCAATACAGCCTTGTCCGTCGCTTCGCACTCCGATCCGGATCAAGGTCGGAACCTGCTCGGACTGGACGAAGTAGCTTTCGCAGGCCTCGGCCAGCGATGCGCCTTCAAGCGGCACAATTCCCTGATAGCGTTGCCCGCTGCTGGCCAGGTCAAAGGTAGTAGCAAGGTAGGCCCCGGCGCCGAACAGGGCATAGAGCGATGGGTTGGCGCCCAACGAGACCAGCCGATCGGCGTCGTGGCGAACATAGCCGCGCAGCTCACCTCCGCGATAGTCACAGACCAGCAGATCCACCACGCCCTTGTCGGACTGGGCCTGCATGGTCAGCTGCCCATCCCCGTCCTTCAGCAGCGAGCCGATCAGCGCCGTCACCACCAGTGCTTCGGCCAGCAGCAACTTGATTGGCGTAGGATAGTCGTGGGCCGACAGGATGGTCTCGAGCGCAGGACCGAGCCGTACCGTCCGACCGCGGGCGTTGCGCGAAGGGATCGCGAAGCCCAGGACCCGGTCATAACCGGTTTCGCCGGCCATGATGTGCTCCGGCGCGCTCACAACTGACCAAAGACCCAGCGCAGCACACTTTTCTGTGCGTGGATCCGGTTTTCGGCCTCATCCCATACTGCCGAGTGGGGCCCGTCGATCACGGCGTCGGTAACCTCCTCGCCGCGGTGCGCGGGTAGGCAGTGAAGGAACAACGCGTCGTTCTTTGCGCTGGCCATCAACCGTTCGTTGACCTGGAACGGCGCCATCGCCGCAAGCTTGGCCTGGGCGTGATCCTGGCCCATCGAGACCCAGGTATCGGTCACGACAACGTCGGCTCCGGCGGCAGCTTCTGCCGCCGAGCGGTGGGTGGTGACCTTCGCTCCGCGCGCCTCGGCCGCCGCAATATAGGCGGGATCGGATTCGTAGCCTTGCGGCACGCCGATCCGGACGTTGAACTTCAACAGCCCCGCCGCCTCGACGATCGAGTTGAGGACATTGTTGCCATCCCCAAGCCAGGCGAGTTCAAGCCCGGGCAAGGCCTTGCCGCGCTCAACGATGGTCTGAAGGTCGGCAACGATCTGGCACGGATGGGATCGATCAGTCAGCCCGTTGATCACCGGCACGCTGGCATGAGCTGCCATTTCCTCGATCTTGGCGTGATCGTCGGTGCGGATCATGATCGCGTCGGCCATACGGCTGAGCACCCTCGCGGTGTCGGCAATGGTCTCACCCCGGCCGAGCTGGGTGGTCCCGGCATCGAGCACGATCGCCGAACCGCCAAGCTGGCGCATGGCCATGTCGAACGAAACACGGGTCCGGGTGGAGTTCTTCTCGAACACCATCGCCAGCACGCGGCCAGCCAGCGGAGCATCGCCATCCGGAGCGCCCTTGGGGACGTCCTGGCGATAGCTCTTGCGCTCCATCGCATCGTTGATCATCGCCGCAAGCGCATCAGCCCCGGCATCGCTCAGGTCCAGAAAGTGCCGGGTCATTTATCCGCAGGCTCCGTCGGATAGCTTGCAGCGCCCGCCGAAAGCTTGTCGAAAAATTCATCGATGTGGCTGTCATCGATCACCAGCGGCGGAACCAGGCGCAGGGTGTTGTCACCGGCTGCGACGGTCAGCAACGCGTGGTTGTCGCGCAGGTGCGCAACCAGACCGCGCGGCTCGATCTTCAGCTTGATGCCCAGCATCAGCCCCATGCCGCGGACGCTTTCGAACAGGTCCGGATAATTGCCGATGAACTGTTCGAGGCGGCCGCGCAGGCGCTCGCTCTTGGCGCGCACCTCGGCAAGAAACTCCGCGTTTGCAACCGCATCGAGCACGGCTTCACCGGCGGCCATGGCCAGCGGATTTCCGCCATAGGTGGACCCGTGGGTGCCGATCACCATGCCGCGAGCGGCCTTTTCGGTGGCAAGGCAGGCGCCGAACGGAAAGCCGCCGCCGATGCCCTTGGCGGTTGCCAGCACATCGGGCTCGATCCCGTATTGCTCATAGGCATAGAGCGTGCCCGAACGGGCGACGCCGCACTGCACTTCGTCCAGCGCCAGCAGCAGATCGTGTTCATCCGCCAGCGCGCGCAGGCCCTGCATGAATTCCTTCGAGGCCGGACGGATCCCGCCTTCACCCTGGACCGGTTCGACCAGGAAACCAGCGGTGTTGGGTCCAATCGCGGCCTTGGCACCGGCGAGATCGTCAAAGTCGACATACTTGAAGCCCGGCAGCAGCGGCAGGAAGCCCTTGTGCATCTTCTCCTGGTTGGACGCGCTGATCGTCGCCAGTGTCCGCCCGTGGAAGGCGTTACGGAAGGTGATGATCTCGAACCGGTGATCGTTGCCTTCATGCTGGTGATAGGCGCGCACGGTCTTGATCGCGCATTCGACGGCTTCGGCCCCCGAATTGGTGAAGAACACCGTATCCGCAAAGGTCAAATCGACCAGCCGCTGGGCCAAGTGCTCGCCCTGCGGGCTGCCATAGAGGTTCGAGACGTGCATCAGCGTCTCGGCCTGCTTCTGGATCGCACCGATCAGGCCGGCGTGCGAATGCCCCAGGGCGTTGACCGCAATGCCGGCTGCAAAGTCGAGATATCGCCGTCCATCCTCCCCGATCAGATGGCAGTGGTCACCGCGCACCGGCCGGAAGCCGCAGCGGGGATAGACTGGCATGAGCGGGGTGATCGACATTGGACTCGTCCTTCTGGTTTCCGGCGATGGGAAAACGACAAATGGCGGCCCGCCGGGAGCCGCCATTTGCGTAGATCTAGGCTGTCAACACACCCCGGTCAAACCGGGGCGAGGTACCGCGCAGGGATCAGCCCTGCGCCGGTGCCAGATTGACCGCCGAATACTTGCCTCGTCGATCGACTTCGATATCGAACTCGAGTCGATCGCCTTCGTTGAGGCCCGACATGCCTGAGCGTTCAACTGCGCTAATGTGAACAAACGCGTCCGGCTGCCCGTCATCGCGCGTGATGAAGCCAAAACCCTTCATCGCGTTGAAGAACTTGACCGTACCGGTCGCCCGTTCGCCGGTCAGCTGGCGCTGCGGCGCTGCTTCGCGCTTGGCGACAGGGATAACATCACCAACCACTTCGAGCTCGCTGGCGGAAACCTTGCCGCCGCGATCAACCAGCTGAAACTTGAGCTGCTGCCCTTCGGCCAGACCTTCAAGGCCCGCGCGCTCAACCGCGCTGATGTGAACGAACACGTCTTCGCCGCCTTCATCGCGCTGGATGAAGCCGAAGCCCTTGTTCGTGTTGAAGAACTTGACTACTCCGGTGCCTTCGCCGACGACCTGGGCAGGCATTCCGCCGCCACCGCCGCCGCGAGGGCCGCCGCCGCCACCACGCGGGCCGCCACCAAAGCCGCCGCGATCGCCGCCGCCGAATCCGCCACGGTCACCACCGCCAAAGCCGCCGCGCGAACCGCCAAAGCGATCGCCGCCGCCACCGAAACGGTCACCACCGCCGCTGCCGCCGCCCATGAAAGGATCGAAACTTTCTTCGCCGAAGCCGTCCCGCTTGTCGCGCCCACGGCCACGACGCCCTCTATCAAAACCCATAAACTCGACTTTACCTTCGCATCGCCCCCACAAAAAAGGCCCGGCGGCGCGGACGAATCGCACCGGGCGACAGGGCAAAGCGCCGAAAGGCCTCTCCTCTGCACTTTTCCACATAGCCCAATTGCACCTCAAAGGCGAACGGATTCACATCTATGGAAAATTCGCCAGGGCAGGGGCCGTTGCACTGTGACATTTCTGCAAGGCCGGGCTGCCGGGCCGCTTGGCCTAAAATAGTCCGGGAGGGGGTGCGCAGGCCCGCTTGCCAGCGAGGGCACAGCTTGGCAGAGCGGCGGCGAAGGAGGGCGCAGCCAATGTTTCGTCAATTGAGCGACCGCGTTTATGCCAGCCCACAAATCGGACTTGCCGAAGTTGCCGAGGCGGCACGGATGGGCGTCGGGCTGATCGTCAACAACCGCCCCGAAGGCGAAAGCGAAGACCAGATACCCGGCGCGGAGATCGAGGCCGCGGCCCGGGCGGCCGGGATTGCTTATGTCGCCATCCCGGTCACCCACGCCGGCTATTCCGAAGCCCAGGTCAAGGCGATGGCTCAGGCCCTGACCGCCAGCGACGCGCCGGTCCTGGCCTATTGCCGGTCCGGAACCCGATCCACGCTGCTCTGGGCCCTGGCCGAATCGAGCGGCGGCACAAGCCCGCAGGCGCTTACCGAGGCCGCGGCACAGGCAGGCTATGACCTGACCCCGGTGCGGGCCCTGATGGATATGCTGGCAGCGGGGAAGCCATAGGCTGGCCATGCTGACACAGCTGATCCAGATGGGCGCTTCGCTGCTGGCAATTCTCTTGCTGGCCTGGGCTGTGGGCCGAATGGGGCTGGGCGCCGACGTGCGGATTCGCGACGAGGCCCAGGCCCGGCAGTTGGCCCGCGCAGCGGTCTTCGGCTTTCACCCGCGCGAGCTTGCGCTTGACCGCGCCGGGATCGGTGCGCTGCTGCGCGACGATCAGGGCCGGGTGATGCTGTTGCGCCGCCACGGCGCGAACTTTGCCGCGCGCCTGCTCGATAGCCATGCCTTCGCTCGGCTGGACCGCAATTTCCTGACCATCGGCACCGGTGAAAAGGCCTTTGGCAGCGTTACCCTGGACCTTGGCGAGAACGCGCAGATCTGGGCCAGCAGCCTGCGCCGCCTGGGGAGCTAAGCATGGAGCCCGGCTTCAATCCTGTCGACTTCGCGGTGCCCGGGTTTGTCCTGCTGGTGCTGGTCGAAATGATCTGGGCCCGGCGCCGCTCGCCCGACAGCTACGAGGCCCGCGACACGCTGGTTTCGCTGGCGATGGGGCTGGGCAGCACGGTGGTGGGGCTGGCCTTTGCCGGGCTGGTCGCGGCTGCGGCCTTCTGGCTTTACGATCACCGCCTGTTCACCCTGGGCTGGGGCTGGGCTGTCTGGATCGGCTGCTTCGTGCTCGACGATTTCAACTATTACTGGGCGCACCGCACCGGCCACCGGGTCCGGTGGTTCTGGGCCAGCCACGTCAACCACCATTCGAGCCAGCACTACAACCTCTCGACCGCGCTGCGCCAGACCTGGACCGGGTTCGTCGCGCTGTCCTTCGTGTTCCGGATCTGGCCGGCCTTCTTCGGCTTTCACCCGGCGATGATCGCGTTCTGCGGCGGGATCAACCTGATCTACCAGTTCTGGTTTCACACCGAAGCGATTGGCAAGTGCCCGCGCTGGATCGAGGCGCTGTTCAACACGCCCAGCCACCACCGGGTCCACCACGCCACCAACCCCGTCTATCTTGACCGCAACTATGCCGGGGTGTTCATCGTCTGGGACAAGCTGTTCGGAACCTTCCAGCCCGAGCTTGCTGGCGAGCGGATCCACTATGGCATCGTCAAGCAGCTTGGCAGCTTCAATCTGGGCTGGTCGGTGTTTCACGAATGGATCGGGATTGCCCGCGATGTGCGCAGCGCGCCGTGGAGCGCCAAGCTGAACTACCTGTGGCGCCCGCCCGGCTGGAGCCACGACGGCAGCCGCGATACCTCCGATTCCTTGCGCGAACGCTGGCAGGCTGAACGGGAGCACGCGGAGAATTAGGGTTGTTACCCTAATCACCATCGCCTAAGCGCCTTGCCGCCAGGGAGAGAGGCGCATGGACCAGTTCGACGTGATCGTGATCGGCGGCGGCAGCGCGGGCAGCGCGGTAGCGGGCCGCCTGTCTGAAGATCCGCGCCGCCGTGTCTGTCTGCTCGAAGCCGGAGGCACCAACGACAACTTCCGGGTCAAGACCCCGGGCATGTTGGTCGCCTTGCCCAAGGCGGCGAACTGGGCCTTCGATACCGAACCGATGGACGGGCTGGGCGGCCGCACCGGCTATCAGCCGCGCGGCAAGGGCCTGGGCGGCTCCTCGGCGATCAACGCCATGCTCTATGTGCGAGGCAACCGCTTCGACTATGACCAATGGGCCAGCCTGGGTTGCACCGGCTGGTCGTTTGACGAGGTGCTCCCCTACTTCAAGCGCGCGGAAAGCAACGCGCGCGGCGGCGATGCCTATCACGGCCAGGACGGCCCGCTGTCGGTCAGCGACCAGCACTGGCCATCACCCGCAAGCCGCGCCTTCGTCGAAGCGGCCGGCCAAATGCAGCTTCCCGCCAATCCCGACTTCAACGGCGCCAAGCAGGACGGTTTCGGGCTCTACCAGGTTACCCAGAAGAACGGCGAGCGCTGGTCTGCGGCGCGAGCCTATGTCGAACCGGTCCGCAGCCGTCCCAACCTTGACGTGCGCACCGGGGTGCTGGTCGAGCGGATCCTGATCGAGGATGGCCGCGCGGTGGGCGTGGCAATCCGCCGCGGCGGCAAGCGCGAGGAACTGCGCGCCCGCGGCGGCGTGGTGCTGAGCGCAGGCGCCTTTGGCAGCCCCCAGGTGCTGATGCTCTCGGGCATCGGACCCGCCGATCACCTTGCCGGGCACGGCCTTGCAGTGGTGCGCGATTGCCCGGCGGTTGGCGCCGACCTGCAGGATCACTGCGATTTCATCATCGCCTATGAGGCCGCTTCGCTCGATCTGATGGGCATGTCGCTCAAGGGCATGTGGAGAATGGGCAAGTCGCTGGTCGAATATGTCCGCCACCGCACCGGCACGATGACCACTCCGTTCGCCGAGGCCGGAGGGTTCTGGACGCTCGATCCGGCTTCCCCCGCCCCCGACATCCAGTATCACTTCATCCCCGGGATCGTGCAGAACCATGGCCGCGACAAGGTGCGGCAACACGGCTACTCGGTCCATGCCTGCGTGCTGCGCCCGGAAAGCCGCGGCTGGGTGAAATTGCGCGATGCCGACCCGGCAAGCGCACCGCGGATCAACCCCAACTTCCTGTCCGACCCGCGTGACATCGCCCTGTTGCGCAAGGCTGCGCGGCTGATGCAGCGGATCTGCGAAGCCCCGGCGCTTGCCACCTATCGCGGGCGGGACCGCAACCCGATCGACTACAATGACGATGCCGCGCTCGACGCCGCGATCCGGGCGCACGCCGACACGATCTATCATCCGGTCGGCACCTGCCGAATGGGATCGGATCCGGCCAGCGTGGTCGACCCGCAGCTCAAGGCGCGCGGGGTCGAAGGGCTGTGGGTGGCCGACGCCAGCGTGATGCCGCGGCTGGTTTCCGGCAACACCAACGCGCCCTCGATCATGATCGGCGAACGCGCGGCGGATTTCGTGAAGGCGGCGCTGGCCTGAACGGAAAAGGGGCCAGACTCGCGGTCCGACCCCTCTCCTTGGTTTTACCCTGATCAGAAGGTCTTGCGCACCGTCATCCCGATCTTGCGCGGGTTGCCGATGTTGTAGCCAATCCGGGCACGGCCACCGCGTTCGCGATCCAGCGAGAGCAGCGGAGTCTGGTCGAACAGATTGTTGACATAGACCGTTACCGACAGACCGTTGTCCCAGGTCAGCCCGGTCGACAGGTTGACCAGGTTGTAGCTGGGCAGCAGGTACGAACCGAAGTTGTAGCTGCCAGTGCCAAAGGTATTGGCCGACGGGTTGTACCAGATCGAATTGGTGAAGCTGCCCGAACCGGCTTCCTGATCGCCCGGTTGGGTATAGCGGTCGCCAACATGCTGGTAGCTGGCGGTGACCGACCAATCGAGCCCGTCGGAAACCGGAACGGTATAGGATCCGGTCGCAGCCATCTGGAACTTCGGCACCGTCGGCAGGCGGTTGCCATCCCGCATCCCGGCGATCACCGCCCCGCCCGTGGTCAGCACCGAGCTGTCGAACTTGGCGTCGATCAGCGAGCCATTGAGCGACAGTTCGAGGCCCTGGACGGGCTTGGCGGAAAGCTCCATCTCGATCCCGGTGCTATGCGCCTTGGGCACGTTGAAGACCACGCGCGACGAGCAGCTTCCGGCATCGGCCGTGACCTGCAGGTTCTTGATGTCGTTGTAGAACACCGCGGCGTTGAAGGTAATGCCGCCGGTCGAGGCCTTCACCCCGGCCTCATAGTTCCACAATGTCTCGTCCTTGTAGGTCGGGTGTCCGCCATAGGTCAGCGCATCCGGACCGCCCGCACCGCCGCTGCACAGCGGAATGTTGAGCGGATCGTTCACACCGCCAAGGCGAAAGCCCTTCGAGGCCTGAAGGTTGACCGTAATGTCCGGGTTTACGTCATAGCTGGCGATGAACCGCGGGGTGAAGCCATGCGAACTGGTCTTGTCGCCGCGGAAGGTATCACCGTTGGAAAAGACCCCGCCCGAGATGAAGTCACGCTTTTCGCGGAAATCATAGTACCGGCCGCCCGCGGTCAGCTTGAACTGCCCGACCTTGTAGCTGGCCTCGCCGAACACCGCGAACTGCTCGATCTTGTAGGGCAGATCGGCGTTGTAGGGCGAATTCAGCGGGAAGCCGTTGGCCACTGCGGCCGAGGTTCCCGCTCCCAGAGCGGCATCGACGTAGGCGTCATAGCCGGGTGTCGGCAAGCGCTGTTCGTACTTGCGGTCGACGTTCGAATAGAACCCGCCGAACACCCACGAGAGCGGGCCGCTGCCGGTCGAGGCCAGGCGAATTTCCTGGGTCCACTGACTCAGGTTGGTGGAATCGCGCAGGTTCGAAGGCAGATTGATCGCCAGCGGGTTCATCCCCAGTGCGACCGCAAAGGGCGAAACCGAGACCGAACCGCTCAGCGCCGAAGCGTCACGGCTGACCATGATGCTGCGATCGATGTAGCTGGTCACCCAAGTCAGGGCGACCCCGTCGGTGAAATCGAAGTTGCCGGTCAGATCCAGCAGCGTGGTGCTGTCGTGGAACTCTTCCGGCAGCTTGAGGTACTGGGTCCGCTCGGGGAAGACGTCGGAAGCGCTGATCAGCGGGTTGTAATACAGGTTGTACACGTCCTGGCGGTTGAAGCCGTTGACGCGGATATCCTGATGGATCGCACGCGGCGTGATTACCAGGCCCGGAGCCGGTTCCCAGCGCAGTGCAGCGCGGAAGCCCCAGCGCTTGCCATCGTTGATGTTCTTGCCCGCCGCGGGCCCGATGGCGTTGATGAAACCGGCAAAATGCTCGCCGTAGCCGACCACGCGCAGCGCCGTCTTGTCGCTGAACGCCAGGTTGACCGCACCCTTGACGGCATAACCCACATCGCCGCCCGCCAGGGTGTTGATGTTGGCCTCGAAGGTGCCTTCGTTGCGCCGGGTGGTGGGCTGCTTGGTGATGTAACGCACCGTGCCGCCGACCGAACCGGAACCGAACAGCGTGCCCTGGGGCCCGCGCAGGGTTTCGACCCGGTCAAGGTCGAACAGATCGAAATCGGGCGTGAACAGCGAAAGCGAGATCACCGATTCGTCAAGGTAGACACCGACCTGCTCCTTGACGCCAGGCTGATCGCGGACAACCTGGCCGGCCGAAACGCCGCGCACCGAAACCTGGCTCTGGCCAGGCCCGAGGTTCTGCACGGTAAGGCCCGCGACATTGCGCGAGACATCTTCCAGGCTGGTCGAGCCGTTCTTTTGCATCGCCGCGGCGGTCTGCGCGTTGATCGAGAACGGCACGTCCTGGATCGTCTCGCTACGTTTGGTGGCGGTCACCACGATTTCGTTGCCGGTGCCTGCCTCCTCGGCCTCCTGGGCCATGGCCGGAGCGGCCAGCGATACGGCGGCGATCCCGGCGAGTAGGTGAATTCGGAATCCGAATCGGGTCGAATTGGTGCTACGCATAATCCCTCCTTGTGCGTTCAGTCTTTTTTTGGCGCGCCGTATCGGGATACGGCCGCTGCCAATTGCTGAACTTTCGGATTCGCCAGAGCAAGGCACGGAGCAAGCCATGCGGGCGAATTGGTTACAGGTGTAACCTAACCGCCACACCGGATTCAGTGGCGTCTTGAAGCTTCGCGGTCAGTGCGCGCAAGCCAGGGCTTCGACCACATCCTCCAGCCGCGCGGGATCGCCCAGCGCCAGGACGTGCCCGTCGCTGGCGGCGTGCAAGGGTTCGCCGTTCCAGTCGCACATCGTGCCGCCCGCACCTTCGACCACCGGCACCAGTGCGGCCCAGTCGTGCAGCTTGAGGTTCGCTTCGCAGACGATGTCGAGGTGTCCCGAGGCGAGCATGGCGTAGTTGTAGCAATCCCCGCCCATCACCATCCGCTTGTGATCGGTCCGTGCGGCCAGCGCCATGAAGTGCGCGCCATCGTGGTCGTCGAAATAGTGCGGGCCGGTGGTTGCGATCGCTGCATCGGAAAGTTCGCGGCAGGCGCGCGTGCGGACCGGGGAACCGTTGAAGGTGGTCGGCTGTCCGGTCACCCCCACCCAGCGTTCCTTCAGCACCGCCTGGTCGATCACGCCCAGCACCGGCCACCCCTCGACCACCAGCGCGATCAGGGTGCCAAAGATCGGCCGCCCGGCCATGAAGGCGGTGGTTCCAGCGATCGGATCGAGCACCCAGGTCCGGCCGGAGGTTCCTGGCGCCGCGCCAAATTCCTCGCCATGCAAGGCGTCGTCCGGAAATTCCGCCTTGATCAGCGTGCGCATCGCAGCTTCGGCGGCGCGGTCAGCCTCGGTCACCGGGGAGCGATCGTCCTTGCGCTCGCTGTCGATCCCGGTGCGGAACAGCGGCAGGATGGCACCGCGCGCCGCGTCGGCGAGGCGGTGCGCAAGGGCGATTTCGGAATCGAGCTTCATTGCCTGTCCATCGGAGCCGTCCGGCACCGCGTCAAGCACCAAGCGGGGCGATAAGTGGTTGCACTTGCAGGAAACCCGGCCAGGACCTTTCGTTAACAACAAAACAGACGGGTCCGGCGCAATCCTATTTCATTGGGGCACGGCAAGACATGTCGCGACATTCGAGACCGGGAATCGATCCCACCCTCGCGCCGCGCCTTGGCGTTTCGCGCGATGGGCAGCCGCTATCCTGCAACCGGCTGCCCGCGCCCGAACTCGCCCATGGATCGGCTGGCTCTATGTGACCTCGGTCGAGATGCCGGACGACTATCAGCTGCAATGCAGCCTGCTCAACGACACGGCGATGATCCGCATCCAGCTGTCGGACGACTGGACTGCCGATACCCGCGACGGGACGCTCTGTTGCAGCCGCGCTGCCCGGCGGTCCTCGATCGGCTGGCACCCGGCGCGGACAAGCCGTGGAGCGCGGGCAGCTAGCGCCAGGGTCAGGTCCTAGTCGAACAGGCTTGAGACCGAACTTTCCTCGGCAATGCGGTGGATCGCCTCGCCGATCAGCGGGGCGATGGTCAGCACCCGGATCTTGCTGCCCGGGGCGAACGCGGCCTCGCTCGGCTGGATCGTGTCGGTGATGACCAGTTCCTTGAGCGCCGAGCTGTTGACCCGTTCCACCGCCGCGCCGGACAGGACGCCGTGGGTCAGATAGGCGGTGACGCTCTTGGCCCCTGCATCGAGCAGCGCCTGGGCCGCGTTGCACAGGGTCCCGCCCGAATCGATGATGTCGTCGATCAGGATGCAGTCCCAGCCCTTCACCTCACCGATGATGTTCATCACCTCGGACACGCCCGGCTTGTCGCGGCGCTTGTCGACGATCGAGAGTGGCGCGTTGTTGAGCCGGCGGGCCAGCGCCCGGGCGCGGACCACGCCGCCGACGTCGGGCGAGACCACCATCAGGTTTTCGCCGCCGGTGCGCTGCAGGATGTCCGCGGCCATGACCGGCGCGGCATAGAGGTTGTCGGTCGGGATATCGAAGAAGCCCTGGATCTGTCCGGCGTGGAGATCGACCGCCAGCACCCGGTCGGCCCCGGCGGTCGTGATCAGGTTGGCGACCAGCTTTGCCGAGATCGGGGTGCGCGGCCCGGGTTTGCGGTCCTGCCGGGCATAGCCGAAATAGGGCACCACCGCCGTGATCCGCGCGGCCGAGGCCCGGCGCAGCGCATCGATGCAGATCAGCAGTTCCATCAGATTGTCGTTGCACGGGGCGCTGGTCGACTGGACCACGAACACGTCCTCGCCGCGCACGTTCTCGTGGATCTCGACGAACACCTCGTCGTCGGCGAACCGGCGCACGTCGGCCTGAGTCAGCTGCAGTTCGAGATAGCCCGCGATGGCCCGCGCCAGCGGCAGGTTCGAATTACCGGCCAGGATCTTCATGAGCGTTGCCCTTCCCCGCAAGAATCAGCCCTGCGCGGCCCTTGGCCAAAGGGGCGCGGGATTGCAAGGCGGGCGGGTCGGCGATGCCAATCCCGCTGGGGAAAATCAGCTCTTGTTGCGGTGCTCGCCGCTGACCCAGCGCACCGTGCCCGAACTGGCGCGCATCACCACCGACTGGGTAGTGATCAGCCCGTCCTTCATCCGCTTGACGCCCTTGAGCAGCGAGCCGTCGGTCACCCCGGTCGCGGCGAAGATGCAGTCACCCTTGGCCAGTTCGTCGCGGGTGTAGATCCGGTTGAGATCGGTGATCCCCCACTTGGCGGCGCGCAGGCGCTCGTCATCGTTGCGAAACAGCAGGCGGCCGTTGAACTGACCGCCGACGCAGCGCAGCGCGGCCGCGGCCAGCACGCCTTCCGGCGCCCCGCCCGAACCCATGTAGAGGTCGATCGTGGTTTCGGGATTGTTCACCGCAATCACCCCGGCCACGTCGCCATCGCCGATCAGCACAACGCCGCAGCCCAGGCCGCGCAGTTCGGCGATCAGTTCGGCATGGCGCGGCCGATCGAGCACGCAGACGATGATTTCGTCCGGCTTGACGCCCTTGGCCGCCGCCACCGCCTTGACGTTTTCGGTCGGCGACTTGGCAAGGTCGATGATCCCGTCGGGATAGCCCGGCCCGACCGCCAGCTTGTCCATGTAAACGTCGGGCGCGTTGAGCAGGTTGCCCTCTTCGGCCACGGCCAGCACTGCCAGCGCGTTGGGTCCGGCCTTGGCGGTGATCGTGGTGCCTTCCAGCGGATCGAGCGCGATATCGATCTTGGGGCCGGTGCCTTGCGCCGAGCCAACCTTTTCCCCGATGAACAGCATCGGCGCCTCGTCACGCTCGCCCTCGCCGATCACCACGGTGCCGTCCATCGCCAGGTCGTTGAGCGCGGCGCGCATCGCTTCGACCGCGGCGGCATCGGCAGCCTTTTCATCGCCGCGGCCGATCAGCTTGGACGCCCCGATCGCTGCCGCTTCGGTAACCCGGACCATTTCGAGCACGAGGACGCGGTCGAGCACCTGCGAAGGCGGCGTGGTGGGCTTGGTCATGGCGTTGAAATCACTCCGTGGCTGGACTGCATAGGTATGTGAGCCGTATGCTTGGGGGCGCTTAGCCCCGCGCGGCGGCGCTGTCGAGTGCAGCATGTTCAGCCGCGATTAAGCGCTGCGCCGCTCCGGTGCGGGGCCTCGTCATCTGGAAGGGAACATCGCGTGCGGCACCTGGCCCTGGGCATGGCAATGCTGCTGGCGCTTGCGCCCGCCGCTCAGGCCCAGACCAGTCCCGACGAAATCGACCGCAAGGTGGCTGATCGGATCGAGGTGACCAAGCGGGTCTACGGCGCGCCCGATCCCCGCGCCAAATGCCGTCCGTCGAGCGGAGACGAGATCGTGGTCTGCGTCGACCGGGGTGAGGATCTGGAGGTCCCCTCGACCGCCGAAAGCGATCCCGATTCGCGCGAGGCGCGCCGCGCGCTCGAGGGCGGGATTCCCCGCGCCCCCTTCGTCGGCACGATCCGGTGCAAGAGAGGCGCGGACGGCGTGTGCAGGGGAAACGTCGGAGAAGCGCCAGCACCGGTCTATTACATCGACATGACGGCGATCCCCGAGCCGCCGGAAGGCTCGGACGCGGACCTGATCGCCAAGGGCGAGAAAGCCGCGCCCTAGGGAGGCCCGGGGCCTAGTCGCCGAGCAGCTGCAGGACCAGCGGCGGCTCGGTCAGGCTGTCCGAACCCTCGAGCAGTTCAAGCGCCCGGCTTACCGCGCTTTCCGGACCTTCGTGGGTGACCATGGCGACCAGCACCTCGCCCTCGTCCCCGGCGCGGCCCTTCTGGATCAGGCTTTCGATCGAGACCCCGGCGTCGCGCAGCGCCGCGGTGATCTCGGCCAGCACGCCCGGCCGGTCGGCCACCATGAAGCGGACATAGGCGCGGCTTAGCCGGTGCCCGGTTTCGGCCGGACCCAGCGTTTCCAGCTCTGACACCGGCATCGAGAAGGCGTGGTTCAGCTCGCCCCGGGCGATGTCGATCAGGTCGGCCACAACGGCACTGGCGGTCGGGCCGTCCCCGGCCCCGGCACCCTGGAATAGCAGGCGGCCCGAGAAATTGCCCTCGGCAACCACGGCGTTGGTCGCCCCGTCGACGTGGGCCAGCGGGTGATCGACCGGCACCAGGTGCGGCTGGACCCGCTGGAACAGCGCGGTGCTGCTGCCCTCGCCTTCGGTCTCGGCCATGCCGATCAGACGGATGACATAGCCCAGCGCGCTGGCCTGGGCGATATCTGCCGCGCGCAGCCGGGTGATCCCGGCGGTCTTGACCGAGCCGAAGTCGATCTTTGCGCCAAATGCAATCGCTGCCAGAATCGAAAGCTTGTGCGCCGCATCGGTACCTTCGACGTCGAAGGCCGGATCGGCTTCGGCAAAGCCCCGGGCCTGGGCTTCGGCCAGCACGTCGGCAAAGTCGCGCCCGGTGTCTTCCATGGTCGACAGGATGAAGTTGCAGGTCCCGTTGAGGATCCCGTAGACCCGTTCGATCTCGTTGGCGGCAGCGCCTTCGCGCAGGCCCTTGATCACCGGGATGCCCCCGGCAACCGCCGCTTCGAACTTCAGCGCAACCTTCTTGTCCTCGGCCTTGGCGGCGAGTTCGAGCCCGTGGTGGGCGATCATCGCCTTGTTGGCGGTGACCAGCGCCTTGCCGGCCTCGATCGTGGTGCGCGCCAGCGCCAGCGCCGGTCCGTCCGAGCCGCCGACCATTTCGACCACCACGTCAACATCCGCGCGTTCGCCCAGGATCACCATGTCGTCTTCCCAGGCATAGGACGACAGATCGACGCCGGCAAAGCGCTGGTCACCGCCAACAAGGCGATGATCGCGCACCACGGGCTGGAACTGGCGGCCAAGGCCGAAGCCCACAAGGCGGCGCTGAAATTCGAAGCCGCGGTGGCGGGCGGGATCCCGGTGATCAAGGGCCTGCGCGAAGGCGCCGCGGCCAATGCCATCGAACGGGTCTATGGCATCCTCAACGGCACCTGCAACTTCATCCTGTCGACGATGGAAGACACCGGGCGCGATTTTGCCGATGTGCTGGCCGAAGCACAGGCCAAGGGTTTCGCCGAATCCGACCCCAGTTTCGACATTGACGGCATCGACGCCGCGCACAAACTCTCGATCCTCTCGTCGATCGCGTTCGGCACGGCGGTGGACTTCAAGCCCGTCGCCGCGACCGGCATTCGCCG
>JBJTMC010000097.1:0-7336 GCA_046063325.1 Novosphingobium sp.
GAAAAGCCCAGCGTGGTCAGGACGGTCATTTCCGGAATCGTGTAGCCGCGGGACTTGATCAGGTAGAGCGGCAGCCAGGTCAGCAGGAAGTAGAAGCCGTAATTGGTCGCGAAGTGGCCCACGCCCATCAGCCACAGCGCCCTGACCCGCAACAAGCGCGCCAGCGGCACCGGCTCGGCCACCGGCACCGCAACGCTGCGCGAGCGCAGCGGGGCCGAGACGAAATGCCACGGCACCAGCCACAGCAGGGTCACCGCGCCAAAGATCCAGAACATTGGCCGCCAGCCCGCCGCTTCCAGGATTACGCCCCCGGCCAGAGTCCCCACCGCCGGACCGAAAGCCAGGGCAGCCGCGATCATCGCATTGGCCATGCCGCGCTGGGTGGCGGGCACTTCGGCCGCGAAGATCTTTGAACTGCCGGGAAAGGCGATGCTTTCCCCCAGGCCCAGGAACAGGCGCAGGACGATCAACAGGACCAGCCCGTGGACGAACCCGGTCAGCACCGTCGCCAGCGCCCACAGCGCGATTCCCGCCGCGAACATCCGGTAAACGCAGAACCGGTCGCACAGCCAGCCGACCACCAGGCAGAGCGGGGCATAGACCCAGAAGAACGCCGATACTGCCGTGCCAAAGCCGGTTGCGGACAGGTTCAGCTCGGCCTTCATCAGCGGCGCCGCCACCCCGATCGCGCCGCGATCGACATAGTTGAGCAAGACCGAGAGGGCGAGCAGGCCGACCACCCAGCCCAACCGCAGATTCGTGATCCGTCCGCCGACTGCCGCCGTCGCCATCCCCGTTCCCCCAGCCCGTTATGGCGATCAGGCTAGCACGGATGCACTGCCGCGCCAGTACGCTCTTTGAAAGCCCGGCAAGGCTGGGCTATGGCGCCGCCATGACCCAGCAACCGATCCTCGTGCTCACCACCGGCGGCACGATCGACAAGAACTATTTCGACGCGCTCAGCGAATACCAGATCGTCGACAGCGGCATTCCCGCGCTGCTGGCCGAGGCCCGCGTCGCCCTGCCCTGCCGGCTGGTCGAACTGATGCGCAAGGACAGCCTGGAGCTGACCGATGCGGATCGCGGTCTGATCGCCGCCGCCGCGCGCGAGGCGCCCGAGACCCGGATCGTGGTGACCCACGGCACCGACACCATGACCGAGACAGCCAAGGTGCTGGCCGAACAGGTTCCGGGCAAGACCATTTGCCTGACCGGCGCGCTCAGCCCGGCGCGGTTTGCCGAAACCGATGCGCCCTTCAACCTCGGCATGGCCTTTGCCGCCGTCCAGGTCGCCGCGCCGGGGGTCTATATCGCGATGAGCGGCGAGGTGTTCGACGGGCTCAAGGTGAAGAAGGATCGCGCGGCGGGGAAGTTTGTGGCTTTTTAGCCTCCGAATTCCCGCGACCAGCGCTCCATCGCCGCAAGCACCGGTTGCAGGCCCTGCGCCTTGGCGGTCAGGGCATAGTCCACCCGGGGCGGAATCTCGCCATAGTCGCGGCGGCTAACCAGCCCTTCGGCCTCCATCTCCTTCAGCGTCTTTGACAGGGTGCGGTGGGTGATCGCGCCCAGCCGCCGTTGCAGTTCGTTGAAGCGCAGCGGCCCGGGCATCAGCCAGAACACGATCATCGCCCGCCACTTTCCCGCGAGCAGTTCGAGAGTCAGTTCGGCGGGGCAGTGCCAGCCGTGGTCGGGCGCCGGGGCATTGGCGGAGGCAAGGATCGGGGCGTTCATTTGCAGTATCCTTCAGGATCGTACTTGTCCGTTCGTCAGTGTCTACATATGTTGCGTCCAACACCAATGCAATGGCCCCGGAGGCCGGGCCAAACCAAGGCGCCTCCCGCGAAAGGCAAGACCATGAAGACCCTGATCGATACCATCACCAACACCGCCGGCCACTGGGTCGGCGACGGGTTTCCGGTGCGCTCGCTGTTCAGCTACAACGGCGATACCAAGGCGGTGAGCCCGTTCCTGCTGTTCGACTATGCCGGACCATGGAGCTTCGATCCCAGCGAAGGCCAGCCGCGCGGCGTCGGTCAGCATCCGCACCGCGGGTTCGAGACCGTGACCATCGTCTATGACGGGGAAGTCAGCCACAAGGATTCGACCGGCGGCGGCGGCACCATCGGCACCGGCGAAGTGCAGTGGATGACCGCCGGCGGCGGGATCATCCATGAGGAATACCATTCGCCCGGTTTCTCGAAGACCGGCGGGCCGTTCCGCATGGTCCAGCTGTGGGTCAACCTGCCCGCCAAGGACAAGATGACCCCGGCGCGCTACCAGGCGATCACCCGCGATACGATCCCGACCGTCGAACTGGATGGCGGCAGCGCGCGGATCATCGCCGGAGAGCTGAACGGAACCAAGGGTCCGGCCAGCACCTTCACCCCGATCAACCTGTGGGATCTGCGGCTGAAGGCCGATGCCGAAGTGACCCTGCCGCTGCCCGCGGGCCACACCACCATGCTGGCGGTGCTGTCCGGGCACGTCACGGTTGACGGCAAGGGCGTGGGCGAGGCGGAGATCGCACGGCTTTCGCTCGATGGCGAAGGCGCAGTGATCAAGGCTGACGGCGATGCGATCGTGCTGGTTCTGACTGGCGAACCGATCGACGAGCCGGTGGTCGGCTACGGTCCGTTCGTGATGAACAGCGAGGACGAGATCCGCCAGGCCTTCGCCGATTTCAACTCTGGACGGTTCGGCGCGGTCGCCGCCTGAACCTTTTTATCGGCCCGGCGGGAACCATCCTCCCGCCGGGCTCTTTTCAATATTCGACGCCACCCCACAGAAAGGCACCAACCCATGACCAGCGAAATTCGTCGCGATCCGCTCAAGGATCACCTGCTGACGCCCGAAAATGCGGCATTCATCATCATCGACTACCAGCCGATCCAGGTGTCCTCGATCCGTTCGATGGACCGCAAGGAGCTGGTGTTCAACATCGTCAACACCGCCCGGGCGGCGGTCAACTATGGCCTGCCGATCGTCCATTCCACGGTCAACGTCGCAACGGGCCGCAACAAGCCGCCGATCCCCGAATTGCAGGCGGTGCTGGGCCACCTGCCCACCTACGACCGGACCACGATCAACAGCTGGGAGGATGTCGAGTTCAAGCAGGCGGTCGAGGCCACCGGACGCAGGAAGCTGATCATGACCGCGCTGTGGACCGAGGCGTGTCTGACTTTTCCTGCACTTGACGCGATTGCGGAAGGGTACGAGGTCTATGTTGTCGCCGATGCGGTCGGCGGCACGTCGAAGGCGGCGCACAAGGCGGCACTAAGGCGGATCGAGCAGGCTGGCGGCAAGCTGATCAGCAAGACGCAGCTTTACTGCGAACTTCAGCGCGACTGGGCGCGCGAGGAAACCGTCCCCGGCTTCATGCGCGTGTTTGAAAACTGGGACGGTTCGAACCCGGAAAAGGACTTCAAGGACTGAAAACTGGTCTTGCCGCGTTGACGGCCCGCATTCGCCGCGAGCGAGCCGGGCCGCAGCGTGGCGCCAGCCACCCGACCCAGGTAAGGAGAACGCGCATGCCAGACATTTCCATCACGATCGAAGACGGCCCCCGCCATGGCCGCTATGTCGGCCGGGTTGCCGGGATCGACGCCGAGGCCGAGATCACCTTCACCCACCGCGGGGCGAACCTGATCAGCGCCGATCACACCGGCGCGCCCGAGGAACTGCGCGGCACCGGGGTCGCCGCCGCCCTGGTCGATTATCTGGTGGCCGATGCACGCGCGCGGCACTTCAAGATCATCCCGATCTGCCCCTACGTCCGCGCCCGCTATGAAAAGCACCCCGAATGGCGCGATGTCTTCACCACCGAGCCGGGCGAAAAGCCGGTGCTCAGCGCCAGCCAGTTGCGGGGCGACTTGCCATGACCGAGAGCCTGACGGTCGCCGTGCTGGTGGGCAGCCTGCGCGCAGGCTCCTACAACCGCAAGGTGGCGCAGGAACTGGTCGCCCGGGCCGGGGAAACACTCGACTGCCGGTTCGTCGCGATCGACGATCTGCCGCTCTACAACGAAGATATCGAAACCGCTGATCCGCCCGCGGCCTGGGTACGGTTTCGCCGCGAGATCGCGGCCAGCGACGGCGTGCTGTTCGTTTCGCCCGAATACAACCGATCGGTACCCGGCGCGCTCAAGAACGCAATCGATGTTGGTTCGCGCCCGCCCCGGCAAGGGGTGTGGAACGGCAAACCGGCCATGATCGTGACCGCCTCGCCCGGAGCGATCGGCGGTTTCGGCTCAAGCCAGATCATCCGCCAGTCGCTGGTCGCGGTGGGAATGCCGGTGCTGTCCCAGCCCGAAGTCTATCTGAGCAAGGTCGCGGACCTGTTCGATGCCGACGGCCGAATGAACGCCGGAACCGGGGACTTCCTCGGCAAGGCGATGCAGGCTTTCGCGGCGTGGATTGCCCAGTTCCGCGATTGACCGCCAAGCCAGTACGGCGGGGTCAACCGAGCCGTCGGCCGATCGTCACCACGTCCTGCAGTTCATAGCCGATCGCCGCGTAAAAACCCTTTGCCGCTGCGTTGTCGCCGCGCACCATCAGCTGGATCTTCGGGCAGCCCCGTTCTTGCAGCCACATCTCCGCAGCCTGCATCAAGGCGCGGCCCACGCCCTGCCCGCGCCGCTGCGGAGCGCTGGCCAGGTAATAGACCCAGCCGCGATGGCCGTCGAAACCGACCATGACCGAGCCGACCAGATCCGGCCCCTCATGCGCAAGCAGGATGGTCGAAGCGGGACCGGCCAGGGCCAGATCGAAATCGCTGATCGCATCGTTCCACGGCCGGGTAAGTCCGGCCGCCTGCCACAAGGCCACCACCGCGGCGCGGTCTGCGGCGGTTGCGGCGGCGATCGTCACTCCCACTCGATCGTGCCGGGCGGCTTGCTGGTGTAGTCGTAGACCACCCGGTTGATGCCCTTGACCTCGTTGATGATCCGGGTCGCGACGCGGCTCAGGAAAGCGGCGTCGAAGGGGTAGATATCGGCCGTCATCCCGTCGGTGCTGGTCACGGCGCGCAGCGCGCAGACGCTGTCATAGGTCCGCCCGTCGCCCATGACGCCCACGGTCTTGACCGGAAGCAGCACGGCAAAGGCCTGCCAGATCGCGTCGTAGAGCCCGGCGTTGCGGATCTCCTCGAGGTAGATCGCATCGGCCTTGCGCAGGATATCGCAGCGCTCGCGCGTGACTTCGCCGGGGATGCGGATGGCGAGGCCCGGGCCGGGGAAGGGGTGGCGGCCAACGAACACGTCGGGCAAGCCCAGCTCGCGGCCCAGTTCGCGCACCTCATCCTTGAACAGTTCGCGCAAAGGTTCGACGAGGCTCATGTTCATCCGTTCGGGCAGGCCGCCGACGTTGTGATGGCTCTTGATCGTGACGCTTGGCCCGCCGGTGAACGAGACGCTCTCGATCACGTCGGGATAGAGCGTACCCTGGGCGAGGAAGTCCGCCCCGCCGACCTGCTTGGCCTCTTCCTCGAACACGTCGATGAAGGTCTTGCCGATGAACTTGCGCTTGGCCTCGGGATCGGTGACCCCGGCCAGCCCGTTCAGGAACAGCGCCGACACGTCCTTGTGGACCAGGGGGATATTGTAGTGATTGCGGAACAGGCTGACGACCTGTTCGGCCTCGCCCAGGCGCATCAGGCCGTGGTCGACGAAGACGCAGGTCAGCTGCTCGCCGATCGCTTCGTGGATCAGCACGGCGGCGACCGCGCTGTCGACCCCGCCGGACAGGCCGCAGATCACTTTGCCCGTGCCGACCTGGGCGCGGATTTCCTCGATCTTGGTCTTGCGGAATTCGGCCATGGTCCAGTCCCCGGCCAGGCCGCAGACATGGCGGACGAAGTTCTTCAGCAGCTTGCCGCCGTCCGGCGTGTGCACCACTTCGGGGTGGAACTGCATCGCATAGATGCGCTTTTCATCGTTGGCGATCACTGCGAAGGGCGCGCCCGGGCTTGCCGCGACCGGACGAAAACCCGGGGCCAGTGCGGTGACCTTGTCGCCGTGGCTCATCCACACCTGGTGCTTTTCGCCCTCGGCCCACAGACCGTCGAACAGCACGCAGCGGTCGGAAATGTCGATGAAGGCACGGCCGAATTCGCCGCTGTCGCCCTGCAGCACTTCGCCGCCAAGCTGGTGCATCAGCGCCTGCTGGCCATAGCAGATGCCCAGCATCGGCAGGCCACTTTCCAGGATCGCGTCCGGGATGCGCGGGCTGTTCGCGTCCAGCACCGAGGCTGGGCCGCCCGACAGGATGATCCCCTTGGGCTTGATCCGGGCAAAGGCAGCCTCGGCCTGGGTGAAGGGGGCAATCTCGGAATAGACCCCGGCTTCGCGCACGCGGCGCGCGATCAGCTGGGTTACCTGGCTGCCGAAATCGACAATGAGGATCGAGTCTGAGGGCTGAATGGTCATGGCTGGCCGATAAAGACGCGCGCGCTGGCTGGCAAGGGCGGTGCGGAGTTGTGCCCCCTAACGCGCCTTGGCCGGAACCCGTTCCCGCAGTTCGGTCTTGAGCAGCTTGCCGATGTGGCTGCGCGGCATGTCGTCGATGGCGTAGAGTTCGGCGACGCGCTGGGTCTTGCCCAGGCGGCTGTTGGCGACGGTGCGGATATCCTCGAGCGCGTCCTCGCCCACGCCGGGTTTCAGCACGACGAAGCCCACCGGGGTTTCGCCCCAGGATTCGCTCGGTACGCCGACAACGGCGGCTTCGGCGACGCGGTCGTCCTTGAGCAGTTCGGCTTCAAGGTCGATCGGGAAGATGTTGAACCCGCCCGAGATGATCACGTCCTTGGTCCGCCCGACCAGTTCGACAAAGCCGTCCGCGTCGAGCCGGCCGACGTCGCCCATGCGCTGCCAGGTCGAGCCGTCTTCCGGGTCGATCCAGTAACCCTCGCGGGTCTTTTCCGGCTGGTTCTTGTAACCCAGCATCATGGTCGGGGACTTGCCGACCAGTTCGCCGGCGACGCCCGGGGGCACTTCGTTGCCGTCTTCGTCCAGCACTTTCAGGAAATGGCCGGGGGCGGGCCTGCCCACGGTGTGGAGCTTGTCCGGGTGTTCGTGGACCGGGAAGATGCAGGCCACGCCGCCTTCGGTCATGCCATAGATTTCGATCAGGCCGCCCGGCATCCGCTTCAGCACCTCGCCCTTGAGGTCGGCGGGGAAGGGCGCACTGGTGCAGTACTTCATCTTCATGGATGACAGGTCAAAGTCGTCGAACCGGTCGAACTGCATCAGGCGGCGGTACTGGACCGGGACCAGCATGGTGTGGGTGATCCGCTCATCCTGGGCGCGCTGCAGCCACTTTTCGGTGTCGAACTTGCCCATGAT
>JBJTMC010000014.1:0-2861 GCA_046063325.1 Novosphingobium sp.
CGGCACCTTCTCGGTCGCCAAGCGCAAGGCTTCGACCGGCCGCAACCCGCGCACCGGCGAACCGATGAAGATCAAGGCTTCGTCGCAGCCCAAGTTCAAGGCCGGCAAGGGCCTGAAGGACGCCGTCAACTAAGACGGACATCACCGGGTCCCAGGCCGCAACGCCTCGCGGCCGGGTCGCAGATTCCGCCGCGCTTGCCCCCGGGCAGTCGCGGCGTTTCTGTTTGCGGGCATCGGGTCAGGCGGTTGCCTTGGCCACGGTCGGCTTGCTGCTGAACGATACCACTTTCGAGAAGAACCACGACAGCGCTATCGCGGTGACTACCGCCAGCGCCGCGACCCAGCCCTTTCGGCCCAACAACTCGCTCATCCACACCAGCACGGTCAGGTGGACGCAGTAGAGCGGGAGCGAGAAGGTGCCGAGCCATTCGAGCGGCACCTTGAGCGCTTGCGGCGGGCGGCACATCGCGACGATCCACATCATCGCGGGCAGGAACAGCATGACGAAAACCAGATCGCCCGCGACCTTGCCCAGCGGCAGATAGGGCACCGCGGCGATGCCGATCACCGGCAGGGCCAGGGCCAGCGGCCAGGGCAGCGAAGCGGTGCGCAACCCGGCCTTGTAGCGCCGCCCGATCCACACCCCCAGGACATAGGCAAATCCGACGCGGGGCAGGGCCTGCCACCAGGTTTGCCAGGTCGGCGCGCCAACCCCCATGGTGTCGGCCCCGTGGAGCCTCACCGTGTAGATCAGCGCTGCGCCCAGCAGCAGCGCCAGCACCAGCATGACACCGGTCGCCACCCGCTTGAGCACCGCGGCATGGAGGAAATTGGCGAGCAGTTCGTAGAACAGCGTCCATTGCGGGCCGTTATAGCGGTAGAATGGCCCGGTTCCCGAGAGGCTGGGGATCATCATCAGGTCAAGCGCCAGCCACCACAGCAGGGTCAGCGGGTCTGCCATGCCGATCACGAAGGCCCGCACCACCGCCACGCCCGCGCCGACCGCGACCAGCGGCCAGAGCCGCTTGAAGCGCGCCCAGGTGAATTCAAACGCGCCAATCCCGGTTTTCAGCTTGGCTTCGGTCGAAACCGCCAGAACGAATCCTGATAGTAGGAAGAACAGATCGACGTAGAGATAGCCGCGCTGGAACGGGCCACCGATCCCGTAGACGATGTCCAGGTGGTAGAACATGATCATGAAGGCGGCGATGCCGCGCAGCCCGTCGAGCTGAAACAGCCGCGGCGAATGCGCCGGAGCCGGAGCGGCTGGCGGTGTATCGGACATGCTTGCGAACCCTCCCTGTGCCCGCCTTACAACAGCTTGCGGGGCAAAGATCAACGTCCGCGCCGCCGATGGACTGGACGGGGCAGGCGGCTCACCCTATATGCCCCGGCAATGAACCGCTTTCTCTTTGCCATCCTGGCCCTGTTCGCAGGGCTTGCCGCGCAGGTTTCCCCTGCCGAGGCACGGGTGCGCGGGGAAACCGAGATCGGAACAACTCTGGCGCAGCGCAGTACCGCCCGGTCTGCGGCCGTTGCGGTTGCGGCGGCGTTCCGGCCGATCGCCGGCTTGCCGCTGAGCCGCAGCGAACCGCGTGCCAGGGTCGTTTTCCAGACTGTTGACGCTGCACCAACGGTGCGGCTTGGCGTTGACCGCGCGCGCGAATAGCGCCCCGGACTGACCGGCCTTCGCACGAATGGCCGCGGCGCTCATGCAGCGCCGCAAAACCTGCATCCATATCTTTCATCTAATTCAGGAATTGCCCATGCTCGGGTCTATCGCCAAGGCCATTTTCGGCTCGTCCAACGATCGCTACGTCAAATCGCTCGACAAGATCGTAAAGCAGATCGCCGCCTTTGAGGCGCCGCTGGAATCCCTCACCGACGAGGAACTTCAAGCCCAGACGCCAAAATTCCGGCGGATGCTGGAAGAAGGCAAGTCGCTTGAAGACATCCTTCCCGAAGCCTTCGCCACTGTGCGCGAGGCGTCAAAGCGCGTGCTTGGCATGCGGCACTTCGATGTGCAGATGATCGGCGGGATCGTGCTCCATCGCGGCGAGATCGCGGAAATGCGGACCGGCGAGGGCAAGACCCTGGTTGCGACGCTGGCGGTCTATCTTAATGCGATCGAGGGCAAGGGCGTCCACGTCGTCACGGTCAACGATTACCTCGCCCGCCGCGACGCCGAATGGATGGGCCAGATCTACAAGTTCCTGGGACTGACGGTTGGCGTGATCGTGCCCAACCTGTCCGAGCCCGAGCGCCGCGAAGCCTACGAAAGCGACATTACCTACGCGACCAACAACGAGCTTGGGTTCGATTATCTGCGCGACAACATGAAGCATGAACGCAGCCAGATGGTCCACCGGCCTTTCAACTATGCGATTGTCGACGAAGTGGACTCGATCCTGATCGACGAGGCGCGCACCCCGCTGATCATCTCGGGTCCGACCGACGACAAGACCGACCTGTATGTTTCGGTCGATTCGGTCGTGAAGCAGCTCGTACCCGAAGATTACGAGGCCGATGAAAAGACCAAGAGCATCAACTTGACCGAGGATGGGCTCGAGAAGGTTGAACGCATGCTTGAGGACGCCGGACTGCTGACCGGATCGAACCTCTACGATGTCGAGAACACCCAGGTGGTCCACCACCTTGACCAGAGCCTCAAGGCCAATGTCATGTTCAAACGCGACATCGACTACATCGTCAAGGAAGAAAAGGTCATCATCATCGACGAGTTCACCGGCCGGATGATGGACGGGCGGCGCTGGTCGAACGGGCTGCACCAGGCGGTCGAGGCCAAGGAAGGCGTGAACATCGAGCCCGAGAACCAGACCATGGCCTCGATCACCTTCCAG
>JBJTMC010000098.1:0-12609 GCA_046063325.1 Novosphingobium sp.
CGAACTGGCCGAGGTGGTGAAGCAGTACCTCGATCAGGAATACCAGTCGCTCAAGACCCAGGAAAAGGGCGATCCCTCGCCCACCGCGGGGTTCCAGCGGGTGATCCAGCGCGCGATCCTGCACGTCCAGTCCTCGGGCAAGGACACGGTTACCGGCGCCAACGTGCTGGTCGCGCTGTTCTCCGAACGCGATAGCTACGCGGTCTATTTCCTCCAGCAACAGGACATGAGTCGGCTCGACGCGGTCAGCTTCATCAGCCACGGGATCGGCAAGGGCGGCAAGCGGATCGAGGATCGCTCGCCCCAGGGCAGCGAAACGCCCGAGGCTCCGGCGCAGGAAGAAAAGGCCGCGGCCAAGGACGGCAAGAAGGATTCCGCGCTCGACCAGTTCTGCGTCAACCTCAACGACAAGGCGATGGCAGGCAAGGTCGATCCGCTGATCGGACGCGGGCCGGAAGTTGACCGGACGATCCAGATCCTGTGCCGCCGCAGCAAGAACAACCCGCTCTATGTCGGCGATCCCGGCGTGGGCAAGACCGCGATCGCCGAAGGCCTGGCGCGCAAGATCATCGAGGGCGAGGTGCCCGAAGTGCTGAACGACGCGGTGATCTATTCGCTCGACATGGGCGCGCTGCTGGCCGGGACCCGTTATCGCGGCGATTTCGAGGAACGGCTCAAGCAGGTCGTGAACGAACTCGAAAAGATGCCGGAAGCCATTCTTTTCATTGATGAAATTCACACGGTGATCGGCGCCGGGGCCACCAGCGGCGGGGCGATGGACGCATCCAACCTGCTGAAGCCCGCGCTGTCTTCGGGCGCGATCCGCTGCATCGGCTCGACCACCTACAAGGAATTCCGCAACCACTTCGAAAAGGACCGTGCGCTGCTGCGCCGGTTCCAGAAGATCGACGTCAATGAACCAACGGTTGAGGACACGATCAAGATCCTGAAAGGCCTGCGCACCGCCTTCGAGGAACACCACAAGGTCCGCTACACCCCCGAGGCGATCAAGACCGCGGTCGAGCTTTCGGCGCGCTATATCAATGACCGCAAGCTGCCCGACAAGGCAATCGACGTGATCGACGAGGTCGGCGCGATGCAGATGCTGGTTCCGCCCAGCCGCCGCAAGAAGACCATCACCGCCCGCGAAATCGAACTGGTGATTGCCACCATGGCGCGAATCCCGCCCAAGAACGTCTCCACCGACGATCGTCAGGCGCTCGAGTCGCTCGAAAAGGACCTCAAGCGGGTTGTGTTCGGGCAGGACCAGGCGATCGAGGTGCTGTCGAGCGCGATGAAACTCAGCCGCGCCGGTCTGCGCGATCCGGAAAAGCCGATCGGCTCGTTCCTGTTCTCCGGCCCGACCGGGGTCGGCAAGACCGAGGTCGCCAAGCAACTGGCCTCGATCATGGGCATCCCGATCCAGCGCTTCGACATGTCCGAATATATGGAGCGCCATTCGGTCAGCCGCCTGATCGGCGCGCCTCCGGGCTATGTCGGCTACGATCAGGGTGGCCTGCTTACCGACGCGGTCGACCAGCAGCCGCACTGCGTCCTGCTGCTCGACGAAATCGAGAAGGCCCACCCCGACCTGTTCAACATCCTGCTGCAGGTGATGGACAACGGCCGCCTGACCGATCACCACGGCAAGACGGTCGATTTCCGCAACGTCGTGCTGATCATGACCACCAATGCCGGTGCCAGCGACATGGCCAAGCAAGGGATCGGGTTTGGCGACGTGTCCAAGGCCGACGCCGGGGACGAAGCGGTCAAGCGGATGTTCAGCCCGGAATTCCGCAACCGGCTCGATGCGATCGTGCCCTTCGCCTATCTCGGCAAGGAAGTGGTCAGCCGCGTGGTCGAGAAGTTCGTGCTCCAGCTTGAACTGCAGCTGGCCGAACAGAACGTCCACATCCAGTTCGACAGCGATGCGCGCGATTGGCTGGGCGATCGCGGCTATGACAAGCTCTACGGGGCACGGCCGATGGCCCGCCTGATCCAGGAAAAGGTCAAGCAGCCGCTTGCCGAGGAACTCCTGTTTGGCAAACTGCGCCATGGCGGCGAGGTGCATGTCAGCGTCAAGGACGCCGCGTTGTCGTTCGAGCTGACCCCGGCCCCGCCCAAGCTCGACAAGCGGGCCAAAAAGACCCCGCCGGCTCCGGCCAAGCCAAAGCCCAAGCGCAAGGGGAAGGCCGCGCCCGAAGCCAGCGGCGATTGATGGCAGTCAATTCCGAATGAGTGCGGCCGGGCTAGATCCCGGCCGCACTGCCTTGCCCGGAGAAGTTCACCATGACCGCCACCACCGCCGAAATCCCGCCGATCAGCCCGTTCGAGCGGGTCGGCGGCCATGCCGCGATGCGGGCAATCACCGACCGGTTCTATGATCTGATGGACCAGGACCCGGCCTATTTCGATCTGCGCGCGATCCACGACGCGGACCTGGCACCGATGCGGGCGGCGTTGCCGCAATTCCTGGCCGGTTGGGCCGGGGGTCCGCGCGACTGGTTCGAGGCGAATCCCGGCAAGTGCATGGTGAGCATGCATGCCCCGTTCCCGATCAACCGCCAGACAGCCGAACAGTGGTCGGCAGCCATGACCCGCGCGATCGCGGACACGGAACTGGCGGACCGCGAAGTGGGCAATGCCATGGCCGACGTGCTGGGCCGCATGGCGCGGGGCATGGCGCGCGACTGACCTCGCCAAGGCCGCGTGCGCCTGCTAGGCCAACGCCGATGCAACCCAAATTGCTGACCGTTCTCAAGGAGGGCTATGGCCCGGCCTTGCTGCGTGCCGATCTTCTGGCAGGCCTGACCGTGGCGATCGTCGCGCTGCCGCTGGCCATGGCGCTGGGGATTGCCAGCGGCGCCTCGCCCGACAAGGGGCTGATCACCGCAATCGTTGCGGGCTTCCTGATCTCTGCGCTGGGTGGCAGCCGGGTCCAGGTCGGCGGGCCGACCGGCGCGTTCGTGGTGGTGGTCGCAGGCGTAATCGCCGCGCACGGTTATGCCGGGCTGGTGCTGGCAACCGCGATGGCCGGGATTATCCTGATCGTTGCGGGCTATGCCGGGATCGGCAAGCTGATGCGCTATGTGCCGATGCCGGTGGTGACCGGGTTCACCGCCGGGATCGCGGTGATCATCGCCTCCAGCCAGATCGGCGATTTCCTGGGTCTGCATGCGGGCAAGGTGCCTGCCGAGTTCCTGGGCAAATGGCAAACCTATCTGGGCGCGCTGGATACGCTGTCCTGGCCGACTCTGGGCGTGGGCATGGCCACGCTGGGTCTGATCCTGGGACTGCGGCGGATCGATCCGCGGATCCCGGGCTATCTTGTGGCGGTGATCGCGGCTGCGCTGGCGGTGCTGCTGCTGCACCTGCCGGTAGAAACCGTGGGTCAGCGCTTTCCCGCGATGCCGACAACCCTGCCTGCCCCCCAGATTCCGTCCTTCTCGCTCGCCATGGTCCGCGAGGTCATCCCTTCGGCCTTCACCATTGCCTTCCTGGCCGGGATCGAAGCGCTGCTTTCCGCGGTGGTGGCCGACGGGATGACCGGCTTCAAACACCGTCCAGGCCAGGAATTGGTCGGTCAGGGCGTGGCCAACGTTGCTTCGGCGCTGTTCGGCGGCCTGCCTGCCACAGGGGCGATTGCCCGCACCGCCACCAACATCCGCGCCGGGGCGCGAACACCGGTAGCCGGGATGGCGCACGCGGCGTTCCTGCTGGTTATCCTGCTCGTCGCCGGTAATCTGGTGGCCTACGTGCCAATGGCCGCGCTGGCGGCGATCCTCCTGATTGTCGCCTGGGGGATGAGCGAGGCCGAACGGTTCCGCCACCTGACGCGGATGGACCCGGGCGAACGGACACTTCTGCTGCTGACTTTCGCACTGACCGTGCTGGTCGATCTGACTGTGGCGATTGGCGTGGGCGTCACGCTCGCCTCGTTGCTGTTCATGGCCCGGATGAGCGAATCGACCGGGGTGCTTGGCGAAGACGAAAGCGTCGAGGACCCTGAGCAACGCGCCGCCCTGCCACCGGGCGTGGAGGTGTTCCGCATCGCCGGTCCGATGTTCTTTGGCGTGGCCGGCGAAATGCTGGAAGCGCTGGGCCGGATCGGGCGCAGCCCGCGCGCGGTGATCCTGCGGCTCGACCGGGTGCCCTATATCGATTCGAGCGGAGTCAGCGTGCTTGAGACCTTCGTGCGCCAGGCTGGTGACCGCGGAACCCGGGTTATCCTGTGCGACATGCCGCGCCGGGTCTGGGAAACGCTTGCCAAATCGCGTCCGCGCTTTGCCGGGGCGGAGCGAGTCGCTTCGCTGGCTGCGGCGCTGGCCCGGCTCCGGCGTGACGGGCCGGACTGAGCCGCCCGGGTCAGCCTTCGATCCGCACCAGCTTGTCGCGCCCGGTTGCGCCGCGCAACAAGTGCAGCCGCGACACTGCAATGCCAAGCGCCCGGGCAAGGACTTCCAGCACCGCGGCGTTGGCCTTGCCGTCCTGGGGCTTGGTGCGGACCTTGATCAACACCAGACCGTCCGCCAGGTCGATGCCTTCGCTCCGCGCGCCGGGCGTGACGCGCAGGGCCAGCCGGCCCTGCTCATCGGCCAGGGCGCGGATCGCCGCGGCGGGCGGGTAGTCAGCCTTGGGCCGAGCCATCCGCTTGGCCATCGAACAGGGCGGCGTGGTGCTTCGCGTTCTCGACATAATGGGCCACGCCCAGCTGGAGCCCGGCAATCGCCCGGTCATCGAGATCGCGCATATAGGTCGCGGGCCGTCCGGCCCAGAGCTGGCGGGCGGGGATGCGCTTGCCCGGAGACAGCAGCGCTCCTGCTGCCAGCATTCCTTCCCGCTCGATCACGCAGCCGTTCATGGTCTGCGCGGCAAAGCCGACGAAGCCCTTGTCCTCGATCACGGTCCCATGGACCATCGCCATGTGACCGATCAGCACGTCGTCCCCGATCAGGGTGGGGAAGCCATCGGGCGCGCCGGGCATGGCCTGGTCGCAGTGGATCACCGAACCGTCCTGGACATTGGTCCGCGCCCCGATCACGATCCGGCTGACATCGCCGCGCAGCACGCAATTGTACCAGATGCTGGCATCGGGACCGATCTCGACATCGCCGATGATCCGGCAGCCGGGAGCGATGAAGGCGCTGTCGTGAATTCGCGGGGCCTTGCCGTGGATGGCGACGATGGTGGTGTCGGGTCGTGTGGTCATTGTCGTCCCAGAAAGTTTGCCCAGGTCACATAGGGCAGGATGGATGCATGGTCATCGGTCCAGACCCGCGGCGCGGGCGGGCCGATCGGGCGCCACGGCATCGCCGGGGCAACCCGTGCCAGCGCATCCAGTTGCCCGGGATCGCGGGTCACTGCAACCCAGCTGGAATCGGTCCATTCGCTTTGCGGCGGAGCGCGATCGTCACGCACCGCCGCGTGCAATCCGCGCGCCCGAACCTCTGCCGCCAGCACCGGTTCAAGGTCGATGAAGCGGTTGGAGATATGGACCAGCAGGATTCCCTGCGGGCTCAGCGCATCAAGATAGACCCCGAACGCCTCGTGCGTGAACAGATGAAGCGGGATCGAATCCGAAGAGAACGCATCGATCGCCAGCAGATCGAATGCCCCCGCGCGGGCCCGCCCCAGGCTGATCCGGGCATCGCCCAGCACGACCCTGGTCTGCGGGGCGCAGCGCGACAGGAAGGTGAAGGTGCCCTTGCGGGAGAGATCGAGCACGGCCTGGTCGATTTCGAAATAGGTCCAGCTTTGGCCGGGATGGGCCATGCCCGCGAGCGAGCCCGTCCCCAGCCCGACCACGCCCAGCTTGGGTCGGACCGGGAACAGGCGGTTCGCATTGGCAAAGCCAATCGCGGCGCCCGATCCCGGCCCGTAGTAGGTCAGCGGAAGGCAGGCCAGGGCCGGGTCGGTATATTGCTCGCCGTGCAGCGTAGTGCCGTGGGTCAGGGTGCGCAGGTGCCGCTCGGGGTAGTCGCGGACCGTGTAGATCCCGAAATAGCTGCGGGTGCGGACCCCATTGCGGGCGTCCTCGATCGTCGCGAAGCCGCCCTGCACGACCATGACCACCGCAAGCAGAGCCACGGTCAGCCAACGCCAGGACACCAGGGCCAGTCCGATCACCGCGATGGCCCCGCTGAGAATCCAGGCCTTGCTCTGTGCGCCGACCGTTTCGTTGGCGTCATGAAGATTCCAGATCAGCAAGCCGAGCGTTGCCAGCAACAGGCCGAGCGCGAGATTGCGCATTGGCGGATCAATCCCCTTGAGCCGCGACCATTGCAGAAAGCCGGGGCGCGGCAGCAGGGCGGCGGCGGCCAGCAACAGCAAGGGGTGTTCCCACACCCAGTCGAACACCAAGGGCGCGATCAGGGCGGTGAACAGGCCGCCGATCACCCCGCCCAGCGACATCGCGAGGTAGAACCCGGTCAGCTGTTCGGGCGCCGGGCGCAGATCATAGAGGCGGGCATGCAGCGCGACGCAGACGAAAAACAGCAGCGTGACGCTGCCGATCACCGGCAGCATCCCGCTCGATCCGCGCGAGACCATCGCCAGTCCGCCGATCGACAGGATCTCCAGCCAGGCAAAGCCCGAAATCCAGCGCGCGAGGTTGCGCTGATCGGCAAAGGCGATGACGAAGCTGAGCAGGTAGATCCCCAGCGGGATCACCCACAGCAGCGGCATTGCGAACAGATCGGTGGTGAGGTGCGTCGTGGTCGACAGCATCAGGCCCGAAGGCACCGCGGCCAGCACCACCCACAGCAGCTTGTTGCGCCGCGCAACTGGCGGCTGCGACACCGCGCTCGCCGCAGCCGGAGCGATGGTCTCCGCCAACGCGGCGTCGGGAAGCCCGGCGCGCGCCCGGGCGCACAGCGCGATCAGGCCCAGCAGCACGGCATAACCCGCGCTCCACCCCCAGGCCTGGACACGCAGCGGCAGCAGCGGCTCCACCACCAGCGGATAGGCGATCAGGCCGGCGAAACTGCCGAAATTGGACGCCGCATAAAGCGCCCAGGGCGCGCCCGCCTTTGGATCAAGCGCGTACCAGCGCTGCATCAGCGGCGCCTGCGCGGAAACCAGAAAGAAGACCGGGCCGATCGACAGCGCGAACAGCGCCGGAACCCAGAACACTTCGCTTCCCGGCCGCGGCGGGGGCAGGTCGACCAGCGCCACCGGCAGGGTCACCAGCGCCACCGCGTAAAGGATCAGGTGCAACCGGACCTGCCGCCGGAACGGCAAGCGCGACAGCCGGTGGGCGTAGAAATAGCCGCCCAGCAGCAGCGCCTGGTAGACCAACATCGCGCTGTTCCAGACGTTGGGTGCCCCGCCCAGTCGCGGCAGCGCCATTCGCGCGACCATTGGCTGGACCAGGAACAGCAGGAACGAGCCAGTCAGGATCGTCGCGACGAACAGCGTGCGGTTGGCCTGCCCCCGGTCCGCGCTCATCCCCGCCACTCCGTGCGGGGCAATTCGTAGGCAACGTGGCGCGACAGCGGATCGTCGGCCGCCAGCCGGGGGTGATCGAAATCAAGTTCCTGCCGGTAATGCATTCCCAGCCGCTCCATCACGGCGCGGCTGCGCAGGTTGCCGTTGTGCGTTATCGCCCAGGCGCTGTCATCCGGAAGCTGGGCGAACAGCCAATCGAGCGTGGCCCGCGCCGCCTCGGTCGCAAAGCCGTGGCCCCAGCAATCGCTCGCCAGCCGCCAACCGATTTCGGCCTTGCCCTCGACCGGACCGGCGTTTCCGCGAATCACCCCGCACCAGCCGATCAGGCGGGCATCGCTGGCTCGCTCTAGCGCCCAGAAAGTGTGGCCATGTTCTGCTTCGCGCTCCGTCACCCGGTCGATCAGCGCCGCGGTTTCCTCGCGCGAGAGGACCGGCCCAAGCGTGGCCATGACCTGCGGGTCACTGCAGATGGCATGAAACGGCGTGAGATCGTCGGCGCGCCACGATCGCAAGCACAGGCGGGCCGTTTCGATTACCATCCCGCTCATGCCGCCGCTGCCCAATCCCCTCGCGTCATGCGATAGACGGTAGTCGGGTTGTCCTGCGGCGGATAGCCCGGATCGACGTAGTCCAGCTGCGCGCAGCGCGCGAAACCGAGCCGCGCCATCATCCGGGTCGATCCAGCGTTTGAATCGCTGGTCTGCGCCCACAGCAGGTCCCGTGCCTTGTCGGCAAAGAAATGGGCGGTGACCGCGCGGGCCGCCTCGCTGGCATAGCCCTGGCCCCAGAACGGTTCCGCGAAGGTCCAGCCGATCTCGTCCTGGCCGCGCAGCGCTGGCGGGGCGTCAGTGCTGCGGATGCGGAACAGGCCGCATCGGCCAATCCGCTCGGCGCCGTCACGCAGCCACACGGTCCAGCGGCGATGCCCGCCGCTGCCAAACGCCGCAATATCCGCGTCCAGTCCTTCGGCGACCTCGTCCGGGCTGCGAATAGCGCCGCCAAGGTGCCGCAGGACTGCCAGGGTGTTCATCGCTTCGAGCAGCCACGGCAGGTCGTCCGCCGCTGGTGGCCGCAAGACCAGGCGCTCGGTTTCGATCACGCGCCGAGCAGTCTCGCGGCATGGGCGGCGTGGTAAGTCAGGACGCCCGAACAGCCCGCGCGCTTGAAGGCCAGCAGGGTTTCCAGCACCAGCGCATCACGCTCTCCCGCACCGGCCGCCGCGGCATGTTCGATCATCGCGTATTCGCCGCTGACCTGGTAAGCGAATACCGGAACCTCGAACGCGTCCTTCACCCGGCGGACGATATCGAGATAGGGCAGCACGGGCTTGACCATCACGCTGTCCGCGCCTTCGGCGAGGTCCAGTTCAACCTCGCGCAGGGCCTCTTCGGCGTTGCCGGGGTCCATCTGGTAGGTCTTCTTGTCGCCCTTGAGCAGCCCCCGGCTGCCGACCGCATCGCGGAACGGGCCGTAGAAGGCGCTGGCATATTTGGCCGCATAGGACATGATCTGGATGTTGACGTGGCCGGCCTGCTCCAGCGCATCGCGGATCGCGCCGATCCGGCCGTCCATCATGTCGCTGGGGGCAATCACGTCGGCCCCGGCCGCCGCCTGGTTGAGGCTCTGCCCGACCAGCACATCGACCGTATCATCGTTGAGGACATAGCCCCCACCATCGACCAGCCCGTCCTGCCCGTGGCTGGTATAGGGGTCGAGCGCCACATCGGTCAGCACGCCGATGCTGTCGCCGCAGGCATCGCGGATCGCCCGGATCGCCTGGCACATCAGATTGTCCGGATTGAGCGCTTCGCGGCCATCGTCCGTGCGCAGCGCAGGGGGCGTGTTGGGAAACAGCGCCAGGCAGGGAATGCCCAGGGCAACCGCTTCCCTGGCCCGCTCGGCAATTCGATCGACCGACCAGCGCGATACGCCGGGAAGCGAACCGATCGGCTCTTCCGCGCCGCGCCCTTCGGTCACGAACAGCGGCCAGATCAGGTCGGCCGGGGTAAGGATGGTCTCGCGGTGAAGCGCGCGGCTCCAGGCGGAAGCGCGGGTGCGGCGCAGGCGGGTGGCGGGAAACGACGACATGGCGGGGTCATAAGCCCCACCCGGCGATCCATCAACTCTTCAACCGGTCGATTTCGCGGCGCGGGGTTTCGGCGGTTGCGGCCTGGCGCGGGGCAAGGCTGGTCATCGCCGCGCCGGGCTTCACACCCTTGAGCTGCGCCATCCGCGCCTTGAACGCGATCAGTTCCTTCTGATCGACCTGGGTGCTGACCGTGAAGCTGACCGACAGCGGGTTGACTGCCGTGCCGTTGCGGTAAAGTTCATAGTGCAGATGCGGTCCGGTCGAGAGCCCGGTCGATCCGACATAGCCGATCACCTGCCCGGCACGAACATGGGTGCCCGAAGCCACGGCAATCCGGCTCATGTGGCCATAGCCGGTGGCATAGCCGCCGCCGTGGTCAAGCTTGACGTAGTTGCCGTGCCCGCCGTGCCAGCCCGAATAGATCACCGTGGCATCGCCCACCGCATAGATCGGCGAGCCATAGGGCGCGCCGAAATCGACCCCGGCGTGCATCCGGGTATAACCCAGGATCGGGTGGCGCCGCGCGCCGAAGCCCGAAGTGATGTGGCCGACCACCGGCATGATCAGCCCGGTGCGCTGGGCGCCCATGCCCGAGGCTTCGAAGAACTGGCCTTCGCCGCCCCAACGCAGCAGCTGGGCTTTGTCGCGGCCGTCATGTTCCAACCCGGCAAACAGCAGTTCGCCGATCTGGACCTCGCCGGAGGAAGAGCGCTTGCTGGACACGATGATGTCGAAGGTGTCGCCCGGTTCGATCGCGGTATCGAGGCTGAGATGTTGGTCGAGCGCTTGCAGGTATTGCTGGATCGCCTCGATCGGCGCCCCCGCCGACCGCGCCGAGAGATAGAGGCTCGACCCGACCACGCCGCGGATCCGCAGCGGGGTGGTGTCGACCGCGATCGGTTGCGGGGTAACCACCAGCCGCCCGTCGATCCGCGAAACGGTGACGTCCAGATCGAAGCGCGCGCGGAATGCCAGGCTTTCCAGCGTCCGCGCGCCGCCCGCCACGGCGGGCTGGCCAAGCCGGATGTCGGCCTGGGTCCCTGGCTCGATCGTGCCAGGCGAAACGATCCCGCCCAGCAACGCTATGACCTGACCGGCATCGGCATCGCTGACCCCGGCGCGCATCAGCATCCGTCCGAAGCTGTCGCCCTGGGCCAGGGTCGCGGTGAGCGAGACCGAGGTCCGCTGCGGGGTGAACGACAAGGCGGAAACCGCGCTGGTCGCGCCCATCCGCCGTCCGCTGTCCCCGCCCAGTGCAAGCGGCTGGATCGTCTGGCTGCGAAACTCGTTGCGGGCACCCGCGTCGAGCGGCATCGCAGGCGATCCGGCAACCGCCTGCCCTTCGGGCCAGAAGGCCAGCGTGGCAAGCGTCAGACCTACCAGCGTGCCAAGCCCGCGGAACCAGCGGGCGCTGCCGATGTCTTCGGCAAGGTCGGGGGTCCAGTCGAATGCTTCAATCCGGGCGAGCCATTCGGCGCGGCGGCGCAACAGGCGTGTTGCCCATGGTTCGACTACCACGCGGTTGCCAAAACCCTGCGGCTGCGCCAGCGCGCCAGCGCCCGCGGCAGGGCCGCCGGTTGCGGCGTGCGGCAATTCGCGCGGTTTCAGCAAGGCGGGGTCCTCAAAGCGCATCGGATCAGCCGGTTTACTGCACCGGATGTGGTTAATCTTCGCCTAAGCCGCCTGCCAAAATCGTGCCGCCGGTCGCAGATCGGGGGAATCTGCACCCGCACTTCTTGCGGGCGGTGCAGCGGCTTGCCACATCGGTTTTCACCATGGCCCAGCGTCACGCCGATCCAACTTCGCGCCTCAAGGCGGTGCTCGGTCCGACCAACACCGGCAAGACCCACCTGGCGATCGAGCGTCTGTGCGCGCATTCCTCCGGAATGATCGGCTTTCCGCTGCGCCTGCTGGCGCGCGAAGTCTATGACAAGGTCTGCGCGATCAAGGGTGCGGGGCAGGTCGCGCTGATCACCGGCGAAGAGCGGATCGAGCCGAAGAACGCCCGCTGGCTGCTGTGCACCGCCGAAGCAATGCCGCTCGGCGCCGATGTCGCCTTCGTCGCGCTCGACGAAGCGCAGCTGGGCGCCGACCGGGAGCGCGGCCACATCTTTACCGATCGGCTGCTCCACGCCCGCGGGCGCGAGGAAACGATGCTGCTGGGTTCCAGCGTGATCGAGCCGCTGGTCCGCGCCCTGTTGCCCCGGGCCGAGATCGTCAGCCGCCCGCGCTTCTCGACATTGCGCCATGCCGGAGCGAAGAAGCTGAGCCGTGTGCCGCCGCGCAGCGCGATCGTCGCGTTCAGCGCCGAGCAGGTCTATGCCGTGGCGGAGATGCTGCGGCGCTTTCGCGGCGGGGCGGCGGTGGTGATGGGTGCGCTGTCCCCCGAAACCCGCAACAAACAGGTAGCATTGTACCAGTCCGGCGAGGTCGACTATCTGGTCGCCCCCGACGCGATCGGCATGGGGCTCACTCTCGACATCGATCATGTTGCCTTTGCCGGCCTCAGCAAGTTCGACGGCCAGCGCCAGCGGCGCCTGACCACGACCGAGCTGGCGCAAATCGCCGGACGCGCCGGGCGGCACCAGCGCGACGGGACTTTCGGCACGCTGGCCGGAAGCGGCAGCCATGACGCCGAATTCACCGCCGAAGAGGTTTATGCGATCGAGGAACACCGTTTTCCGCCGCTGACCCGGCTGTTCTGGCGCGAAGCCGATCCCGACTGCGCCAGTCTGGCCGCGTTGATCGCGGACCTGTCACGCCCGCCCGACCGGCCCGAACTGGCCCCCGCGCCCGAGGCGATCGACCTGGCCGTGCTGCGGCGGCTGGCAGAGGACCCGGAGATCACCGCTTCGCTGCGCGGCGAAGCGCAATGGCTGCGATTCTTGGAGACCTGTTCGCTACCCGATTTCCGCCACCACGGCGCCGAAACCCGTTCGCGCTGTGTCGCGCGGTTGTGGGAAGACCTGCGCCACGGCCAGCTGGGCGGAGACTACGTTGCCAAGGCGATTGCCGACCTCGACCTGACCAGCGGCGATATCGACACATTGCAAATGCGAATCGCGGCGATCCGG
>JBJTMC010000099.1:0-23724 GCA_046063325.1 Novosphingobium sp.
GCATTACGGATCGGACGAACAGAAGGCCTTCTACCTGCCCCGGATCCTGTCGGGCGAGCATTACTGGTGCCAGGGCTTTTCCGAGCCGGGTTCGGGATCGGACCTCGCCTCGCTGAAATTGAAGGCCGAGCGCGACGGGGATCACTATGTCCTCAACGGTTCGAAAATCTGGACCACCCACGCCCATTTCGCCAACTGGATGTTCGCGCTGGTTCGCACCTCGACCGAGGGCAAGCCCCAGGCCGGGATCAGCTTTGTGCTGATCGACATGGCCACCCCAGGGCTGACCGTCGATCCGATCATCTCGCTCGCCGGTGAGCACGAGCTCAACCAGGTGTTCTTCGACAACGTCCGCGTGCCGGTGGCGAACCGGCTGGGCGAGGAGAACGACGGCTGGTCGGTCGCCAAGTACCTCCTGACCTTTGAGCGCGGCGGACGCTATGCTCCGGGGCTGTTCGCCTCGCTGGCGCGGCTACAGGACGAGGCGGGCGACGATCCAGTGCTGCAAGAGCGGCTGCGGCGCGAGGCGGTGACGCTGGAAGCACTGGAAGCGCTGGAACTGAAGGCGATCGGGGCAAGCGGGGCCAAGGCCGCGCTCTACGCCTCGGTGCTGAAGGTCCAGGGGACCGAAGCGGCGCAGCGGATCGATACGCTCGCCACCGAAATCGCCGGTCTGGCCGGTTGGGCCCTGGCCGACGGGCAGAGCCCGGACCTGCTGGCAACTGCGCTGCCGCGCTATCTCAACGGCCGCGCGGCAACGATCTATGCCGGGTCGAACGAGATTCAGCGCGATCTGATCGCGCGGGCCGTGCTGGGCTAGATCGGTTCCGCGTGGCGGGCGAGGTGCCTGCTCTTTGAGCCGAGCGTGGCGGCGATCGCCAGCCCGCGCTTGAACTGGCCGCCAAGCGCAAGTTCCTCGGTCACGCCCATCCCGCCGTGGAGCTGGACCGCGCCTTCACCGACCACCCGCACGGCGTCGATCGTCTCGACTGCGGCGGCGCTGACCGCGTGGGCCCAGCCCGGACTGCCTTCGGTCAGCACCGCGCGTTCGGTCAGGCCTTCGGCCTTGAGCGCGGCCATCTGCATGTCGGCTAACCGATGACGCAGCACCTGGAAGCTGGCGATCGGCACGCCGAACTGCTTGCGCTGCTGCAGGTAGGCGGCGGTATCGGTGATCATCTGCGCCATCAGCCCGGCCGCCTCGGCGCAGAGCGCGGCGTTGCGGGCATCGAACGCCCAGGCGCGGACATCCAGTGCGGCGCTGCCATCGGCCAGCACGCTGTCGGGCTGGAGCGCGCTGCCGATCGCAACATCGGCGCAGACCGTGCCGTCCATCATCGCCCGGCGGCGGCGGGAAACCCCGGGGGCATCGGCCGCGACCAGCAGGGTTCGCTCCTCTCCCGCCAGCACCAGCCAATCGGCATCGGCCGCGCCCGGGGTCAACGGTACTTCGCCCGAATCGCCCAGGACCAGCGCGATCCGCGCTTCCCCGCTGGCCAGGGCGGGAAGCAGTCCGTGATCGGGCGCCAGCCGCGCCAGCACCGCCGCCCCGAGGTGGTGGGCCAGCCAGTCCGAGGCGGCGAGCGCCGGTCCCAGCTCGGCCATGATCCCGGCCCGTTCAATTCCGCCGCCGCCGATCCCGCCGGCCTCCTCGGGCACGCCAACCGCCATCAGGCCCAGTTTGGCGAGGCCCGGCCATTCCGGCCTGGGATGATCGGCCAGATAGCGCTGGACGCCTTGCTGCAGCAGGGCAGCGGTCTCGGTGAGGGGAAGTTCAAGAGCCATGGGGTGATCCTTGCCGGTTTCACAGGCGCCAGTCTACTGCTCCGCGCCCCCGTTCTTCGAGAAAGGCGTTGGCCTGGCTGAAGTGGCGGCATCCCAGAAACCCGGAATGGGCCGATAGCGGACTGGGGTGCGGCGCGGTCAGCACCAGGTGGTGGCTGTTCATCAGGCCGGGAACGCTCGCCGCCTTCTTGCGGGCGTGACTGCCCCACAGCAGGAACACGCAGGGTTCCGGCTTGGCCGCGACGGCGGCGACCACCGCGTCGGTGATTTCTTCCCAGCCCCTGCCCTGGTGCGAGGCAGGTTTGCCGTCCTCAACGGTCAGCGCGGCGTTGAGCAGCAGCACGCCCTGCCGGGCCCAGCCAGTCAGATTGCCATGCGCAGGGCGCGGCAGGTCCAGATCGCTGGCCAGTTCCTTGTAGATATTGACCAGGCTGGGCGGCACCTTCACCCCGTCCTGCACCGAAAACGACAGGCCGTGCGCCTGCCCCGGCCCGTGGTAAGGATCCTGGCCCAGGATCACCACTTTCACGGCGTCCAGCGGGCACAGATCAAGCGCCGCCAGACGGTTGCCGCGCGGCGGATAGATCGCCTTGCCGGCCGCCTCTTCGGCCTTGAGGAACCCGCCCAGCGCCCGCGACTTGGCGCTGGTCAGCACCGGCCCCAGCGCAACACGCCAGCTTTCCGGAACCGCATCGGAATTGGCCACGTTTCAAACTCCGCAATCGCGGGGCTTTTCTCCCCGCGCGGATCAGCCTAAGCACCTTGGCCTATGGCAGTCTATCTCCACGAAGAGGATCTCCCCGCTGGCGTGCTGGGGCCCGGACCGGTTGCGGTCGACACCGAAACCATGGGGCTGATTACCCCGCGCGACCGGCTGTGCCTGGTGCAGATTTCGGACGGCGGCGGTGATGAGCATCTCGTCCGGTTCGCACCGGGATCCCGCTACGATGCGCCCAACCTGAAGGCGGTGCTGGCCGATCCGGCCCGGATCAAGCTCTACCATTTCGCCCGCTTCGATCTGGCCGCGGTGGAACATTACCTGGGCGTGGTCGCCGCGCCGGTGTTCTGCACCAAGATCGCCTCCAAGCTGGTGCGAACCTATACCGATCGCCACGGCCTGAAGGATCTGGTGCGCGAACTGCTGGGCAAGGAACTGTCCAAACAGCAGCAATCGAGCGACTGGGGCGGCGCGGAACTGAGCGAAGCGCAGCGCGAATATGCCGCCTCGGACGTGCGCTACCTCCACGCTATGCACGCCATCCTGGCCCAGCGGCTGGCGCGCGAGCATCGCACCGAACTGGCCCAGGCGGCGTTCGATTTCCTGCCATACCGCGCCCGGCTCGACCTTGCCGGCTGGGCCGACAAGGACCTTTTCAGCCACGAGGCCTGATAGCCCGAAGCGATGACCGAAGCCGCCGACATCATCCGCGACAAGCGGCGCCTCTGGGCCACCCCGGGCGGTTCGCACGACCGCAAGGTGCAGGTCCTGGCGCGCTGGCTGCCCGGCCTGGTCGGCGTTGTGGCCGCGGCGATGATCATCGGCCCGCTGTTCAGCCACGGCGAGCTTTCGTTCCTGCTCGACCGGACCAAGGTGGCGACCACCGGAGAGCGGCTGCGCGTGACCAACGCGATGTACCGCGGCGAGGACAAGGATGGACGCCCCTTTACCGTGACCGCCGGCAGCGCCGTTCAGGTATCGGCGCGTGAGCCGGTGGTGTGGATGGAAAACCTGGCCGCACGGATCCGCCTGACCGACGGCCCGGCCGAGCTTACGGCGGTGCGCGGGGCCTATGATTACGAGGCGGAAACGGTCAACGTCCAGGGCCCGGTCCAGTTCACCGCGGCCGACGGCTACAAGATGACCACCGACCGGGTGATGATCGACCTGCGGGGCCGCCGGGTCACCGGATCGGGCGGAGTCAGCGGGTCGGTTCCGTCTGGCACTTTCAGCGCCGAGCGGATAAGTGCCGATCTTGAAAGCCGCGTTCTGACCCTGGACGGCAATGTCAGGATGCGCTTCGTCCAGAAAGGCTTCAGGATTCCGCAATGACCCAGGTCCGCTCCACCCCCCGCAGCCTTTCCGCCCTGGCCCTGCGATCGCTGTTTGGCGGGTTCGCGATCGGCGCGGCCGCGCTGCTGGCGCTTGGCGCTTCGAACGCGCAGGTGTTCAGCGGGCACAACAGCAATGCCCCGGTCAGCTTCGCGGCCGATCACGGCGAACTGCAAGGCAAGGCCAACCGCGCGGTGCTGGCGGGCAACGTGGTGATCGAACAGGGCGATCTGACCGTGCGGGCATCGCGCACGACCATGGCCTTTTCGACCGAAGGCGGCGGGTTCAAGATCCACCGGCTCGATGCGGTCGGCGGGGTCAGCGTCACCCGCGGGGACCAGGCCGCGACGGGCGATGTCGCGATCTACGATTTCGACCGCCGCCTGATCACGCTTTCGGGCAATGTGGCACTGCTGCGCGGCAGCGATCGGCTGACCGGCGGGCGCCTGACGATCGATCTCAACACCGGCCTCTCGACAATCGATGGACGGGTCGGCGGCGGCTCGCCCGCGCTTGGCGGCGATCCCGGCACCGCGCCGCGCGGCGGGCGGATCACCGGGACCTTTACGGTTCCCAAGAAATCCAACTGAGCATCACGCGGGCGATGGATCGTCCGGCGCTGCGGCGCGTCCTGCTGGAACTTGTCGGAACGGCCCACGGAGCGGACCTCACCGCGCTGAACCCGGCGGATTGGGCCGAACTCGATCGGATCGCCGCGCAGCACCGGCTGCAACCGCTGCTCCACGCCCAGCAGGCCAGCAATTCCGCGCTTCCGCCGACGGTCGCCGCAGCCTGGAAGGCCGCACACCGCCACGCCGCGCTGCGCGCGCTGACCCAGCAAGCCGATCTGGCCGAAACCAGCGCCCTGCTGGACCGCGAGGGGTTCGCCCCGGTGGCGCTCAAGGGCGCCTGGCTGTCCGCCCAGGCCTATCCCGAAGCGGCGCAGCGGCCGATGCGCGACATCGACCTGTTGGTTGCGCCGGACGGGGTGGTGGCGGCTTACGAATTGCTTCTGGCCGCGGGGTACAAGCCTGAAGGCGAGAGCGAGATGCCGCTTGCCGACGTGGTCCGGCTGGACAAGCACATGCCCCCGCTGATCGCGCCGCGCGGCACCCGGGTGGAGCTTCACCACCGCCTGTGGGAACGCGACGGACGGCTCGATCATGCCAGCCCGACCAGCGATGAGGCCAAGGTCCGTGGCCGGGCCCGTGTCACACCCGAAGGACTGCGTTATCCCGCCCCGGACGATCTGCTGGCCCATCTCATCGTCCATGCCGTTTACAGCCACCGGCTCGATTGCGGGCCGTTGATCCTGGCCGACATTGACGTCCTGCTTCGCTCCGAAACGATCGATTGGCCCGCATTCTGGGCCGATGCCACCACGCGCGGCTGGCGTGACGGCGCGCGCCTGCTGCTGGAACTGACCGCCCGCTACCGGCCGGCTGCACCCATCGACTTTTCGGCTGATACCGGCCAGCCGGCCCCGGCCGCCTTGATCGCCGCAGCGCCCGATCTGCTGCTGCAGGAACTGGAAACCCGGGCCAGCGCCGGGCTGGCCGCGGCAACGCTGAAGGATGGGCCTGCCAAGCTAGCGCAGCGGATCGGCGGACGGCGAAAGGTCGCTGGCGAGAAAGCAGTGACCCGGCAGATGACGAGCGAAGGCGGATTGCTCGGCTGGGCCGGTTCGCGCGCGCTGCGTTCGCTGCGCGATCTCGCCCGGGCCGACGTGCGCCGCCAGTCGCGGCAGATTGCCCAGCTCAGCAAGTGGCTTGACCGGTGAAGCCACGCAAGGTCCTGATCGTCGGGCTCAACTATGCACCTGAGCCGGTGGGGATCGGCCCCTATACCCAGGGCCTGGCCGAAGCGCTGGCTGCGCGCGGCGCGCGGGTGCGGGTGATCGCGGGCAAACCCTATTACCCGCAGTGGCAGACCCATCCCGCCTTTGCTGGTGGCGGCTGGCGCGAGTCGGCGGAAGGCGGGGTCGCGATCGTTCGCTGCCCGCACTACGTTCCGGCTGATCCGGGCGGGCTGAAACGGATCGTCCACCTCGCCAGCTTCGCGCTGTCCGCGCTGCCGCACGCCTTGCGGGCCGCACTGCGCGGCAAGGACGACCGGCCCGATCTGGTGGTCGCGATCGCCCCGGCGCTGCTCAGCGTGATCACCGCCTGGCTGGCCGCGCGGCTGGCCGGGGCGAAACTGTGGATCCACGTCCAGGACTTCGAGGTGGAGGCCGCGCTGGCCACCGGCCTGATGGACAATTCCAGCCCGGCAGCGCGGCTGGCCCGGTGGACCGAGGCGACCTTTCTGAAACTGGGCGACTATGTCTCGACCATCAGTCCGCAGATGTGCGCGAAGCTGGCGGACAAGGGGGTGGAACCCGCGCGGATCTTCGAAATGCGCAACTGGTCGGACGCGCGGTTCGCGCCGGATCCCGCCGGGGCCGAGGCGATCCGGCACGAATGGGGGCTGACCGGCAAGGCGGTGGCGCTCTATTCGGGCAACATCGCCCGCAAACAGGGGATCGAGATCCTGGTCGAGGCAGCCCGGCTGCTTGGCGAGCGCAGCGACATTGCCCTGGTGATCTGCGGCGAAGGCCCCAACCGCCAACCGCTGGAGCAGCTTGCCGCCGGATTGCCCAACGTCCAGCTTCACGATCTTCAGCCCGCCGAACGCATGGGCGCGATGCTGACCATGGCCGACCTGCACTTGCTGCCCCAGATCGCCGGTGCGGCCGATCTGGTCCTGCCCAGCAAGCTGACCAACATGCTCGCCTCGGCCCGCCCGGTGGTGGCGACGACCGAGCCCGGAACCGGACTCTATGCCGAAGTGGACGGCTGCGGCGTGGTAACATCGCCCGGCGATGCCGCCGCCCTGGCCGCGGCGATTGCCGATCTGGCGGACGATCCGACGGAGCGGGCGGTGCTGGGCACGGCGGCCTCGGCCCGCGCGGCGGAGCGGTGGAGAAAGGATGCGATCATCGACCGGGCGCTGGCCCGGATCGAGGCCGGCTGATCAGTTCTTGGCCCAGGGCGATTTGTGCGCGGCCTGAACCTTGGCCGCCTTGGCTTCCTGGTGCTGGCGCGCCTGATCGGCGGCAGGGACCGTGCAATAGGCGGTCAGCAGGATGCCAAGCGACCACATCACCGCTTTCCAGCGGCTTGCGAAAACCTGGTTCATTCTGGGGCCGAAACCGAACATGGCGTCAGGATAGCCTTCGACGGTTAAGGAAGTTTGCCCGCCTCGCGCTTCAATTCGTAGAGCAGGTCGAGCGCCTCGCGCGGGCTCAGCGCATCGACGTCAAGCGCATCGAGCCGCTGGCGCAGCAGGTCGACCACTTCCTCCTTGTGCTCGGCCGCGGCGGCGAACAGCGGAAGATCACCCAGTCCTGCGGCCAGCCCGCCGGTTTCGGCCCGCCCCTTTTCCAGCCGCGCCAGAACCGCCGAAGCGCGCGAAACGACCGGAGCGGGAACCCCGGCCAGTTTGGCCACGGCCAGGCCATAGGAGCGGTCGGCCGGTCCCTCGGCCAGTTCGTGCAGCAGGACCAGATCGCCCTGCCATTCACGCGCCCGGACATGGTGCAGCGACAGCGCTTCGCAGCTGTCCGCCAGCCGCGCCAGTTCGTGATAGTGGGTCGCGAACAGGCAGCGGCACTGGTTGACGCCGTGCACCGCTTCAACCACCGCCCAGGCCAGCGCAAGGCCATCGTAGGTTGATGTGCCGCGCCCGACCTCGTCCAGGATCACGAAGCTGCGGGCCGTAGCCTGGGCCAGGATCGCCGCGGTTTCGACCATTTCGACCATGAAGGTGGAGCGCCCGCGGGCGAGGTTGTCGGATGCGCCGACCCGGCTGAACAGGCGGTCGGTCAGCCCGACCACCGCGCGTTCCGCAGGAACGAACCCGCCCGCCTGGGCCAGCAGCACGATCAGCGCGTTCTGCCGCAGGAAGGTCGATTTGCCGCCCATGTTGGGGCCGCCGACCAGCCACAGCCGATCACCGCCGGACAGGCGGCAAGCGTTGGCCACAAACCGTTCGCCCTTGGCGGCCAGCGCGGCCTCGACCACGGGGTGGCGCCCGCCTTCGATCTCGAGCACGGCTTGCTCCACCACCTGCGGCCGGGTCCAGCCGCCTTCGGCTGCGCGTTCGGCCTGGCCGCAGGCTACGTCGAGCCGGGCGATCGCCTCGGCAGTGGTGGCGATGGCCTGGCGCGCCTTGATCGCCTCGCCGGTCAGTTCTTCGAAATGGGCTTCCTCGGCGGCCAGCGCGTGCCCGCCCGCCTCGGCGATCCGGCTCGCTTCCTCGTGCAGCGCCAGCGCGTTGAACCGCACCGCCCCGGCCATGGTCTGGCGGGGGGGAAAGCCGCTGTCCGGCGCCATCAAGGCATCGGCCCGCGCCGCCGGAACCTCGATGAAATAGCCCAGCACGCCGTTGTGCCGGATCTTGAGCGCGGCAATCCCGGTCTGGTCGCGGTACTTCGCCTCGAGCGCGGCGATCGCGCGGCGAGCGTCGCCCGAAATCCGGCGCAGTTCATCCAGCGCGTGGTCGTATCCCTCGGCAATGAACCCGCCCTGCCCGCGTTCGGTCGGCGGTGCGGGGACCAGAGCGCGGGCGTAGAGATCGGTCAGCGCTCCGTGCCCGGTCAGCCGCGGCAGCAGCGCATCGAGCAGTGCGGGCCGATCGCTGCGGGCCTGCAGATGATCGTGGATCCGCCGCGCTTCGGACAGCCCGTCGCGCAACTGGCCCAGGTCGCGCGGGCTTCCGCGCCCGGCCACGACCCGGCCCAGCGCCCGGCCCACATCCGGCAGGCTGCGCAGCACCGCGCGCAGATCGCCCCGCAGCAAGGGATCGTCGTGGAGCCAGGCGACCAGCGCAAGCCGCGCCTCGATCGCCGCCAGATCGGTGAGCGGGGCGGAAAGATCGTCTGCCAGCAGCCGCGCCCCGGCCCCGGTCACGCAGCGGTCCAGCGCTTCGATCAGGCTGCCGCGGCGGCTGCCCTGGCTGGAAACCAGCACTTCCAGGCTGGCGCGGGTCGCTTCGTCCATCGCCAGGTGGGCATCGCCCGAACGCGCGACCGGCGGCAGCAGCAGGGGCAGCTTGCCCCGCCCGGCGTGATCGAGATAGGCCACCAGCCCGCCCGCCGCGGCCAGCATGGCCCGGCTGAACTGGCCGAACCCGTCGAGCGTGGTGACGCCGTGAACTGCTTTCAGCCGCGCCGCGCCGCCATCGCTGGCAAAGTCCCGCGGGGGTCGGGGGATCGCGCCTTCGGCCTGGTCCCAGCCCTCCGGGCAGACCAGCTCGCTTGGCCCCAGCCGCGCCAGCGCCGCGCCGATCCGGTCGGGCGTGCACTCCTCCAGCTCCATCCGCCCGGTCGAAATGTCGCAGGCGGCGATCCCGATGGCCCCGCGCACCTCGCAAATTGCCGCCAGCACGTTGGCACGGCGCGGCTCGAGCAGCGCCTCTTCGGTCAGCGTCCCGGCGGTGACGAAACGGACGATGTCGCGCGCGACCAGCGCCTTGGATCCGCCGCGCTTCTTTGCCGCTTCCGGGCTTTCGGTCTGTTCCGCGATCGCCACGCGGCACCCGGCCTTGATCAGCCGCGCCAGATAGCCCTCGGCCGCATGGACCGGCACCCCGCACATCGGGATCGGCACGCCGTGGTGTTCGCCGCGGCTGGTCAGCGCAATATCGAGGATCTGGGCGGCCTGGCGGGCATCGTCGAAGAACAGTTCGAAGAAATCGCCCATCCGGTAGAACAGCAGGCAATCGCCCGCCTCAGCCTTGAGCGCAAGGTATTGCACCATCATCGGGGTGGTGCCGGAAGGGGCCGCTGCGCCGTGCATCGCCAACCGATAGCGGTCCTATCGACGATTCGGGAGACTTTCGTCCCAAGCTTTCCCCTATCGCGTCGCTTTCGCTTCCGTTAGGGCGAGCCCGAAACCGGAGAATACGCGTGGCCGAAGACATCACCCAGACCAACGAAAGCAATGTCCGTTTCACCGAGCGCGAGGCGCTGTTCTATCACAGCACGATTCGCCCGGGTAAGATCGAGATCATCGCATCGAAGCCAATGGCTACCCAGCGCGACCTCAGCCTGGCCTATTCGCCCGGGGTTGCCGTCCCGGTCCAGGCGATCGCCGACAATCCGGCCGATGCCTATGAATATACCGCCAAGGGCAATCTGGTGGCGGTGATCTCCAACGGCACTGCGATTCTGGGCATGGGCAACCTTGGTGCGCTCGCCTCGAAGCCGGTGATGGAAGGCAAGGCGGTGCTGTTCAAGCGCTTTGCCGACGTCGATTCGATCGACGTCGAACTGGCCAGCGAAGACACCGACGCGATCATCGAGGCGGTCGCGATGATGGAGCCCAGCTTCGGCGGGATCAACCTGGAAGACATCAAGGCGCCCGAATGCTTCGTGATCGAGCAGGCGCTGCGCGAACGCATGAAGATCCCGGTGATGCACGACGACCAGCACGGTACCGCGATCATTGCCGCGGCCGGCCTGGTCAACGCCTGCTTCCTGACCGGGCGCCAGTTCAAGGACGTCAAGGTAGTGGTCAACGGCGCCGGCGCTTCGGCCCTGGCCTGCACCGCGCTGATCAAGTCGATGGGCGTCAAGCACCAGAACGTCACCGTCTGCGACCGTTCCGGCGTGATCTGGCGCGGGCGCGAAAGCGGCATGGACCAATGGAAGAGCGCCCACGCGATCGACACCGCCGCGCGCAGCCTGGAAGAAGCGCTGGAAGGCGCCGACATTTTCCTGGGCCTGTCCGCTGCGGGTGCGCTGAAACCGGAATGGGTCAAGAAGATGGCCCCGCAGCCGATCATCTTCGCCATGGCCAATCCCGATCCGGAAATCACCCCGCCCGATGCCAAGGCGGTGCGGCCCGATGCGATCGTCGCCACTGGGCGGTCGGACTATCCCAACCAGGTCAACAACGTCCTGGGCTTTCCCTTCATTTTCCGCGGCGCGCTGGACGTGCGGGCGACCGCGATCAACGAAGAGATGAAGATCGCCGCCGCCAACGCCATTGCCGAACTGGCGCGCGAAACCGTGCCGGAGGAAGTGGCTGCGGCCTATGGCATCAAGTATCAGTTCGGGCCGGACTATATCATTCCCGCTCCGTTCGATCCGCGGCTGATGGAAGTCGTTTCTTCCGCCGTCGCCAAGGCGGCGATGGATACCGGGGTGGCGCAAAAGCCGATTGAGGATTTCGATGCCTACCGCACCAGCTTGAAGGCCCGGCTCAACCCGACCACTTCGGTGCTGACCCAGGTCTACGAGACGGTCAAAGCCAACCCGAAGCGGATGATCTTCGCGGAGGCGGAGAACGAGATCGTGCTGCGCGCGGCGATCCAGTACCGCGATTATGGCTATGGCGAACCGGTGCTGGTCGGGCGGACCGACCAGGTCAAGGCCAAGCTGGCTGAGCTGGGAATCGAGGATACCGACAGCTTCCAGATCGAGAATTCGGCAATCAGCGCCCATGTCCCGGCGATGGTCGAGCTGCTCTATGAGCGCCTCCACCGCCGCGGTTTCATGGAGCGCGACGTGCGCCGCATGGTCAACCAGGATCGCAATGTGTTCGCCTCGCTGCTGCTCAAGCTTGGCGTGGGCGATGCGATGGTCACCGGCATGACCCGGACCTTTGCCCAGACCATGCGCGAAGTGCGCCAGGTGCTCGACCCCAAGGAAGGCCAGCTGGCCTTCGGCATCCACCTGATGATCGGCAAGAACTACACGGTGTTCCTGGCCGATACGACCGTCAACGAGCGTCCCAGCGCCGAAGACCTGGCCCGGATCGCCAAGGAAACCGCCGCCGTAGCCCGCCGCCTGGGCCACGAACCACGGGTCGCCTTCCTGTCCTATTCGACCTTCGGCAACCCGCCAGGACGCTGGCTCGATTCGATCCGCGATGCGGTGGCGATGCTCGATGCCGAAAAGCCCGGCTTCGAATACGAAGGCGAGCTGGCCCCCGACGCGGCGCTGAACCCCACGGTGATGGCGAACTATCCGTTCAGCCGCCTGTCCGGCCCGGCCAACGTGCTGGTCATGCCCGGGCTGCAATCGGCCAACATCTCAGCCAAGCTGCTGCGCGAACTGGCTGGCAACGCCACGATCGGGCCGATGCTGATCGGAATGGAAAAGCCGGTCCAGATCGCCCCGATGACCGCGATTGCACCCGACGTGCTGACCCTGGCCGTGCTGGCTGCGGCCGGCGTAGTGGGTTAGGCCCAGGCCCGGTAGACGCCGAACAGGCTGGTGATGGTCAGCACGACGCCGACCATCACCAGCATCTGCTTGGCCGGAATGTGCTTGGCCGCCCAGGCGCCGAGCGGGGCCGCGGCGATCCCGCCGATCAGCAGGCCCAGCGTGGCACCGGCCAGATCGGCAAATCCCAACTTGTAGATGAAGGCCGCGCTGATCGTCAGCGTCAGGAAGAATTCGACCGTGTTGACCGTGCCGACCACCTTGCGCGGATCGGCCCCCTGGATCAGCAGGTTCGATGTAACCACCGGCCCCCAGCCGCCGCCGCCCGCGGCATCGAGGAAGCCGCCGATCAGGCCCAGCGGCGCGACGACCTTGGCCGGCTTGCCTTGCGGCGGGTACTTGATCCCGCGCCACAGCAGCCACAGTCCGATCGCGGTGAGATAGACCAGCACGAACGGTTTGACCTGCGCGGCATCGAGCGAGGTTAGGACATAGGCGCCCAGAACCCCGCCAACCATTCCGGGAAGCAGCAGCCGGAAGAACAGCGTCTTGTCGACATTGCCGTGCAGCAGGTGGCTGATGCCCGACGTTGCGGTGGTGAAGCATTCGACCACATGGACCCGCTGCGAGGCAAGTGCCGGAGGCACGCCCAGCACCCCGACCAGCAGGGTGTTGGAGATCACGCCGAACGCCATCCCAAGCGCGCCGTCGACAAGCTGCGCGGCAAATCCGACCATGATGAAGGGCAACAGCGAATTGACGTCGAACACCATTTCCAGAACCCTTACTCACCAAGTCGACCATTTCGATAGAGTTGCGCAGCGCGAACCGCGAGAAAGTTTTTCAGCGAAGCGCCGAAGCGAAATTTTCCTGCGGCAAACAGGTTGTCATGCGCCGCGGGACGGGCGATGGAACGGCCATGGTCCAACACGTTCGCCCGCGCCGTTCGGCGCTGTACCTCCCGGCTTCCAATCCCAAGGCGCTCGCCAAGTCCCGCACCCTGGCGGCCGACGTGGTGATCCTCGATCTTGAAGATGCTGTCGCTCCTGACAGCAAGGCCGTTGCCCGCGCCGCGGCCCTGGCCGCGGTTGGCGAAGGCGGTTTCGGCGAACGCGAACTGGTGATCCGGACCAACGCTCTTGCCACGCCTTGGGGGCCGGATGACCTGGCGGCGATTGCTCGCGCCGGGCCCGACGCGGTGCTGGTGCCCAAGGTCAGCTCGCCCGAAGACGTGCGCGCCTACGATGCGGCGCTGGCCGCTGCGCCCGAATCGACCCGGCTGTGGATCATGATCGAGACCTGCGCCTGCCTGCCGCGCCTGCACGAAATGGCGGTCTGCGCCGCCGATACCCGCCTGAGTGGGTTTGTTCTGGGCACCAACGACCTGGCCAAGGAAATGCACGCCCGGCTGACCCCGGCGCGCACGCCGTTCCACCCGGTCCTGACCATGGCGGTTGCCGCCGCGCGGGCCCATGGCCTGATCGCGCTGGACGGGGTCTGCAACGAATTCCGTGATCTTGACGCCTTTCGGGCCGAGGCCTTGCAGGGCCTGGACTTCGGCTTTGACGGCAAGACCCTGATCCATCCCGATCAGATCGACCCGTGCAACGCGGTTTTCTCTCCCGATGCCGAAGAGATCGCCTGGGCCAAGGCCGTCGCGGCTGCCTTCGCCCTGCCGGAGAACCTGGGCAAGGGCGCGATCCGGGTCGAGGGGCGGATGGTGGAACTGCTCCATCTCGATCAGGCGCAGCGCACCCTTGCGATCGCGCGGACACTCGGGCTAGGCTGATCCTTAGAGCGATCCGTCAGCCGGCCGGCATGCCGAGCAGGCGATCGAACCGGGCCCGATCGGGCACCAGATCGGCCAGGGTGAAGGTATCGAGCCGGGCCAGGAAGTCCCCCAGCGCCAGATTGAGCGCGCCCTGCAGGCCGCACCCTCCGGCAATCCGGCAGCGCCCGTTCCCGGCATCGAAGCATTCGACGAAGCCGGACAGCGATTCCAGTTCGCGGATTACCTGGCCAACGCGGATCTGATCGGCCGGCCTGGCCAGGGCCAGCCCGCCCCCGCGTCCGCGCCGCGCCTCGACATGGCCCAGAGCGGCAAGCTGCCGGGCGACCTTCATCAAGTGATGGCGGGAAATGGCGAAGGCATCGGCAATCTCATCGACCGAAGCCTGCCGCTCCTCGCGGGCGAGGTACATCAGGACGCGCAGGGCATAGTCGGTGTGCAGGTTGAGCCGCATTAAAGTGGCATATTGGATGTTGCTTTTAGCCGCAACCGGATATAAGTCGTATTTTAAATACCACTTAACCGAGAGCCGCACATGTCCGATCCCCATCCTCTCGTTTCGGCGGCCCGGGCGCGCAAGATCGCCGAGGCCGACAGTCTGGAGATCGACGCCGCCTTCATCGATCGCCTGGTCGAGCGCTTCTATGCCCGGGTCCGCGAGGATGCAGTCCTTGGCCCGATCTTTGACGCGCGGATCGCCGACTGGCCGCCTCATCTTTCGCGGATGAAAGCGTTTTGGGGTGCGGTGCTGCGCGGCGGCGGCGGATTTTCCGGCAATCCGATGCTCAAGCACATCGCCATCCCGGGGATCGGACGCGCCGAATTCGATCGCTGGCTTGCGCTGTTCGAGCAGGTGCTGCGCGAGATCGAGCAGCAGCCAGCCGCCACCGATCTGATCGCGGCACGCGCGCACATGATCGCGGACAGTCTGGTGACCGGCATCCAGATCCACCGCGACGGAATCCGCCCCGGCATGAAGGAAGGAACGATCGATGCGTGACGCCAATCCCCACCTGACCGCCGCGGCGGAGCGCGATCCGGCCCAGGCCACTTTGCCGAGCGAGGCGCCCCGCCCCAATCATTGGCAGTTTGGCGAATCGACCGATCTGGAGGTTCCCGGCTGGATCTGGGGAATCATGATCGCCTCCTACGGCGTGTTCTTTACCGGCCTGATGCTGGCGGCCGGCCATGATGCCGAAGCGATTTTCTTCCTGGTGATCAGCAGCGGTTTTGCCGTGATGTATTTCGGCACGGTCCGGGTGCTGCTTGGGCTTCGCCCGGTCAAGGAACCCTCGCGCTTTGCCCGGGGGCTGGAGCCGCTCTACACCTGGACCGGCCCGATGGACACGGGCGCCGTCGCCGCCCAGATCCTGACCGTCCCTCTCTGTCTGGCGTTTTTCGGACTGGCCGCGGCGGTGATTCGGGCGATCATCTTCTAGCGCACGACGCGTCTGTCACCGCCCCTCGGGGGTAAAGGTCGCGACCAGATCGAACCGGTCCCCGCGGAAGGTCTGGCAGACATAGGTGACCGGTTCGCCGCTGCGCCAGGTCCAGCGTTCGACCAGCAGGCACGGGGTGTGGCGCGGGATTGCGAGGCGGGCGCTGACTTCGGCACTGGCCCCCACCGCGCTGATCCGGTGGCGCGCCTGCGACCAGGGGACCGACTGGATCAGCCAGGCACTGGGCGACTGGGCCTTGAAGTCGGCCTCGCGGGCTTCGGGCACGCTTTCCAGGCTGATCAGCCGGTCCTCGAACGCAAAGGGGCCGTCCTGGCCCTGATGGATCCCGGTGACATGGCGGAGCGGGGTGCCGCTGGCGAAATTGCCGCTTTGCCCATCGTCCCGGCAGAAATCCGAAGCGAGCAGATCAAACCCGTAAGAGCCGGTGCGTTCGGCGATCGCCTTGCCAATGTCGGGGATGTCGAGCACGGCGGAATGGACATGCGGATAGGCGACAAAGGTGCCCGCCTTGCGCCGCCGTTCGAGCAGACCGGTGCGGACCAGCGCGGTCAGCGCCTTGCCAACGGTCGCCCGTGCGCAGCCGTACTGGGTGACCAGTTCGTGCTCGAAGGGAATGCGGTAGCCCGGCGGCCATTCGCCCGAGGCGATCCGGGCCTCGATCTCCGCGCGGATTCGCTCGGAAATCGTCATGCACCCATGATCCGGTCGACCACTTTCAGGTAGCGTGCTGTCACTGCCGCGCTGTCCTTGTGGCGTCCGCCCGCCACCAGCTGAACCCCGCGCTTCCAGACGGTGTCGATGCAAGGGTTGCGCGCGGCGAATACCCAGCTGTCGAGCAGGCGATCGCCACTGCGTCCGTGAAGCGCGGGATGATCGGGATCCAGCGTCACAAAGTCGGCCGGATGGCCCGCCGCCAATCCCGGGACGATCCCCATCGCCTGCGCGCCGCCAGCCAGCGCCGCTTCGAACAGCCGCCGCGCAACCGAAGGGTAGGTCTCGCTGGCCAGCACGTTGCGGGCCTGGTGGGCAAGCCGTTGGCTGTATTCCAGCGCGCGCAGTTCCTGCGCGGGGTCGATCAGCACGTTGGAATCCGTGCCGGTGCCGATCCGTCCGCCTGCCTCCAGAAAGCGCAGTGCGGGAAAGATGCCGTCGCCCAGATTGGCTTCGGTGATCGGGCAGAGCCCTGCAACCGCACCGCTGGCGGCCAGTGCATCGGTCTCCGCATCGGTCAGGTGGGTCGCGTGGATCAGGCACCAGCGCGGGTCCAGCCCGGCGTGGTCGAGCAACCATTCGACCGGGCGTTTCCCCAAGAAGGCCAGGCTATCCCCCACTTCCCTTTGCTGTTCGGCGGCGTGGATGTGGATCGGGCCCTGCGGCTGCATGGCGATCAGCGCAGCAAGTTCCTCCGGCGTGACTGCGCGCAGACTGTGCGGGGCGATCCCCAGCCGGTCCCCGTCCGAGAGCAGTGGGCGGCAGGCGTCCAGCAGCCGGGCAAAGCTGTCCAGATCGTGGATGAAGCGGCGCTGGCCGTGGTTCGGGGCCTGCCCGCCGAAATTGCTGTGCGCGTAGAACACCGGCAGCAGGGTCAGCCCGATCCCCGCGCTTTTGGCGGCGACGGCAATCCGCGCAGCCATTTCGGCCGGATCAGCATAGGGCTGCCCGGCGGGATCCTGGTGCAGATAGTGAAATTCGCCGACATGGGTGTAGCCGGTTTCCAGCATCTCGACATAGGCCAGCGCGGCGATGGCTTCCATATCGTCCGGGGTCAGCCGGTCGAGGAAGCGGTACATGACTTCGCGCCAGCTCCAGAAATTGTCGTCACTGGTGGCGCCCGCTTGGTCACCGCGATGCTCGGCAAGTCCCGCCATGCCGCGCTGAAAGGCATGGCTGTGGACATTGGCCAAGCCGGGCAGGGTGATCCGGTGGACCGAATCGCCCGGTGCGGCGGCAACCCCGGATTCAATCGAAACGATCCGCCCGTCCGAGACGGTGAACCGAACGTCTTGCGCCCAGCCGTCAGGCAGCAGCGCGGTTGCGGACCAGAATGCGGGCACGGCGGACTCTCCTGCAGAGGTGATATTATGTCTAGACATAATGAATCCGATCTGCAACGCTTATGTCCATGAGCAGCGAATCCATCCTGTCCTGCGATCGGGTCTGGCAAGGGGCCCGGTTGGCGCCGATGACTGGCACAGGCGCGGTGGAAGACGGGATCGTCGCCTGCAAGGACGGGCGGATCGTTTATGCCGGGGACCGCGCCGCGGCACCTGCTTTCGACGCGGCTGAGGTGGTTGATTGTGCGGGCCGCTGGATCACGCCTGGGCTGATCGACTGCCACACGCATCTGGTCCACGCTGGCAACCGCGCGCACGAATTCGAACTGCGGCTGGCCGGCGCGAGCTATGCGGAAATCGCTCGGGCCGGCGGCGGGATCGTCTCGACCATGAAGGCGACCCGCGCGGCGAGCGTTGAGGGCCTGGTGCAGTCTGCCTTGCCCCGGCTCGACGCGCTGATCGCCGAGGGCGTGACCACGATCGAGATCAAATCGGGCTATGGCCTCTCGCTCGACGACGAACTCAAGATGCTCTGCGCGGCCCGGCAATTGGGCGAAGCGCGGCGGGTTACCGTCAAGACCACCCTGCTCGCCGTCCACGCCCTACCGCCCGAATTTGCCGGTGATGCCGATGGTTACATCGCCCATGTCTGCGACGCGATCCTTCCGGCCGCGGCCCAGGCCGGGCTGGCCGATGCGGTCGACGGGTTTTGCGAGACCATCGGCTTTACCCCAGCCCAGATCGAGCGCGTGTTTGAGGCCGCGCGGGCGCACGGCTTGCCGGTGAAGCTCCATGCCGAACAGCTTTCCAACAGCCACGGCGCGGTGCTAGCGGCTCGGTTCCAGGCCCTGTCGGCCGATCACCTCGAGCATCTCGACGATGCCGGGATCGCAGCGATGGCGGCGGCAGGAACGGTCGCGGTCCTGCTCCCGGGGGCCTATTACTTCACGCGGGAGGTGCTGCCGCCGCCGGTCACCAAGCTGCGCGCCGCGGGCGTGCCGATGGCGCTGGCGACCGACTGCAATCCCGGCACCTCGCCGCTCACTTCGCTGCTGCTGGCGATGAACATGGGGGCGACCCTGTTTCGCCTCACGATCGAAGAATGCCTCGCCGGAGTCACCCGCGAAGCCGCCCGCGCGCTGGGAATGCTGGCGGGCGTCGGAACGCTCGAAGCGGGCAAGGCCTGCGACCTGGCGATCTGGGACATCGAGCGTCCCGCAGAACTGGTATACCGGATCGGTGCAAACCCGCTCCATCAACGCATCTGGAGAGGGCAATGACCATCACCATCACCGCCGGGGCGGTTTCGCTGGCCGATTGGCGGCAGATCTACCGCGGCGCAACACCATTGCTCGATCCGTCCTGCCACGCCCGAATCGTCGCAAGCGCCGCAGCAGTTGCGCGCATCCTGACCCGGCACGAGCCGGTCTATGGGATCAACACCGGCTTCGGAAAACTGGCCAGTGTCAAGATCAGCGACGATGATCTGCTGACCCTTCAGCGCAATATCGTGCTCAGCCATGCCGCAGGCGTGGGCGAGCCGATGCCGGTGCCGACCGCGCGGCTGATGATGGCGCTCAAGCTCGCCAGCCTTGCACAAGGGGCCTCGGGCGTTCAGCTGAAGACGGTCGAATTGCTCGGCACTCTGCTGGAAAAGCATCTAACCCCGGTAATTCCGGCGCAGGGCTCGGTCGGCGCCTCGGGCGATCTCGCGCCGCTGGCGCATATGGCAGCCGCGATGATCGGAGCCGGCGAAATCTGGGTAGGCACTGTCCGCACCCCCGCGCTGCAGGCGCTCACCGATGCCGGTCTGTCGCCGCTGGTGCTGGGGCCCAAGGAAGGCCTGGCCCTGCTCAACGGCACGCAGTTTTCCTGCGCCTATGCGCTGGCCGGTCTGTTCGAGGCCGAGCGGCTGTTTGGTTCGGCCTTGCTCACCGGCGCGCTGTCGACCGAAGCCGCGAAAGGATCCGACGCGCCGTTCGATCCGCGGATTCATGCCCTGCGCGGACACGCAGGCCAGATTGAAACCGCTGCCGGGCTGCGTCGGTTAATGGACGGATCGGCGATCCGCGCCTCGCACCTGACCGGCGATACCCGCGTGCAGGATCCCTATTGCCTCCGCTGCCAGCCGCAAGTGATGGGCGCGGTGCTTGATCTTTTGCGCCAGGCGGCAACCACCCTGCTGACCGAGGCCAACGGCGTTTCGGACAACCCGCTGATTTTCGCCGACACCGACGAGGCGCTTTCGGGCGGCAACTTCCATGCCGAGCCGGTTGCCTTTGCTGCCGACATGATCGCCCTGGCGCTGTGCGAAATCGGCTCGATCGCCGAACGGCGGATCGCGATGCTGGTCGATCCGGCGCTGTCCGGCCTGCCCGCCTTCCTCACCCCGCGCCCCGGCCTCAATTCCGGCTTCATGATCCCGCAGGTGACAGCGGCGGCGCTTGTCTCCGAAAACAAGCAGCGGGCCTATCCTGCCAGCGTCGATTCGATCCCGACTTCGGCCAACCAGGAAGATCACGTTTCGATGGCGGCGCACGGGGCGCGGCGGCTCATCGGCATGGCAGACAACGTCGCGGGTGTATTGGCGATCGAGTATCTCGCCGCGGCGCAGGGCTGCGATTTCCAGGCCCCGCTCCAATCCAGCGCCGCGCTGGAAACCGCGCGGGCCTTGCTGCGCGCCCGCGTGCCGACCCTTGACGAGGACCGCTATTTCCACCCTGACATCGCCCTTGCCCAGGCGTTGATTTCGTCGGGCGGACTCGCGGCGCTGGCCGATCTGCCGGGGCTGGCATGACCGACTGGCTGGCGATCACCCCTGGCGACGCGCCGCTGATCGTCAGCGTGCCGCATGCCGGGACGATCATCCCTGATGCCATAACCGGACTGGTCTCGGCCGATCTGGCGCGCCGCGATGCTGATCATCACGTCGAGCGGCTCTATTCCTTTGCCGCTGACCTTGGCGCGACGATCGTGCAGAGCCGGATCTCGCGCACGGTGATCGATCTCAACCGCGACCCTTCCGGCCAGTCGCTCTATCCGGGGCAGGCGACCACCGGCCTGTGCCCCGATACGACCTTCGACGGCGAGCCGCTCTACCTTGCTGGCGACGAACCCGACGCCGCGGAAATCGCCCGGCGGCGATCGACCTGGTTCGATCCTTATCACGCAGCGCTGCGCGAACAGATCGCCCGGCTGCGCGCGCTCCATCCCGCGGTCGTTCTCTATGACGCGCATTCGATCCGCAGCCACGTGCCGCGCCTGTTTGGCGGCGAACTGCCGCAGTTCAACATCGGCAGCTTCGACGGGGCAAGCTGCGCCGCGGCGCTGACCGCTGCAGTCGCGGCGAACTGCGCGGGCGACAGCCATGTCATCAACGGCCGCTTCAAGGGCGGCTGGATCACCCGGCATTACGGCGATCCGCCGCGCGGCATCCATGCCGTGCAGATGGAGCTTGCGATCCGCGGTTATGCCGATGAAGCCGGCCCCTGGCCGCCGCCCTGGGACGCCGCGCGGACCGCGCCGATGCAGGCGAAACTGCGCACCATCCTGACCACCTGCCTCGATTTTGCGAAGGACCAGCAATGAACCGTCTCGACAACAGCCGCGTGATCCGCGCGGCGCATGGCACCGATCTCAGCGCCAAATCGTGGCTGACCGAAGCCCCCTTGCGGATGCTGATGAACAACCTCGATCCCGATGTCGCCGAGGACCCGGCCTCGCTGGTGGTCTATGGCGGGATTGGCCGGGCGGCGCGCAATTGGGAATGCTACGATCAGATCGTCGCCACGCTCAAGCGCCTCGAAGCGGACCAGACCCTGCTGATCCAGTCGGGCAAGCCGGTCGGGGTGTTCCAGACCCACAAGGACGCGCCGCGCGTGTTGCTCGCCAATTCCAACCTCGTACCCGAATGGGCGACGTGGGATCACTTCCACGAACTCGATCGCGCCGGCCTCATGATGTACGGCCAGATGACCGCCGGTTCGTGGATCTATATCGGCTCACAAGGCATCGTGCAGGGCACCTACGAAACCTTCGTCGAGATGGGCCGCCAGCACTATGGCGGCGACCTGTCGGGCAAATGGATCCTGACCGGCGGGCTTGGCGGGATGGGCGGCGCACAGCCGCTTGCCGCAACCATGGCCGGGGCAAGCTGCCTCGCAGTCGAATGCCAGCCCTCGCGAATCGAAATGCGTCTGCGGACCGGCTATATCGACCGCCAGACCGATAGCCTGGACGAAGCGCTGGAAATCATGGCCAATGCCAAGACCCCGGTTTCGGTCGGGCTGCTTGGCAATGCGGCCGATGTATTCCCCGAGATCTACCGGCGCGGGGTGCGGCCGCACGGGGTGACCGACCAAACCTCGGCCCACGATCCGATCAACGGCTATTTGCCGCAAGGCTGGACGCTCGATCAGTGGATGACCGCGCGCGAACAGGACCCGGCCAGCGTCGAAAAGGCCGCCCGCGCCTCGATGGCGGTCCATGTCCGCGCGATGCTCGATTTCGCCGCCGCCGGAGTGCCGACCTTCGACTATGGCAACAACATCCGCCAGGTCGCCAAAGACGAGGGCGTCACCAATGCGTTTGATTTCCCGGGCTTCGTCCCGGCCTATATCCGTCCGCTGTTCTGCCGCGGGGTCGGCCCGTTCCGCTGGGCCGCGCTGTCGGGCGACCCGGAAGATATCTACAAGACCGACGCCAAGGTGAAGGAGCTGATCCCCGACGATCCGCACCTCCACAACTGGCTCGACATGGCGCGGAACCGGATCCAGTTCCAGGGTCTCCCGGCCCGGATCTGCTGGGTCGGCCTGGGACAACGCCACCGGCTCGGCCTCGCCTTCAACGAAATGGTCCGCTCCGGCGAGCTCAAGGCCCCGGTCGTGATTGGCCGCGACCACCTCGATTCCGGTTCGGTCGCCAGCCCCAACCGCGAGACCGAGGCGATGCGCGACGGAACCGATGCGGTGTCCGACTGGCCGCTGCTCAACGCGCTGCTCAACACCGCCTCTGGCGCGACCTGGGTGTCGCTGCACCACGGCGGCGGAGTCGGCATGGGCTATTCACAGCATGCGGGCATGGTGATCGTGGCCGACGGCACGGACGATGCCGCGCGGCGGCTGGGGCGGGTGCTGTGGAACGATCCCGCCACCGGCGTGATGCGCCACGCCGATGCGGGTTACGAAATCGCGCTCGATTGCGCGCGCGAACAGGGCCTGGACCTGCCGGGCATCCTTTAGGATCGCCCCCTACCGGCGCCGATAGCGGAAATACCACACCTCGTGGCCATAGACGGTGCGGGCCTTGTGTTCGTAGCGGGTTTCGGGCCAGCCGCCCGGGCGGTTCTGGAAATCGCCCGGGCCCTCGATCAGCCAGTCGAACTGGTCGGCATGGCGGCGCATGACCATCAGGGCATGGCGGACATAGACCGGATGGTCGGTGCCAAAGCGAAACTCGCCGCCCGGCCTCAGCTTGGCCGCGAACAGATCGACCGGGCCGTCGTTCATCATCCGCCGCTTGGCATGGCGCGCCTTGGGCCAGGGGTCGGGGTGAAGCAGGTAGAGGAACGATAGCGCGCCGTCAGGAATGCGTCGCAGCACGTCGAGCGCGTCGCCGTGGAATATCCGGACGTTGCCGAGCGGGGGATGGGCGCCGTTGTCTCCGGCAACGTGGGTCAGCGCCTGCGCAACCCCGTTCAGAAACGGCTCGGCCCCGATGAAACCGTGGTCCGGCAGCATGTCGGCGCGGACTGCCAGATGCTCGCCGCCGCCAAACCCGATCTCGAAGTGCAGCGCGCAGGGCTGGCCGAACAGGCCCTCGGCCGTGATCGGCCCCTCGGCCGGAACCGCGATCCGCGGCAACAGCGTATCGACCAGGCCCTGCTGACCTGCGCGCAGCGGCTTGCCCTTGGCGCGGCCATAGAGACGGTTGATCGTGGTCGGATCGCCGGGTTTGTGCGCAGTCATGCCCTGCCCGCTAGTGCGCCGATGCTGGCCCGTCCAGCCCCGGAAACGAAACGGCCCGCTGTTTCCAGCGGGCCGTCGGGGTTATTCGTGCATTCAGGAGATTCAGGCGGCCTGCGCCTCTTCGCCCGGATCGCGCAGCACATAGCCGCGGCCCCAGACGGTTTCGATGTAGTTTTCCCCGCCGCAGGCATGCGCCAGCTTCTTGCGCAGCTTGCAGATGAACACGTCGATGATCTTGAGTTCGGGTTCGTCCATTCCGCCATACAGGTGGTTGAGGAACATTTCCTTGGTCAGCGTGGTGCCCTTGCGCAGCGAGAGCAGTTCCAGCATCGCATATTCCTTGCCGGTCAGGTGGACCCGGGCGCTGTCGACCTCGACGGTCTTGGCATCAAGGTTGACCGCCAGCTTGCC
>JBJTMC010000100.1:0-8907 GCA_046063325.1 Novosphingobium sp.
GCCTGAGCCAGCCGATCGCGAATGTTCGCGAGGCCGACACCGGTGGAAACGGGTTCGCCGCCATCGAATGTCACGCCGGTCAACCTGTTGCTGGACCCGCCCGATTGCAACCCCGGGCCGGTGTCGGAGACGGTGATGCGAAGGTTTGGGCCGACGAGTTGCGCCGCAATGGTGATCTCGGCGCCGGACTCCTGCGGGCTGACCGCATACTTGATCGCGTTCTCGACCAGCGGCTGGAGCAGCAGCGAGGGCAGCAGCGCAACTTCGCTGGCCGGTTCGATCTGGAAATGGGTCCGCAACCGCTCCTCGAACCGCATCCGTTCGATCTCGAGGTAGAGTTTCAGCGTGTCGACTTCCTGCGCCACGGTCACCCGTCCGGCCGGTTCGTTGACCAGGGTATAGCGCAGAAAGCTCGACAGGCGGCTGAGCATGGCATTGGCCGGTTCGGTCTGCTTGAGCAGCACCAGCGTGCTGATCGAATTGAGCGTGTTGAACAGGAAATGGGGGTTAAGCTGGTAGCGCAGCATCGCCAGCTGCGCGCTGGTCGCCTGGTTTTCCAGCTGCAGCAGCTGGTCGTTCTGCTCCTCGATCTGGAGGAAGAAGTTGATCATGTAGTAGAGCGCCGACCAGGCCAGCAGCAAAGTCGCGTCAAGATAGAACAGGCCGATGAAACGCTGGGCGAAACCGGCCCCGGTATCGCCGGAATAGAGCCCGTTCACCCAGGCATCGATGAAGGCGTAGAGCGCCACCGCGAAGGGCATGACCAGCACCGTCACCCCCCAGGTGACCAGCGGGCGGCGGTTGATCAGCTGGCGGTAGACCACCGAGAGGATCAGCGTCACCGACAGGCCGGTGATGGTCGAGATCAGGACGAGGACCAGGTAGGACAGCGGCTGGCCGTTGGCCAGGCCCGAGGCTGCGCGCAGCAGCATGGCCCCGCCCCAGCCCGCAGCCTGGAGCCGCCAGAAGGCGCGGTTCTTGTTGGCGAAGAAGGGGATAGGGCGAAACGGCAGGACGGCCATGACCGGACCTTTAGCAGAACTTGGCCCGTGCGGGCACTAGAATTACTTTGCCCGGCTCTCGCCGATGGCCTTGGCGAGCGCCGCCTTGCCGACCGCGCCGGCCAGCATCTGGTCCCCCACGATCCAGGTCGGGGTGCCGTTGATGCCGAGTGAACGGGCGTGATCGAGATTGGCGGCGAGTTCGGCGTTGACCCGCGGATCGGTGATGAACTGGCGGGCGCGGGCCAGATCCAGCCCGGCGGCCCGGGCGGCGGCTTCGATGCTGGCGGCGTCGGTCCGCCCGGCAGCGAACATCGCCTTGTGGAAAGCCGGGTATTTGCCCTGCTCGGCCGCGGCCAGGCCCCAGCGCGCGGCGTCGGGGCTGGTCGGGGCGATGATCGGCAGTTCGCGCACCACTATCCGCAGGTCGGGGTTCTCGGCGATCAGGGCATCGACATCGGCCACGCTGGCGCGGCAGAAGGTGCAGGCAAAGTCGGTGAATTCGACCAGCGTGACCTTGCCTTTGGGATTGCCCATGACCGCGCCGGGGAAGGGCTCTTCCAGCTTGTCGCCAGCGGCCGCGATCTGCTGTCCGGTTTCCTTGTTGCGCAGGTTTTCCATCGCCTGGGGAAGCACTTCGGGATGGTCGAGGATGTAGTTGTGGACCACGGTTTCGACCGCGGCCTTGTCCATCGTTTCGGGGGCGCCGCGGGCCATGGTCCAACCGGCGGTGCCGCCCGCGACCAGCAGGGCCAGCGCGGATACGATCAGCGGCAGGGCGCCGAAGGATTTGGATTCAGCCATGGATAACGCGCTACCTGCGTTTCTTCTGCTGTTCAATTCCCGCGCGGGCCTGGAGCGCGATGTCGCCCGCCCGGATCCAGTCTGGGGTGCCCTTGGGCAGTCCGGCCTGGGCCATTTCGGCGCTGCGCAGCGCCTGGGGATAATTGAGCTGGAGCACCTGCTGTTCGGCGCTGGCGAGCTGGGCGCGCGGAATGTCGCCCTTCATCCCGTAGATCACCCCAAGCTGATACCAGGCGAAGGGATTGTCGCGATCGCGCGAGACCGCGGCCTTCAGCACCCGTTCGGCCTCGTCGTAATGTGCCGGGTCTTCGGTCGCGATCAGGGCGTGGCCAAAGGTGGTGGCGATCAGCGGCTGATTGCCGGTCAGGTCGGTGGCGCGGCGCAGCGGAGAAAGCGCGTCCTGCGGATGCCCCGCTTCGAGCAGGATCTGGCCCTTCAGCTCGAGGAAATAGGGATCACCCGGAGCGGCAACCAGCAATGCGTCAGTTTCCGCCATCGCCTTGTCGAGCAGCGCATCCTTGTGCCAGGCATAGGCACGGGCATAGCGCGCCGGGACCGTCTTGTCGGTTTCGGGATAGGTCCTGAGCGTATCCTTCGGATCGGCCAGGTAGCCATAGAGCTTGGCCTTGACCCGCTGGAACCGCGTTTCGAGCGGTTGGTTCACCGGGGCATTCCACGCCGGGTCTTTCTCGTAGGTATCCTGCAGCGTGGCGATCCGGTCCGAGGTCATCGGGTGGGTCGAATAGAACTCGCTGTCGGCGTTGCGAGTATAGCCATAGCGCATCTCCATGTTCTGGAGCCGCTTGAAGAAGGTGATCGACCCGCGACCGGAAAGCCCGGCCTTGGACAGGTACTGCGCGCCCGCGGCATCGGCGCTCACCTCTTGCCCGCGGGTGAAGGCCAGGTACTTGCCCAGCGCGGCCTGCTGTCCGGCCATGATCACGCCCATCGCGGCGTCGGCTGATCCGGCTGCCGCCGCCAGTCCGCCCAGCACCAGCGAGAGAATCGAGATGCCGGTGGCTTCCTTGCCGCCCGAATCGTTGATCACGTGTCCGCCGGTGATGTGGCCCAGTTCGTGTGCGATCACGCCCTGGACTTCGAGCGCAGAGCCCGCCTCGTTGATCAGCCCGGAGTGGATGAAGACGATCTGCCCGCCTGCGACGAAGGCGTTGATCGAACCGTCGTTGACCAGCACTACATCGACGTTGCGGGGATCCAGCCCGGCCGCAGCAACCAGCGGCGCGGCCATGTCGTGCAGCAGTGCCTCGGTCTCGGCATCGCGCAGCACCGACTGGGCCATGGCTGGTTGCAGGCTGAGCGTGAAGGCCAGCACCACTGTCAGGCAGCGGAGGAAAAAGCGGGTAACGGCGCGCATCGAAGCCACGTTTAGGGCAATTTCGCCTGAATGTCGCCTGAAGCTCCACCATGGGCGGCCAGGAAGGCCAGGACCGGATCGAGCACCCGGCGGTCGCGGCTGAACGGCGCGGCCAGTTTCATGACCGTGTCGGAATGGTCCATCCCGGCCAGGATCACCGGCGTGGTCGGCTGGCCTGCGGCGGTCAGAGCCCGGGCCAGTGCGATCGAATTGCGCGGCTTGACCGTTTCATCGGCATCCCCGGTCAGCAGCAGCATCGGCGGCCCATCCCCGCGCACGAAATGGATCGGCTGGGTCAGCGCCGGATCGGAAACGTGGCCAAAGGCGTTGCGCGCCGAATCCGAGGTGAAGGGATAGAAATCGTAGGGCCCGGACAGTCCGACCACGCCCTTGATAAACCCATCAGGCACCCCGGCGCGGCCCAGCCATTGCCGTTCCAGCGCCAGCATCGCGGCGTTGTAGGCTCCGGCCGAATGGCCCATCACGAAAACCCGCGCGGGATCGCCGCCATAGGCTGCTGCCTTGTTGTGCGTCCAGGCCAGCGCGGCGGCACTGTCTTCCAGCATGTGCGGGAACCGCCCCGCTTCGTTCAGGCGGTAGCCGACCAGCACCACGGCATAGCCTTCGCGAGCAAAGCGGCGGCCGATGAAGCGGTAGTCGCCGGGCGTGCCGGAATGCCACCCGCCACCGTGGATGAAGACCAGCACGGGCCAGGGCTTGGCACCGGCCCGCTCGGGCACCACGACTTCGATCCGCTGCGCCGGGTCGGAACCGTAGTGGCCATCGGCCAGTGCGATCCGGTAGCCGGAATTGCCGCCGAACTGGCGGTCACCCCAATCGAGCAGAGCAACCGCGTTCGATGCGAGCGCCCAGCGCCACACTCCGAACAGGGCGGCCACCAGCAATGCCAGAGTGATCAAGGCCCACCCCATCCGCGATATCCGTTTTGTCTCCGCCATTGTGCCAACCTAGCCCGCAAAGCAAAGGCGCGCCATGCCCCCCGACACGGCGCGCCAAGCTGGCTGATTCTGGACTAGGACTTGGAAAATCAGCCGAGCAGTTTCCTTGCAGCCTTTTCGAGCAGCGGCACGTCATCGGCCACTTCGCCCAGCAGCACGACTTCTCCGGTCGGCAGGCGGCGGGCGAGCAGCAGGGTAAATTCGGCGCCATCGCTGGCGATGCTGGCAAGCGGGGCGTGATCGAGCTGGCGCAGCTTGCGGGCCAGGGCTTCGCGCGGGGTGTCGCGCAGCTCGGCCGGCTTGCCGGTTTCCTCCCGCTTGAGGCGGCGTTCCTCGTTCACCACGCCCTTGAGGCCGCCCGGCGCACTAGACAGGTATCCGGCCAGCGCTCCTCGGCCCAGGCCGATGCGCTGGGCGTGGCTCAGCGCGGTGGCATATTCGGTAAGCCGGGTCTTGTCGTAATCGGCCCCGAACACCAGCTTGACCACCGGGGTCATCGGGGCGCGGTCCTGGACGGTCAGGCCTGAATCGGCGACCAGTTCGTCGAATTCCTCGGGCGCGTCGGTCGCGGCCAGCGAGAAGTCATAGGCCTTGCCGATCGCCGCGTAGAGCGCCTGGCGGGTGCGGTCTTCCGATCCGCGCGCCGCATCGGCCAGTTCGCGGGCCGAGGCCAGCCAATCGGCCAGGCCCATGTCGGCGGCACTGGTTTCCGGCAGCGCAATCACGGTTGCGGGCTCCGGCTCCTCACCCAGAGCCTCGAACGCATCGAGGTCCAGCGGCGGCAGATCGCCCCGGTCGCGGGCCATGCCGCGCAGGTCGAGCGCGGCGGCAGGCCCCTCGTCTTCGTCTTCGTCGTCGATCTGCTTCATCGCAAAGCCGGTGAAGCCCGGTGCGGTAAGCTGCGCGGCAAGGGTCGGTTCAGGACCTTCATCCACTTCGGGAAGCTCGGCCTCGGACAGGCCGGCCAGGTCGAGTACGTCATCCTCGTCCTGGATCTCGGGCGGACCGTCGGCCCATTCGCGCATCGGATCGTCGCGCCGCGATTCGGCGGCGGGGGCCACTTCCAGCGCTTGATCGATTTCGAGCAGCAGCTCGTCGGTGGTCGCCTGGTCGGCCAGTTCCTTCCAGTTGATCACCCCGTAGATGAAGTCGATCGTCTCGTCGTTGGACGAGAAGGGCAGCAGTATCCCGCGGTACAGGATCGTCCGGCCCCGCAGATTGACGAATTCGGCTTCGAACCCGATCGGCGCCTGGTTGGCCAAGATCTGCATGTAGTGATCGGTGATTCGCGACAGCAGCGAACGCGCCGGCACATCGGCCAGCGTCTCGATCGTGCCATCGGTCCCGCATTCGGCGGCGATCGTCTCGCCGAGATAGCGGACTCCCGGGTTCTCGATCCCGGCGCTGAAATCCAGAAGCACGCTGTAGGGGCCGAAATCGGGGAGTTTCTCCGGCGCAAGATCTTCAATCGAAGGGAAATTCCGGTTGTCGAGCAGACTGGCCCAATGGTTGTAGGCGCGCACCTGCATGCGCCGTTCGTCCTGCCCGATCGGGCTAGGCGGCGGCTCGCGCGGAGTCTCCTCCTCGCCGAATTCGATTTCAGGCCAGTCGTCGCTGCCCGAACTGTCGAGATAAGTCCCGCGATACGTGTCCATGTGGTTTCCCCACCAAGTCCTGTCGCGAATGGTTCTGGCGCATCGTGGTAAATTAACGGTTAAGCCGGACGCTGCGGATCAGGGATCGACCCGGCCTTCGTCGCGGCCGGGCATCGGCGCCAGCCAGCGCAGCAGCGGAAGCTGCAGGAGGAGGAATCCGGCGCTGGCAAAGATCGCCGCCGATATCCCGACCAGATCGGACAGCAGGCCCATCGCGTAGGCGCCCAGCGCCATCCCGCCGAAGGTTACCGCCTGGTAGATCGACAGGCATCGGCCCAGGATCGCCTCGGGTGAGCGCAGCTGCATCGCGACGTTCAGGGTGGTGAGCGTGGCGACCCAGCCGCCTCCCGCGATCAAGGCGCCGACCAGCGCGGGGATCATGGTCCGTGCCGCGCCGATCGGGATCATCGCCAGGGCAAAGACCAGACCGGAAACCAGCAGCACCCGTTCGCTCCCCCAGTGCCGCCGGGCCGGGGCGACCCACAGCGCGGTAAGGATCGAGCCCAGCCCAAAGGCGCCGAGCAGCAGGCCGAAATCGATCTCGCCCCCGCCGATCTGTTCGCGCACCAGGACCGGCGACAGTGCGAGATAGCCCACCGCGGCCAGTCCGAACAGGAACCCGCGCAGCAGGATCCGCCGCACCGGGCTCGACCCGGCGCAAAACCGCAGGCCTTCGGCGATCGAGGCGAGCATCGGGCGGCGATGGCGCGGGGGCTGTTCCGGATGCCAGCGCAACAGCACCACGATAAGGGCCAGATAGGACAGGGTGTTGAGCGCGAAGGCCAGGCCCGGCCCGGTCAGCGAAATCAGCAGCCCGCCCAGTGCCGGGCCGACGCTGCGCGCCAGGTTGAAGGCGATGGTGTTGATCGAAATCGCCTGGGGCAGATCCTGCGGCCCGACCTGGAGCCGGACCGAAGCCTGCCAGGCCGGTCCGTTGAGCGCGGTCCCGCAGCCCACGGCAAGAGTGAAGAACAGCAGCGATGCGGCATCGACCTTGTCCATCAGGGTCAGGGCCGCAAGCAGCGCCGAGGCAATCAGCATGCCGGTTTGCGCGACCAGCATCACCAGGCGGCGATCATGGTTGTCGGCGATCGCCCCGGCAAAGATCGCCAGGACCATCACCGGAAGCGTGGTCGAAGCCTGGACCAGCGCGATCAGCTGGTGCGACCGGGTCAGGTCGGTCATCAGCCAGCCGGCCGCGACCGACTGGACCATCGAGCCCAGGTTAGAAGCCAGGTTCGCGGTCCAGATCGCACGAAAGGCGGGAAAACGGAACGGGGCGAGCGCGCGGCCGGGGGCGGTGAGGCCGGTTGGTATGTCTGCGGACGTGCTCACGGCTCTGGCCTAGGACCGCCGCAGCGGGTGCGTCAACCGCCCCAGGCCGACAGATTCGGATCGATCAGCCCCAGCTGGCGGCGCAGCGCGGCACGCGCCAGCCGCTCGGTCTCAGCCTTGCGGCGGGCGGCGGCAAGCGGAACCGTGGCCGCGGGCCGCAGGATTTCCGCATCGTAGCCATCGGCCACGATCAGCCCGCAGCGATCGGGCAGGAAACCGGGATCTTCCATGCAGGCCCGGTCCAGGTGCGGGGCCAGCCCCCAGTAGAAGCGGTCGCAGTGATCAAGGTAGTCGGTCCACTTGCCGTCACCCAGCAGATCGGCGCGCGCCACCTTGATTTCCACGATCACAAGGTGGCCTTTGGCATCGATCCCCATCAGGTCGGCGCGGCGGCCAGAGCGCAGCGGCATTTCGGCCAGGCACCACACGTCGTTGCGGGCAAACAGGCGGCAGATCCCCCGCGCTACGGCCTGGGCCGCCTTGAGATCGGCATCGGAGGGAATCGCGGCGGGTTGGGCCATCGCCCAGCCTTAGGAACAAACTGGCAACCTGGCAAGGTAGGATCAGGTGAAGCGTCGCGGGGTGACCGATTCGGGCGGGGGCGTCAGCGCCAGCAAGGCCTGCCGTGCGGCATGAAATTCCTGCCACAGCGCCAGCGCCGCAGGGGCGGGATTGACCCCGCGGGCGTGGATCGAAAGCAGCGCGGCCAGGCCCGGTTCCATCACCGCTGACAGATCGTCGATGCCCAGTTCGGCACGGTCACGCCGCCAGCCTCCGACATCGCGCATCAGGGCCGGAAAATTGCGGATTTCCGGACGCATCGGTTCGGCCGCGACCCCGGCCAGCATGCCGACCACGCCAACCGCGTCGTGCAGCGCAGACCACTTCATGCTCATCGCGCTGGCCGAAGCCTGGCCAAATTCGGGCCGCCCCGATGTGGGCAGCACACCGACACCGGTCTGGCTGGGCGGGGCGAAGCTGGAATGCATGTTCATGGCACTCGCCATAGCCCGCACGCCCTTGCCAAATCGCTAACCGCGCAAAAGGCACTGGCGCAAAGCCCGCACCGCTGCTAACCGCGCCCCTCACGCACCCGTAGCTCAGCTGGATAGAGCGCTGCCCTCCGAAGGCAGAGGCCACAGGTTCGAATCCTGTCGGGTGCGCCATTTTCTCTTAATAAATTTAGGTATTTATTGAGGGGCGTGGCCCGAAAAATCGGAAAATTCGCCGATTTTTGCTATTCACAAATCATTGACAAAATCGGTTGGCGACGAATCGCATCGACATTATTGGTTATGTCGATGGAGGTGCCGTGGTGACGACCGAATCCGAAGGCTACATCGACCTCGGCAGAGAAGGCCGGGTCGTTCTTTACAAGCGGCAGCACCTCAAGAATCCTAAGTGGCAAGCCCGGATCAGCGTTCCTAACGCAACCGGCTACAAGGTAATTTCCACCAAGCTTTCCGATTTTGAAGAGGCCAAACGCTTTGCCCTAAACCTCTACGATGACCTTTACATGCAGGTAAAGGCTGGGGGGCCGCTCAACACGAAGACCTTCAAGCAGGTCTATGAGGAGTGGAAAGCTTACGTCAAAGTGCATGGCCGCACCCGCCGGGACGGAACGTGGGACACCACAATCGAGCGGATCGATAGCTACGCACTGGAATTTTTTGGCACCAAGCGGATCGACCAAATCAAAGAAGCTGATTTTACCGAGTACTGGGCTTGGCGGCGGCAGAACTATGCCAAAAAGGTCCCGTCAAATTCCACCCTCAAGC
>JBJTMC010000101.1:0-8789 GCA_046063325.1 Novosphingobium sp.
GCCTGGCCCCGGCAATCCAGGAGTAATCACGATGTTCGGTCTGTCCCCTATCCACCTGTTGCTGTTCGCCGTGGTGGTGCTGATCCTGTTCGGAAGGGGCAGGGTGTCCGAATTCATGGGTGATTTCGGCAAGGGTATCAAAAGCTTCAAGGAAGGCATGGCGGATGAGGCCAAGCCCCAGCCGCCCGCGCAGCAGATCCCGCCGCCGCCGCCCGCTGGCCAGGCGACGCTGAACGGCGAATCCGTGGTCGATTCCAGCCAGAACACCCCCAAGTAACCCGCCGGGCTGCGGAGCAGCGCCATGTTCGATATCGGCTGGGATGAAATGCTGTTCACGGCAATGGTCGCGATCGTCGTGATCGGGCCGAAGGATCTGCCGCGCGCGCTGCGCACCGCCGGGCGCTGGATCGGCAAGGTCCGGCGGGTGTCCGGCCATTTCCGCGCCGGGATCGAAACCATGATCCGCGAGGCCGAGCTTGAGGACATGGAAAAGCAGTGGCGCGAACAGAACGAAGCGATCATGCGCCAGCACGAAGCGCTGCCCGCAAGCGATCCCGCGCTGGTCGGCCCGGATCCGGGGACCCAACCCGAAGCGCCCGCAGCGCAATCGGCTGAAGCGCCGGCCGGGGCCGAAGCGCCCGAACTGCCTCTGGCCCCCGGAAAGACCGGCTGATGGCGTTCAAGGTTCGGGACATCGACGATACCCAGGCCCCGCTGCTTGATCATCTGGTCGAACTGCGCACCCGGCTGATCCGCGCGATCCTGGCGCTGACACTGGCCTTTGGGGTGTGCCTCTATTTCGCGGGCGACATCTTCGGCTTTCTGATCCGCCCGCTGACCCAGGCGTTCCCGCCGGGGCAGGGCAAGCTGGTCTATACCAAGCTTTACGAAGCCTTCTTCGTCGAGATCAAGGTGGCGCTGTTCGCAGCCTTCTTCGTTTCGTTCCCGGTGATCGCCAACCAGCTTTGGGCGTTCGTGGCCCCGGGGCTCTATGCCAAGGAAAAGAAGGCCTTCCTGCCGTTCCTGATCGCAACCCCGGTGCTGTTCAGCATGGGCGCGGCGATGGCCTATTACGTGGTGATGCCCACCGCGTTCAAATGGATGCTGGGCTTCCAGGGCGAAAAGGGCGGGATCAACGTAGAGGCACTGCCCGCAGCGGGCGACTACCTTGGCCTGGTCATGCAGTTCATCCTGGCCTTCGGGATCAGCTTCCTGCTGCCGGTGCTGCTGCTGCTGCTCAACCGCGCCGGGATCGTCAGCCGCGAAAAGCTGATCAGCCTGCGCCGCTATGTGATCGTGGTGCTGACCGGCGTTTCGGCGGTGATCACCCCGCCCGACCTGGTCAGCCAGATCATGCTGCTGGTGCCGCTGCTGCTGCTGTTCGAAGGCAGCCTGCTGGTGATGTGGCTTGGAGAGCGGCGCGACGCGAAGGACGCGGGTTCGATCGAACCGGCGCCGCCGGCAACGGATCTTACGGGGCCGGCTTGATCCGGCTCTGCTCCCACACCTTCACTCCGCCGAGATAGACTTCCAGCACCCGGGTCTGGCGCAGCTCTGCCGGGGTGGCGAGCAGCGGATCGCGGTCAACGAACAGGAAATCGGCGCGCTCCCCGGCAACCAGGCGGCCAAACCGGCCTTCGGCGAACCCGGCATAGGCCCCGTTCGCGGTATAGGCCGCCAGAGCCTCCTCGCGGCTGATCCGTTCCTGCGGCTGCCAACCGCCGCTGGGCTGACCGTCCGGCCCGGTGCGGCTGATTGCTGCGGCCATCCCGGCAAAGGGATCGGCAGCTTCCACCGGGACGTCCGAACCGAACGCCAGCTTCGCGCCGCTCGCCTGGATCGATTTCCACGCATAGGCCCCGGCCAGCCGCGCCGGGCCCAGCCGCTTTTCCGCCATTTCGCGGTCACTGGTCTGGTGGACCGGCTGCATCGAAGCGACGATCCCGTGCTTGCCGAACCGGGCAATGTCGGCCGGGTCGACCACCTGGGCATGCTCGATCCGCCAGCGCCGGTCGCCGGTGTAAGTCAGGCTGAGATCGTCGATCGCGTTCAGCACCCCGGCGTTGGCCTCGTCCCCGATCGCGTGGACCGCGACCTGAAAATGGTCGAGCGCGGCGCGGCTCATCAGGTTCTTAAGCTGGGTGTCGGTAGTGATGCGCAGGCCCTTGGTGGCGGGCGCATCGGCATAGGGCGCCTTGAGGCTGGCCCCGCGCGATCCCAAGGCGCCGTCGGCGTAAAGCTTCACGCCGCCCATCCGCAGCTTGTCGTCGTAGAGCCACGGGGTCGGGCCGGGGCCGCCGATCAAGGCCATATTTTCGGTTCCGGCGGCATAGGCCATGATCCGGATCCGCAAGCTGCCATTGTCGCCAGCGCGGCGGAACACCTGCCAGTCCTCGATTCCGGTGCCCATGTCGGCGATTGCGGTGACGCCCTTCGCCAGCAGGATGTCCTGCGCGGTGGCGAAGGCAAGATCGCGGTCTTCGGGACGGGGCGCAGGCACCTTGCGTTCGACCAGATCGGTTGCGGCATCGATCAGCACTCCGGCCGGCTTGCCGCCGGGCAGCACGCGCTCGATCTTTCCGCCGGTCGGCGCCTTGGTCGCGGCCGTTACCCCGGCGATCGCCAGCGCGCGGCTGTTGGCCCAACCGGCATGTCCGTCGACCCGCGCCAGCCAGACCGGGCGATCCGGCACGGCGGCGTCAAGCTCGGCCGCGGTGGGATAGCGTTTTTCCGGCCACAGCTCCTGGTTCCAGCCGCGGCCCAGGATCCACGGCGCGCCGGGGTGCGATTTGGCATAGGCGCCGATCCTTGCCAGCGCTTCGGGCAGCGAGCGCGTGTTGGACAGGTCGAGCGTCAGCGCAGCGAAACCCAGGCTCATGACATGGCCGTGGCTGTCGATCAGGCCGGGCATCAGCACCCGGCCCTGGCCGTCGATCAGGAAATCGGGCCGCGCCGGGCGCTTGTCGCCGCGGTGGAGCACCTGCCGGATCCGCCCGTCGGGCGCGATTACCAGCCCGGTAAAATGGTCGACCCCGCCGGTGGCGTCGATCGTCACGCCGTCGACATTGTCGACCAGGGTGTCAGCCATTGCCGGAGCCGCGATGGCAAGGGCGGCTACGCCCAGCAGCAGGCCCTTCATGCCTTGCCCTTGCGCGGCAGAACCCGGACCAGCGCCGAGGTATCCTGCCGCCCGCCGCCGATCGCCTGGACCTGGGCATAGATCTGGTCGATCTGCGCCGCGACCGGAAGCGAGACCCCGATCGAACGGCCTTCGTCCAGCGCCAGCCCCATGTCCTTGCGCATCCAGTCTACTGCAAAGCCGAAGTCAAACTCGTCTCGGGCCATGGTGTGCCAGCGGTTGTCCATCTGCCAGCTTTGCGCGGCACCGCCCGAAATCGCCTCGTAAACCTTGTCGAGATCGAGGTGCGACGATTGGGCGAAACGCAGCGCCTCGGACATGCTGGCGATGATCCCGGCGAAGGTGATCTGATTGACCATCTTGCAGGTCTGTCCCGCGCCGGACTTGCCGACATGAACGATCCGCCGGGTATAGGCCTCCATCACCGGGCGCGCCGCTTCGATCGCGTCCGGGCGTCCCCCGCACATCACCGTAAGCTGGCCGCTTTCCGCACCGGCCTGTCCGCCGGTTACCGGTGCGTCGATGCAGTGCACTTCAAGATCGCGGGCCTCGACCGCGATCTGGCGCGCGATCCGGGCCGAAACCGTGGTGTGATCGATATAGGTTGCGCCGCGGCGGATCGCGGAAAACACCCCGCCGGGACCCAGGACCACGTCGGCAAGGTCATCGTCGGTGCCGACACAGGTCAGCACCACATCCGCGCCCTCGGCGGCTTCGGCCGGACTGGCGACGGCCCGCACGGCCAGGTCGGGGTTCGCGTCCTGCCAGCGCCTCGCCCGTTCGGGGCTGCGGTTGTAGATGGTCAACTTGTGCCCGGCTGCGCCGATGTGCCGCGCAATCGCGCCGCCCATCACGCCCAGGCCCAGAAACGATACGTTTTTCGGTTCGCTCATCCTCCCGTCTCTAGGTGACGGGGGCGAGGGCAGCAAGTTCAGTTGTACTCGAGATTGACCGAGAAGGCGCCATTGTAGATGCCCGGGGTCTGGCCCGGATTGATATCGATCCGCGCCCCGAAATTGACCACGGTGTGCCCGCCCGTCAGCCGCACCACCGCGCCGGGACCGCCCGGGAACATCGGCGTGGCGTTGATCGGTGCGCCCGGTCCGGTCAGCTGGAAGGTTGGCGCGAAGTTGACCTGAACATTGGCGTCGGATCCGGTCAGGTCCAGCCGCGAAACCGCAAAGGCCCCGGTGCAGACCAGACTTGGGTCGCAGTTGCGTGCGCCCGTGGCGGGATCGATCGTTACGGAACCGCCAATCGCGTTGTCGCGCACCGCGATCCGCCCGAAATTCATGTCGAGCAGAACCGCAAACTGGATTTCCTGCAGGATCTCGCCGGAGGCGCCGCCAGAGCTGCTGACACCCGCACTGGCCGGCGTCGCGGCAAGTCCGCAAAGGATCGCAACGCTGATCGCCGCTTGGCGCAAATCAAACCGCATTCAGGCCCCCTAGCCCCGGGGCATCGCCCCTGTTCCGATCTGCCGGATAAAGCCAAAACACCAAGATGCGCCAAACCGGGCTGGTTAATATTCCCCAAAGGCGCAGGATCGCGCGCCAATCCCGGCGCGATTGCGGTTTGCAACGGCGGCGGATTGGATTACGGCCCAGCGCGATGACTGAAACCGCCGAAACCGCCGCCTTGCAACTGACCATCGACGATGTGCGGGCCGCTGCCGCGCGCATCGAAGGCGCCGTGGTGCGCACCGATTGCGATTACAGCCGGACGCTCAGCGAGATTACCGGGGCGGAGATCTGGCTCAAGTTCGAGAACCTGCAGTTCACCGCGGCCTACAAGGAACGCGGCGCGCTCAATGCGCTGCTCCACCTTTCGGACGAACAGCGCGCCCGCGGCGTGATCGCCGCTTCGGCTGGTAACCATGCCCAGGGCCTGTCCTATCACGGCCGGCGGCTGGGCATCCCGGTGACGATCGTGATGCCGCGGACCACGCCGTCGGTGAAGATCATGCAGACCGAAGCGGTCGGCGGGACCGTGGTGCTTGAGGGGGAGAGCTTTGACGAAGCCTATGCCCATGCCCGGTCGATGGAAAAGCAGCTCGGGCTGACCTTCGTGCACCCTTTCGACGATCCGCTGGTCGCCGCTGGGCAGGGCACCGTCGCGCTCGAGATGCTGCAAGACGTGCCCGACCTCGACATGCTGGTGATTCCGATTGGCGGCGGCGGGCTTTCGACCGGGATGGGGGTCGCCGCGCGGGCGATCAAGCCTGACATTGCGCTGGTCGGGGTTGAGGCGGAGCTGTTCCCCTCGATGTACAACAAGCTCAAGCACAACGATCTGCCTTGCGGCGGCGACACTCTTGCCGAAGGGATCGCGGTCAAGGAACCGGGCGAATTTACCTCGCACATGCTACGCGGCCTGCTCGACGATGTGGTGCTGGTCAGCGAAGGGGCGCTGGAAAGTGCGGTTTCGCTGCTGCTGCAGATCGAAAAGACCGTGGCCGAAGGCGCCGGTGCGGCGGGGCTTGCGGCGGTGCTGGCCCACCCGGCGCGGTTCAAGGGGCGCAAGATCGGCATCCCGATCACCGGCGGCAACATCGACACCCGCCTGCTTGCCAACGTGCTGCTGCGCGATCTGGCCCGCTCTGGCCGCCTCGCGCGGCTGCGCTTGACCCTCCAGGACCGCCCTGGCGCGCTTTACAAGGTGATGCGCGAATTTGACCGGCACAACGTCAACATCATCGAGATCTACCACCAGCGGATCTTTACCCACCTTCCGGCCAAGGGTCTGATCACCGACATCGAATGCGAAGCGCGCGACCGCGAACAGCTCGATGCGCTGGTCGAGACGCTGCGCGAAAAGGGCTACACAGTCACCGCCGTCGAACTCAACTGACGAGGGGGCTCTCAAGGCCGGTTTCGCGGGGTTTCGACGCGGCAACGAACCGGTCCGCGACTGTCCCGGGTTGAGGCGGCGGGGCGGCGCTTTGCGCAGCCTGTGCATAATCACGATCGGTTAACCGCGTTTCGTGGTTAAAGTTCTTTCAACAATGCCAGCCGCGATGCATATTGCCCGGCATAAACCCGCCCAGAGGATGGTCTGCAACCGTGACGGCACCCGTTCGATTTCCAAGGTTCTTCGTCACGAGCCCCGCGCCGTGCCCCTATCTTGCGGGCCGGACCGAGCGCAAGGTCTTCACCGAGCTCAAGGGCCCGCACGCGGGCGAACTCAACGATGCGCTGGGCCGGATCGGGTTCCGCCGCAGCCAGACCGTGGCCTATCGCCCCAGCTGCGCGGATTGCACCGCCTGCGTTTCGGTGCGGGTGGTGGCGGACGAATTCCACGCTTCGGCCAGCCAGAAGAAGAACCTGCGGCGCAATTCCGACCTGGTGGCCACGGTTTGCCGTCCGTGGTCGACCTCGGAACAGTTCGAACTGCTCCAGCGCTATCTGGGCGAACGGCATCCCGGCGGCGGAATGACCAGCATGGACGAGGTCGATTTCGCTGACATGGTTGAACATACACCGGTCGATAGCTGGCTGGTCGAATACCGCGAACCGACCGCGGACGGCGCTCCGGGCCGTCTGATCGGCGCCTGCCTGACCGACCGGCAGGGCGATGGGCTTTCGATGATCTACAGCTTCTACGAACCGGATCATCCGGGGCGCAGCGGGCTGGGCAACTACATCATCCTCGACCACATTCGCCGCGCGACCGATGAAGGGTTGCCTTACGTCTACCTGGGCTACTGGGTCGATGGATCGGCGCGGATGCAGTACAAGGTCCGCTATCGCCCACTCGAACGGCTTGCCCGTCAGGGTTGGGAGAGGATGAGCGGGGCCGAACAGGATCTGCTGATCGCCAAGGCGGCCACCCTGCGCCGCAACCAGGCCCTGCCGCTTGATGGCAGCACCAAGGATGGCGCGCACGGGGTCCAGGAACAGTACCGCCTGGCGGAATAGGGCCTGCGGTCCAAGCCGGGGCCTTGCGCCTGCAAAGCCGTTTCACACCAAATCGATGTTCAACGCAGCGGGGTGCTGATCGCGCGCCGCGACCGATTGCACCGCCTGTCGCTGGCGCTGGGACAAAACCAAACCCCCTCCCCGCGCGGGCGGGAAGGGGGCTGGGTCATTCAGGCAAGGATGCGAAGGATCAGGCCGGGAGGCCCGAGATCGCCTTCATTTCCATGAAGTCCTTGAGGCCGGCCAGACCGCCTTCGCGGCCGTTGCCCGATTGCTTGTAGCCGCCGAACGGCGCGCCCGGGCTGGGGCCCCAGTTGTTGATCGCAACCATCCCGGCGCGCAGCTTGGGCGCAACCGCCGCAGCCTTGGCCGGATCGCCCGAGATCGCGGCGGACAGGCCGTATTCGGTGTCGTTGGCCATGTCGATCGCCTGGTCGAGGCTGTCATAACCGATCAGCGTCACCACCGGTCCGAAGATTTCCTCCTGCGCGATCCGCATGTCGGGCGTCACGTCGGAGAACACGGTCGGCTGGATGTAATAGCCGCGGTTGACGTTGCTCGGCAGGTCGGGACCGCCGGTAACCAGGGTCGCGCCTTCATCGATTGCCGACTGGATCAGCGAGCGAACCTTGTCGAACTGCGCCTTGTTGACCACCGGGCCAAGATGCGCGCCTTCCTGCATCGGATCGCCGACCGGGGTGGCCGAATACATCGCCTTGGCAAATTCGGCCGCTTCGCCCAGCCGTTCGCGCGGGACAAGAACCTTGGTCGGGCTGATGCACGACTGGCCGGTGTTGACCAGCGGGCCAGACAGCGTGCCGGGCAAGGTGGCCGCGAAGTCGGCGTCGGGCAGGACCAGGTTGGGGCTCTTCCCGCCCAGTTCCTGATGGACGCGCTTGACGGTCGGCGCGGCGGCGATCGCCACGGCGATCCCGGCGCGGGTCGAGCCGGTGAAGCTGACCATTTCGACGTCGGGGTGGCTGGAGATCGCGTTGCCGGTGGTCGGCCCGTCACCCTGGACCAGGTTGAACACGCCCGCGGGCACGCCCGCCGCATCCAGGATCTCGGCAAAGATCTTGGCGTTGGTCGGGCATTCTTCCGACGGCTTGAGCACCATGGTGTTGCCGCCGGCCAGCGCCGGGGCGACCTTGAGCGCGATTTGGTTGAGCGGCCAGTTCCACGGGGTGATCATGCCGACCACGCCGATCGGTTCGTAGGCCACCTTGTAGCCCGGGCCGTCTTCGAGGAAGTTGAAGTTCTTGAGCGCCTCGATCGTGCCAAGGAAGCCGCCGATCCCGGCGCCGACCTGGGCGGTCGCGGCGAAGGATACCGGTGCGCCCATTTCCTCTGCCATCGCGGTGGCAAGGTCGGGCACGCGCTTTTTGTATTCCTCGACGATCCGTTCCATCACCGCCAGGCGTTCTTCGCGGGTGGTCTGGCTCCACGATTTGAAGGCCTTGCGGGCGGCGGCAACCGCCTTGTCGACATCGGCCTTGGTGCCAACCGTAATGGCGCTGACCGGTTCTTCGGTGGCGGGGTTGATCACTTCGCGGCGCACGCCGCCTTCGCTGTCCACCCACTTGCCGTCGATATAATGTTGCAGCAGCTCGCGCATCCTCGAATCTCCATTTTAAAGGGACGATTAACCCGGACTATGTCGGAGCCGGAACGACAGATTGCAAGATGCAATCCATCACCCGTTTGCATAGAGCGACGCTTCGGCGGCGCGGCGG
>JBJTMC010000102.1:0-13354 GCA_046063325.1 Novosphingobium sp.
GACGAACACGGTCACCGACAGCCCGTTGTCCCAGCTCAGCCCGGTCGACAGGTTGACCAGTTCATAGCTGGGCAGACGGTACGAGCCGAAGGTGTAGCTGCCGCTGCCGAAGGTGTTGTTGGCCGGGTTGAACCACAGCGAGTTGCTGAAGCTGCCCTGGCCGGCTTCCTGGTCACCCGGCTGGGTGAAGCGGTTGCCGACATGCTGGAAGCTGGCGGTGAACGACCAGTCGAGCCCGTCGCTGACCTCGGTGGTGTAGCTGCCGGTTGCCGCCATCTGGAACTTCGGCACGGTCGGCAGGCGGTTACCATCGCGCATCCCGGCGATGACGTTGCCGCCGGCATCCAGCACCGAGCTGTCGAACTTGGAATCGATCACGCTGCCGGCGATCGAGAATTCCAGGCCCGGGGTGGGCTCGGCACTCAGTTCCACTTCAACGCCCTGGCTGTGCGCTTTGGGGACGTTGAACACCACCCGCGACGAGCAGCTGCCGGCATCGGCGGTGACCTGCAGGTTGCGGATGTCGTTGTAGAAGGCCGCCGCATTCAGCGTGATCCCGCCGAAGCTGGCCTTCATCCCGGCTTCATAGTTCCACAGCGTTTCGTCCTTGTAGTTGGGACGGTTGCCATAGGTCAGCGCATCCGGTCCGGTCGCCCCGCCCGAGCAGAGCGGGATGTTGAGCGGATCGTTGACCCCGCCAAGACGGAAGCCCTTCGAAGCCTGGAGGTTGAGCGTCACGTCGTCGCTGGCTTCGTAGCTGGCGATGAAGCGCGGGGTGAAGCCGTCCGAGGCGGTCTTGTCACCGCGGAAGGTATCGCCGTTGGAGAAGATCCCGCCCGAGATGAAATCGCGCTTTTCGCGGAAATCGTAGTACCGGCCACCCGCCGTCAGCTTGAACTGCCCAAACTTGTAGCTGGCCTCGCCAAACACAGCGAACTGCTCGATCTTGTAGGGCAGATCGGCGTTGTAGGGCGAATTCAGCGGAAAGCCGTTCGCCACCGCAGCCGAGGTTCCCGCCCCCAGAGCGGCATCGACGTAGGCGTCATAGCCGGGGGTCGGCAAGCGCTGTTCGTACTTGCGGTCGACGTTCGAATAGAACCCGCCGAGCACCCACGAGAGTGGGCCGCTGCCGGTCGAGGCCAGGCGAATTTCCTGGGTCCACTGGCTCAGGTTGGTGGAATCGCGCAGGTTCGAAGGCAAGTTGATCGCCAGCGGATTCATCCCCAGTGCGACGGCAAAGGGCGAAACCGAAACCGATCCGCTCAGCGCCGAAGCGTCACGGCTGACCATGATGCTGCGATCGATGTAGCTGGTCACCCAGGTCAGGGCGACCCCATCGGTGAATTCGAAGTTGCCGGTCAGATCCAGCAGCGTGGTGCTGTCATGGAATTCTTCCGGCAGCTTGAGGTACTGGGTCCGCTCGGGAAGCACATCGGAAGCACTGATCAGCGGGTTGTAATACAGGTTGTACACGTCCTGGCGGTTGAAGCCGTTGACGCGGATATCCTGATGGATCGCACGCGGCGTGATCACCAGGCCCGGAGCCGGTTCCCAACGCAGCGCAGCGCGAAAGCCCCAGCGCTTGCCATCGTTGATGTTCTTGCCCGCTGCGGGCCCGATGGCATTGATGAAACCGGCAAAATGCTCGCCATAACCTACCACGCGCAGCGCAGTCTTGTCGCTGAACGCAAGGTTGACCGCACCCTTGACCGCATATCCGACATCGCCGCCCGCCAGGGTGTTGATGTTGGCTTCGAAGGTGCCTTCGTTGCGCCGGGTGGTGGGCTGCTTGGTGATGTAACGCACCGTGCCGCCGACCGAACCGGAACCGAACAGCGTGCCCTGGGGCCCGCGCAGGGTTTCAACCCGGTCAAGATCGAACAGGTCGAAATCAGGTGTGAACAGCGAGAGCGAGATCACCGATTCGTCAAGGTAGACGCCGACCTGCTCCTTTACGCCGGGCTGATCGCGGACAACCTGTCCAGCCGAAACGCCGCGCACCGAGACCTGGCTCTGGCCAGGCCCGAGGTTCTGCACGGTAAGGCCCGCGACATTGCGCGAGATGTCTTCAAGGTTGGTCGATCCGTTCTTCTGCATCGCCGCGGCGGTCTGCGCGTTGATCGAGAACGGCACGTCCTGGATCGTCTCGCTACGCTTGGTGGCGGTCACCACGATTTCGTTGCCGGTGCCTGCCTCCTCAGCCTCCTGGGCCATGGCCGGAGCGGCCAGCGAAATGGCGGCGATTCCGGCGAGAAGGTGAATTCGGAATCCGAATCGGGTCGAATTGGTGCTACGCATAATCCCTCCTTGTGCGTTCAGTCTTTTTTTGGCGTGCCATATCGCGAAACGGCCGCTGCCAATTGCTGAACTTTCGGATTCGCCAGAGCAAGGCACGGAGTAGGCCATGCGGGCGAATTGGTTACAGGTGTAACCTAACCGCCACACCGGATTCAGCGGCGTCTGGAATGCCTCGCGGTCAGTGCGCGCAAGCCAGGGCTTCGATTACATCCTCCAACCGCGCGGGGTTGCCCAGCGCCAGGACGTGCCCGTCGCTGGCGGCGTGCAAGGGCTCGCCGTTCCAGTCGCACATCGTGCCGCCCGCGCCTTCGACCACCGGCACCAGTGCGGCCCAGTCGTGCAGCTTGAGGTTCGCTTCGCAGACGATGTCGAGGTGTCCCGAGGCAAGCATGGCGTAGTTGTAGCAATCCCCGCCCATCACCATCCGCTTGTGATCAGTCCGCGCGGCCAGCGCCATGAAGTGCGCACCGTCATGATCGTCGAAATAGTGCGGTCCAGTGGTCGCGATTGCTGCATCGGAAAGTTCGCGGCAGGCGCGCGTGCGGACCGGGGAACCGTTGAAGGTGGTCGGCTGTCCGGTCACTCCCAGCCAACGCTCCTTCAGCACTGCCTGGTCGATCACGCCCAGCACCGGCCACCCTTCAACCACCAGCGCGATCAGGGTTCCGAAGATCGGCCGTCCGGCCATGAACGCGGTCGTTCCGTCGATCGGATCGAGCACCCAGGTCCGGCCGGAGGTTCCTGGCGCCGCGCCAAATTCCTCGCCGTGGACGGCGTCGTCCGGAAACTTCGCCTTGATCAGCGCGCGCATCGCAGCTTCGGCGGCGCGGTCAGCCTCGGTCACCGGGGAGCGATCGTCCTTCCGTTCGCTATCGATCCCGGTGCGGAACAGCGGCAGGATGGCAGCGCGTGCCGCGTCGGCGAGGCGGTGCGCAAGGGCGATTTCGGATTCGAGCTTCATCGCCTGTCCATCGGAGCCGTCCGGCACCGCGTCAAGCTCCAAGCGGGGGCGATAAGTGGTTGCACTTGCTGGGAACCCGGCTAGGACCTTTCGTTAACAACAAAACAGACGGGTCCGGCGCAATCCTATTTCATAGAGGCACGGCAGGACATGTCGCGACATTCGAGACCGGGAATCGATCCCGCCCTCGCGCCGCGCCTTGGCGTTTCGCGCGATGGGCAGCCGTTGTCCTATAATCGGCTGCCCGCGCCCGATCTCGCCCCGTGGATCGGCTGGCTTTATGTAGCCTCGGTCGAGATGCCGGACGACTATCAGTTGCAATGCAGTCTGCTCAACGACACGGCGATGATCCGCATCCAGCTGTCAGGCGACTGGACCGCCGAGACCCGTGACGGGACGCTCAATTACAGCCGCTCCGCGATGTACTGCGGGCCGCAGAGCAAGGCCATGCCGATCCGGGTGCGCGGCAGCTTCAAGAGTGTCGGGTTCGCGCTGAACCCAGGGGCGGGCGTTACCGTCACCGGGCTGCCCGCCTCTGACTATCTCGACCGGATGGTGCCGCTCGACGAAATCAACCTTCCCGGCAACGGCGCGCTCGAGATGCTGCAGCCCGGCGCCAGTCCGGAAGAATGGCTCCAGGTCCTGGAAGGGATGGCCCGGGGGGTACTGGCTTTGCGCCGGGCGCAAGAGCCCGATCCCGTATCGGCGCGCTTTGAACGTCTGGCCCTGACCGATCCGAGCGCCAGCGTGGCGGACTTTGCCAAGGAGTGCGGGATCAGCCTGCGCCAGCTTGAACGGATCTGCCAGCGCGACTTCGGATTGCCGCCAAAGCAGGTGCTGCGCCGCGCCCGGGCGATCGACATGGCGAGCCACCTGCGCGGAGTTGCGGACCGGGCGGAGGCCGCCGAGCTGGAGCTTCGGTACTACGACCAGAGCCACATGATCCGCGAGTTCACCAAGCTGTTCGGGATGGCGCCGCGCCAGTTCGTCGAAACGCCCCAGCCGCTGATGACCCTGGCACTGGAAAGCCGCCAGTCGCGCCGCCTGGCGGTCCTCGATCGGCTGGCCCCGGGCGCGGACAAGCCATGGAGCGCGGGCAGCTAGCGCCGGGAGACCCTAGTCGAACAGGCTGGAAACAGAGCTTTCCTCGGCAATGCGATGGATCGCCTCGCCGATCAGCGGGGCAATGGTCAGCACCCGGATCTTGCTGCCCGGGGCGAATGCGGCCTCGCTCGGTTGGATCGTATCGGTGATAACCAGTTCCTTGAGCGCCGAGCTGTTTACCCGCTCCACTGCCGCACCGGACAGGACGCCGTGGGTCAGGTAGGCGGTCACGCTCTTGGCCCCGGCATCAAGCAGCGCCTGGGCCGCGTTGCACAGCGTCCCGCCCGAGTCGATGATGTCGTCGATCAGGATGCAGTCCCAGCCCTTCACCTCGCCGATGATGTTCATCACCTCGGACACGCCCGGCTTGTCGCGGCGCTTGTCGACGATCGAGAGCGGCGCGTTGTTGAGCCGGTGGGCCAGCGCCCGGGCGCGGACCACCCCGCCCACGTCGGGCGAGACCACCATCAGGTTTTCGCCCCCGGTGCGCTGCAGGATGTCCGCGGCCATCACCGGCGCAGCATAGAGGTTGTCGGTCGGGATATCGAAGAAGCCCTGGATCTGTCCGGCGTGGAGATCGACCGCCAGCACCCGGTCGGCCCCGGCGGTGGTCACCAGGTTGGCGACCAGCTTGGCCGAAATCGGAGTGCGCGGGCCCGGCTTGCGGTCCTGCCGGGCATAGCCGAAATAGGGCACCACCGCGGTGATCCGCTTGGCCGAGGCGCGGCGCAGCGCATCGATGCAGATCAGCAGTTCCATCAGGTTGTCGTTGGCCGGGGCGCTGGTCGATTGGACCACGAACACGTCCTCGCCGCGCACGTTCTCGTGGATCTCGACGAACACCTCGTCGTCGGCGAACCGGCGCACGTCGGCCTGGGTCAGCTGCAGTTCGAGATAGCCCGCGATGGCCCGCGCCAACGGCAGGTTCGAATTACCGGCCAAGATCTTCATGTGCGTTCGCCCTTCCCCGCAAGAATCAGCCCTGCGCGGCCCTTGGCCAAAGGGGCGCGGGATTGCAAGCCGGGCGGGTCAGCGATGCCAATCCCGCTGGGGAAAATCAGCTCTTGCTGCGGTGCTCGCCGCTGACCCAGCGCACGGTGCCCGAACTGGCGCGCATCACCACCGACTGGGTGGTGATCAGCCCGTCCTTCAACCGCTTGACGCCCTTGAGCAGCGAACCGTCGGTCACCCCGGTCGCGGCGAAGATACAATCGCCTTTGGCCAGTTCGTCGCGGGTGTAGATCCGGTTGAGATCGGTGATCCCCCACTTGGCGGCGCGCAGGCGCTCGTCGTCGTTGCGGAACAGCAGGCGGCCGTTGAACTGGCCGCCGACGCAGCGCAGCGCGGCCGCGGCCAGCACGCCTTCCGGCGCCCCGCCCGAACCCATGTAAAGGTCGATCGTGGTTTCGGGATTGGTCACCGCAATCACCCCGGCCACGTCGCCATCGCCGATCAGCACCACGCCGCAGCCCAGGTTGCGCAGTTCGGCGATCAGCTCGGCATGGCGCGGCCGGTCGAGCACGCAGACGATGATTTCGTCCGGCTTGACGCCCTTGGCCGCAGCCACCGCCTTGACGTTTTCGGTCGGCGACTTGGCGAGGTCGATAATTCCGTCGGGATAGCCCGGCCCGACCGCCAGCTTGTCCATGTAGACGTCGGGCGCGTTGAGCAGGTTGCCCTCTTCCGCCACGGCCAGCACCGCCAGCGCGTTGGGTCCCGCCTTGGCAGTGATCGTGGTGCCTTCCAGTGGATCGAGCGCAATATCAATCTTGGGGCCGGTGCCCTGCGCCGAGCCGACCTTTTCCCCGATGAACAGCATTGGCGCCTCATCACGCTCGCCCTCACCGATCACCACGGTGCCATCCATCGCCAGTTCGTTGAGCGCGGCGCGCATCGCCTCTACTGCGGCGGCATCGGCGGCCTTCTCGTCGCCGCGGCCGATCAGCTTGGACGCCCCGATCGCTGCCGCTTCGGTAACCCGGACCATTTCGAGTACGAGAACACGGTCGAGCACCTGGGACGGCGGCGTGGTAGGCTTGGTCATGGCGCTGCAGTAACTCCGTGGATGAGATGCATAGGTATGTAGCGGGTATCTACGCGGCGCGCTTAGACGCGCAGCGCCGCGCTGTCGAGTGGGGCATGTTCAGCCGCGATTAAGCGCACCCTCGCTCCCTTGTTCGGCCTTGACCCTACGTAAGGAGCGCATGGTGCGGCATTTGGCTCTGGGCCTGGCTTTGCTGTTTGGCCTGCCTGCCTTCGCGCGCGCCCAGACCAGTCCCGACGAAATCGACCGCAAGGTGGCCGACCGGATCGAGGTGACCAAGCGGGTCTACGGCGCGCCCGATCCCCGCGCCAAATGCCGCCCGTCAAGCGGCGACGAGATCGTGGTCTGCGTCGACCGGGGTGAGGACCTGGAGGTCCCCTCGACCGCCGAAACCGACCCCTATTCGCGCGAGGCGCGCCGGGCGCTGGACGGAAACATTCCCAGCGCTCCCGACGTTTCCTACATCAAGTGCCGCCGGGGTGCCGATGGGGTTTGCCGGGGCAACATCGGCAGCGCTGTTCCGCCGCCCTACTACATCGACATGAAGGCGATCCCCGAACCGCCAGAAGGTTCGGACGCGGACCTGATCGCCAAGGGCGAGAAAGCCGCGCCCTAGGACAGCCGGGGCCTAGTCCCCGAGCAGTTGCAGGACCAGCGGCGGCTCGGTCAGGCTGTCCGATCCCTCGAGCAGTTCAAGCGCCCGGCTTACCGCGCTTTCCGGACCTTCGTGAGTGACCATGGCGACCAGCACCTCGCCCTCGTCCCCGGCGCGGCCCTTCTGGATCAGGCTTTCGATCGAAACCCCGGCGTCGCGCAGCGCTGCGGTGATCTCGGCCAGCACGCCCGGCCGGTCGGCCACCATGAAGCGGACATAGGCGCGGCTCAACCGGTGTCCGGTTTCGGCCGGACCCAGCGTTTCAAGTTCCGAAACCGGCATCGAGAAGGCGTGATTCAGCTCGCCCCGGGCGATGTCGATCAGGTCGGCCACTACGGCGCTGGCGGTCGGGCCGTCGCCGGCCCCGGCGCCCTGGAACAGCAGGCGGCCCGAGAAATTGCCTTCGGCGACCACAGCGTTGGTCGCTCCGTCGACGTGCGCCAGCGGGTGATCGACCGGCACCAGGTGCGGCTGGACCCGCTGGAACAGCGCGGTGCTGCTGCCTTCGCCTTCGGTTTCGGCCATGCCGATCAGGCGAATGACATAGCCCAGCGCGCTGGCCTGGGCGATATCCGCCGCGCGCAGCCGGGTGATCCCGGCGGTCTTGACCGAACCGAAGTCGATCTTTGCGCCAAACGCGATCGCGGCCAGAATCGAGAGCTTGTGCGCCGCATCGGTGCCTTCGACGTCGAAGGCGGGATCGGCTTCGGCAAAGCCTCTGGCCTGGGCCTCGGCCAGCACGTCGGCAAAGTCGCGCCCGGTGTCCTCCATGGTCGACAGGATGAAATTGCAGGTGCCGTTGAGGATCCCGTAGACCCGCTCGATCTCGTTGGCGGCAGCGCCTTCGCGCAGGCCCTTGATCACCGGGATGCCCCCGGCAACCGCCGCTTCGAATTTCAGCGCGACCTTCTTGTCCTCAGCCTTGGCGGCGAGTTCGAGCCCGTGGTGGGCGATCATCGCCTTGTTGGCCGTGACCAACGCCTTGCCGGCCTCGATCGTGGTGCGCGCCAGCGCCAGCGCCGGACCGTCCGAGCCGCCGACCATTTCGACCACCACGTCGACATCCGCGCGTTCGCCCAGGATCACCATGTCGTCTTCCCAGGCATAGGACGACAGATCGACGCCGCGCGTCTTGTTGCGGTCGCGTGCGGAAACGACGGTGATCTGGATCGGCCGGCCCGCGCGGCGCGCGATCAGCTGGGCGTTGGCCTCGACCAGGCGGATCACACCGACCCCCACGGTCCCCAGTCCGGCAAGCGCAATCTTCAGCGGTTCGGCCATGTTCGTTCCCTTCGCGGCTCGGCCCTTAGGGGCGGGCGGCGCGGTCGGCAAGCGCGCTATTTGCGGCTGCGCGGGCAGGGTCCGAGCTGCTGCATGACCAGCGCATAGTCCTGCGCCGCCGCGGTCCGGTCGGCCGCGCCGGACGAGATATTGGCCGCCGCCGGAAGCCGCGGGGGAAGGAAACAGGCCAGCCGGTACCAGGCCAGGCTATCGCGCGGCGGGGCGCCGGCGTTGCCCGCGACGACTTCGGAAAACGAAACACTCCAGCGCGGGGCGCCGCCGGGCATGCGGCTCACCGTGATCGCCGCCGGTTCGCCGTTCGCGGCGCTCAGGAACAGCTGGGTTTCCCCTTCACCGGCCAGATCCCCGGTCACGTGGATCGCCTCGCGCACGCCGGTAATCCGCTGCGGGGCGCCGCTCGCATAAAGTTCCTTGAGGACCCCGCGCAGCCGGGTATCGAGCGCAGCATCCCAGAGCAGCTGGGCGTCGGGCGCGACCAGCTGGATCTCGCCGGGACGGCTCGGCACGGTGCGGGCGAACAGCACCACGCTCTTCTTCTTGAACGCGGCCGGTTTGCCCCGCGCATCAAGCGGCAGGTCGACCAGATAGCGCAGATCGCTGCCGAGCGGCTGGGTTCCCGCGATCACCCCTTCGGTCCGGGCCTCGACATAGAATCGGCCCCAGCCCGGACGCAGCGAAAGCGCCCGTTCGGCTTCGACTTGAGCGATCTTGCGCGGCTGAGCGCGAATCACCATCGGCGCCGAATCGGCCAGATCGGCAAGATCGGCATAGCTGAGCGCGGCGGAGGGCGGCGGAACGGGCGGCCGCGAATCGGCGCTTGCCGGCACCGCGATTGCCCCTGCCACCAGCACGGTCAGAAGGCGCGATCCGGCAATTGCGAACTTTTTCATCATTGTTCCATGCTCGCTTTGCGCGGGAGCCACAAGACGGCCTCACGACGCGTTTTCGGCGAATACCCGAGTCTTTCCAGCGGATCACAAGTGAATCGAGAGTTAACGGATAAAGCGTTGCGCCTTTCCGGATGGGTCGCTAAGCACAGGCAAAACGGGTCAAATAAAACAAACGACCCGCGATCTGGCCTTGCAGGCGTCGGGCGCCCAATAGGTTTCCCGGATTGACCCGCAGGGTGGAAATTTACAAGCTGGGTGTCTGCCCTCGGCGATTCTCGCCGTGTGTCAGGCACCGGTTCCGGGCTTCGGCCCGGTTGGGACTGTTAGGAGTGATGCGGCTGAATGTCTTACGCAGATCGTGATAGAACCGGTGAGAACACCGTGGGGCTGGTTGTTTCGGCCCTGCTTATCGTTCTCCTTGGTTATGCCCTCATTACGGGCCTCGCCGCCGAAGGTTTCCGGGCCATCGTCAAGAAGGTGACGACCGTCGACATCAAGAAGGATGAGCCCAAGAAGGAGCCGCCGCCGCCGCCGAAGAAGGAGGCCGCCGCGCCGCCGATCGTCGCGCCGCCGGTGAAGATGAACCTTAACGTGGCTCCGCCGCCGGTGACCGCGGTCGATACGCCGCCGCCGCCTGCGCCGCCGGTGATCGTGCCTGCGCCGCCGACCGCGCCGCCGGCCCCTCCGCCGCCGCCGCCGCCGCGGTTCTCGCCCAAGCCGGCCACCCCCAAGGGCAACCCGGGCAACTGGGCGACGACCAACGACTATCCGACACGCGCCCTGCGTGAGGAACGCGAAGGCGTCACCGGCTTCCGGGTCTCGGTTGGCACCGACGGCAAGCCGACCGGCTGTTCGGTCACTGGTTCGAGCGGAAGCCCGGACCTCGATGAAGCAACCTGCTCGAACGTGATGCGCCGGGCCCGCTTCAATCCGGCCACCGACGGCGAAGGCAACCCGACTGCAGGTTCCTACTCCGGCCGTGTGCGCTGGGTGATCCCGAAGGAGTAGGCGCAAGCTTTCCGAATTTCCGGCCCCCGGGCCAAACCTGATTTCAATCCAATTTCTCTCGAGAGGACTATCGCATGGTTTTTGAACTTCTTTCCGCCGCAGCGAAGGACGCGGCCCCGCAGACCCAGTTCGGCATCAAGGAAGCCCTGTTTCCGCATGGCGATCCGAACTGGATCGGTATTGCGGTGCTCGTGATCCTGTCGATCATGCTGTTTGGTTCGCTCTTCATCCTGTTCACCAAGTACCTCGAACAGGGCAAGATCATGAACCAGTACCGCGACATGCGCGGCAACTTCTGGCGCGCCCCGACCCTCAAGGAAGGCGCCGCGAAGCTGGAGAAGGACAGCGCCTGGCGCCAGATCGTCGATGACGGTCTCCAGGCCGAAGACCAGCACAGCAAGATGGTCAACGAGACCGACGCGCACGACTGGCTGCACGGTTCGCTGGCCCGTTCGGAAGCCACTATCAACGCCTCGCTCGCCAAGGGCCTGGCCTGGCTGGCCACGACCGGTGCGACCGCGCCGTTCATCGGCCTGTTCGGCACCGTGGTCGGCATCTACCGCGCGCTGATCAACATCGGCATCGCCGGTTCGGCCTCGATCGACAAGGTCGCCGGTCCGGTCGGTGAAGCGCTGATCATGACCGCAATCGGTCTGCTCGTCGCGGTTCCGGCCGTGCTCGCCTACAACTATCTGCAGGGTCGCAACAAGCGCATTGCCGAGCTGCTTCAGGGCTTCTCGACCGACGTGCTGGCCTACATCAACTCGAAGGGCGCTGTCCGCCCGGCGGTTGCTGCGGCTCCTGCAGCGGCCCGTCCGGCCGCTCCGGCCCCGGCCGCCAAGCCGTAAGCTGCTTTGGTCGGCTGGCAGTCCGGATCGCTCCGGATTGCCAGCCGGCCCTGCCGGATCGGGCGGTTGCCGCTGGTAGCCGCCCCGACCGTCCGGTCAACGCAAGAATAGGATGTAACTATGGCGATGTCAGTTGGCGGCGCCGGAGCGGAAGAAAAGCCGCTGTCGGATATCAACACGACGCCCCTCGTGGACGTGATGCTGGTGCTCCTGATCATCTTCCTGATCGCGGTTCCGGTCGCGATCCAGACGATCCAGAAGCTCAAGATTCCGGTCATCGTGTCGGTCGAATCGAAGAACAAGGTCGAAAACCTGCTGCTGACGGTGAGCACTACCGACAGCGGAGGCCGCTCTGCCGGCGATCCGGGCTTCGAAGGCGCGTCGCTGGGCGGGGAATGCCGCATTTATTTCAACAACATCACGCCGGTCGATTCGAACGAACTGCGTGACATGGCCTTCAAGCGGCTTGACGGCATCGTCAAGCGCGCGGGCGGTCCCGAAGCGCTGCGCGACAACCCTGAAATGGTTCCGCAGGTGCACGTCCGTGGCGACGTGAACGCACCCTTGCGGTGTATCGCGGGCGCGGGCTACAACGGGCAGATCTCGGGCTACCCGACGGTCGGCTTCATTTCGACCCCGGTCGATCCGAACGGCTGATCCATCCGGCCTCACACCTTTAGGAGTATCCCACCATGGCAATGTCAGGCGGCAAGGATGATGGCTCGCCGATGATGGAAATGAACACGACGCCGCTTATCGACGTCATGCTCGTTCTCCTCATCATGTTCATCATCACCATCCCGGTGGCGACGCATGCGACCAACATCGATCTGCCCAATCCGTCGGCCCCGCCGCCGGACACGATCATCAAGCGCGACAAGAACAAGGTCGTGATCATGCCGGACAGCACGATCCTGTGGAACGCGACGCCGATGAACGAGGGCCAGCTGCTGGCTTCGCTCCAGGCAACGATGAACATCCAGCCGGAACCGGAACTGCAGTTCCAGCCGGATCCGCAGGCGCCCTATGACACCACCGCCAAGGTGCTGAACATCATCAAGGGTTCGGGCGTCACCGCTTTCGGATTTGTCGGTAACGAACAGTTCTCCGAATTCGGCAAGGCACCGGGCGCTCCGGCCGCCAAGTAAGCGACAGTCCACGCGAAAGACGAAGGGGGCGGAGCGATCCGCCCCCTTTTTCGTGTCCGTTGCCCTGACACGCGCAAGCCTTGACGTCGAAACACAATGATATACCATCTCCTTATCGGACAGGAGATCAGGTTATGGCCACGGCAACCTTCCCCGACACGCCGCCCATGGCGGAAATGAACACCACCCCGCTGATCGACGTGCTGCTTGTGCTGCTGATCATGTTCATCCTGTCGGTGCCTGTGGCGTCTCACGTCACCCCGGTTGAGCTGCCTGGACCCGGGCCAATCGAGCCCGCAAGGATCCGGCCGGAAAACCGCCTGTCGGTAACCGCGCAAGGCACAATGACCTGGAACGGCGCGCCGATTGGAGAAGCCCGGCTCTCCGCAACTCTGGCCGCGCTTGTCCACTTGAAGCCCGAGCCGCTGGTCAAATTCCAGCCCGAAGCAGGCGCACCCTATGGCGTGTCGGCCCGGGCGATCAACCTGGTCAAGACATCGGGCCTGGCCAGCTTTGCCTTTGTCGGCACGGAACAATACGCCCGCTTCGACAAGGCCGCGCCGGCGCGCTGACACGTTGGGTCAGTCGCCGTCTTCGGCCGGTTCGACGCGCATCGCCGTTCCGGCCAACCCTTCCGCTTCCAGCAGCAGTTCATCATCGGCCGCGCCCTGCGGCAAGGCTTCGCGCCCGATCATGACCAGCACCGGGACGGCCAAGGGGCTGACCCGGTCCAGCGTCACGTGCACCAGATCGCTCTGTGCGCGCTCTAGCACTCCCGCCAGGCGGTCGACATCGGTCAGGCGCGCGCGGGCGTCGGCCCAGGCCGCGCGCAGCAGCACGTGGTCGGGTTCGTACTTGCGCAGCACGTCGTAGATCAGGTCGGTCGAGAAGGTGACCTGCTTGCCAGTCTTGCGCTTGCCCGGCTGCTGGCGCTCGACCAGCCCGGCAATCACCGCCACTTCGAGAAAAGCCCGGCGCAGCAAGTAGCGACCCTCGACCCACTGGGCAAACTCGTCGGCCAGGAGATCCTGTGACAGTAAGCGCGCCGGATCGGTCACCGGGCGCAGCCCCCAGACAGCCAGGGCATAGTCATTGG
>JBJTMC010000103.1:0-18907 GCA_046063325.1 Novosphingobium sp.
TGGTTCGGTCTATGCCAGCCACGGCGCGCTGATGGACAAGGTGATCGGGGTGGACAAGGCCCCGGTCGAATGGCCGCTGATGTACCAGGGCGTGTCGAACAAGTTCTATGGCCCCGGCGAAGACGTGGTCATGGCGGACGAGGCGCTGGGGATCGACTTCGAGGGCGAGTTCGGCGTGATCACCGATACGGTGCCGATGGGAGTCAGCAAGGCCGAAGCCGCCCGCCACATCCGCCTGGTGGTGCAGATCAACGACTGGTCGCTGCGCGCGCTGGCCGGCCCGGAAATGAAGACCGGATTCGGCTGGGTCCAGGCCAAGCCGCCGTGCTCGATGGCGCCTTTCGCTGTTACGCCCGACGAGCTGGGCAGCGCCTGGGAGGATTTCCAGCCCAACATGAACCTGCGGGTCCACTGGAACGGCACGCAGTTCGGCGACGCGCATGGCAAGGCGATGGGCCACGGGTTCGACGCACTGGTCGCCCACGCCGCGCGGACCCGCGAACTGGTGGCCGGAACGGTGATCGGATCGGGCACCGTTTCCAACGAAAACTTCCGCGAGGTGGGTTCGTCCTGCATCGCCGAGCGCCGCGGGATCGAGATCGTCGACGAAGGCGCGCCCCGCACCGAATTCATGAAATACGGCGACCGGGTGCGGATGGAAGCGCGCGATGCGGCCGGGCGCACCCCGTTCGGCGCGATCGACCAGCAAGTGGTGCGGCCCTGACTGCAATTCCCGCTCCCCCTGAGCCTGTCGAAGGGTCCGGCGGACCTGCCCGAGGGGCTTCGACAAGCTCAGCCTGAGCGGTTCTGAGAGGATATATGCATGAATGAACTTTCCGACAGCGGCCTGCCCCCGGTCCAGCGGGTCGTCACCGGCCACGATGCGAACGGCCGCGCGGTGTTCAAGTCCGAAGACGTGACGCCGACCCGGATGATCCCGTCGGGCGATGCCAGTTTCCTGCTGATCTGGACCACTGAAACCGTCCCTGCCGACAACAACGACGAAACCGACGGCCGCCACCGCGAAGCCGGGCTGACGCTGGAAGGCGGCTCGGTGATCCGGGTGGTCGACATGCTGCCGGGCAAGCAGAGCCCGATGCACCGTACCAATTCGATCGACTATGGCATCGTGCTGGAGGGCGAAATCGAGCTGGAACTGGACGACGGCGCGAAACGCACTGTCGGGCAGGGCGGCATCATCATCCAGCGCGGCACCAACCACCTGTGGCGCAATGCCTCGGACGCGGTTTGCCGGATCGCCTTCGTGCTGATCGAGGCCCCGGCCTATCTGCATGACGGGGTGCCGCTGCCCGAAGACAAACCGCACTGATGTTCGACCTCTCTGGCAAGCGCGCGCTGGTTACCGGATCGACCCGGGGGATCGGTCGCGCGATTGCCGAGGCGCTGATTGCGCAGGGCGCGCGGGTGGTGATCAGCAGCGAGGACACGGCGGACACCGCGCGGGTCGCGAGCGAACTGGCGATGCCGGGCTGCGCCTGCGACGTGGCCAACGATGCCGCGCTGGCCCGGCTGGTGGACTTTACCGTGACCGAACTTGGCGGGCTGGACCTGCTGGTCTGCAACGCCGGGATCACCGGCAGGGCGGGGCCTTTCGCCGAAATCGACATGGACGATTACGCCCGGGTGATGGGGATCAACCTGCGCAGCCAGGTCGTGCTGTGCAATCTCGCCCTGCCCCACATCGCGGGCGCGGGCGGGGGCAGCGCGGTGCTGATCTCCAGCCTGTCGGGCCTGCGCGGCAACGGGCGGATCAACGCCTATGCGCTGGCCAAGGCCGGGGTGGCGCAGCTCGCGCGCAACCTCGCGGTCGAATGGGGGCCGCGCGGCGTGCGGATCAACGCCGTCTCCCCCGGCTTCATCGCCACCGAACTGTCGCAGCCCTTGCTCGACGACGCCGAGTTCATGGCCCGGCGTATGGCGATGACGCCCTTGCGGCGGCCGGGAACGGTGCAGGAAGTGGCCGGGGCGGTGGCGTTCCTCGCTTCACCAGCGGGGGCGTTTGTCACCGGACACAATCTGGTGGTCGATGGCGGAACGGTGATCAGCGACGGGAGTTGAGAAAGGCTGACTGTCCATTGCGAACATTCTAAGCTGCGCTGACCGCCCACAGAATGAACACAAGACTTTGGCGCTCGAAAGCGCTTACCCAAGCAACGTTACAGGTCTTGAGGTTCCCACATGAAACGACGTTGGAAAATCATGCTGGGTGTAATGGGGCTCAGCATGTTTTTGCTGTTGGCCGATCACAAATCGCACGAGTCTGCTTGTGCCAAAACGTCATCCGCTGACGCGCTAAGCCATGCGCTGGAGCAAAAGCAGGGAATGTTGAGCCGCTCGATCCCATCGTTTCGAGATAATTTCGATAACAACGATGGAAGAGTTGTCGGCCACACCGACGAGGGTTCAACGCTCGTGGAATTCAAACGCAAGGACGGAAAAACTCTAACTGCGCGGATCGACGAAGACTGTTATGTTGGCTGGTCTCTGCCAGACTAGGCCAGGTCCGCTCTCCCCTGAAGGGGATAGGGCTTCGTCCGATCCCCGCCAACAATCCGCCCTTCAGCTCACCACGCCGTCGCCCCGGCATCGACCGGCACATCCGCCCCGGTGACATAGCGCGCTTCGTCGCTGGCGAGCCAGGCCGCGCACCAGGCAATGTCTTCGGGCTCGCCCAGACGCTTTAGCATGTTCTTGGACAGCACCTGCGCCTCAAACGCCGGGTCCGCTTCAAGGTGCCGCGCGGTGGCGGCGGTCTTGATGAAGCCCGGCGAAATCGTGTTGGCGCGGATGTTGTGGGCTGCGCCTTCCATCGCCAGCTGGCGGGTCATCGCCAGCACCCCGCCCTTGCCCGCGCAGTGGGCCAGCGCCGGGCTGCCTTCAAGCGCATGGCGCGCGTTGGCGCTGGCGAAATTGATCACCGAGGCCGCCCCGCTTGCCTTGAGCCACGGCCAGGCGGCGCGGACGGCGAGGAACACGATGTCGAGTTCCCCGGCCAGGGTTTCCTTCCACTGGGCGTAGGTCAGATCCTCGATCCAGGCGAAGTGGGCAAAGGCGGCGGCGTTCACCAGCACGTCGATCCGGCCATGTTCGGCGCCGATCCCGGCGAACAGCGCGCTGACCACCGCTTCGTCCAGCAGGTCGCATTGTTCGCGGTCCACCCCGATCACGCTCGCGCCTTCAGCGGCAAAGATTTCCGCGCAGCCCCGCCCGATCCCGTTGGCCGCACCGGTGACGACCGCGACCTTGCCCGCCAGCCTCATGCCGCTTGCCGCTCGGGCGTCTTGAGCGGGGAGACCAGCGCCAGCGCCGCCGCCCCGGCGCAGAGCCAGCCCAGCACGCCCAGCGTCGGCAGGATCGCCCCGGTGAAGCCCATGATGAACGGCACCGCCAGGTTGTTGCAGGCGAACTGGCCCAGGCTGAAGGTCGCGGTCCAGATCCCCGTGCCGCGCCCGCGCACCGCGAAGGGCAATTGCGCCACGGCCCAGGTCAGCAAGGTCGGCAGCAGCATCCCCGCGCCAATCTGGTCCAGCCCGGCAGCCAGGGTAAAGGCCCAGGGGTTTTTGAGCACGCTCATCAGCAGGAACCCGGCGGCCAGCAGCGTGAATTCGACCACGAACATCGCCTTGAGGCTGAGCCGCGGCGAGAGATACCAGAAGCACACCGTCCCGACCGGCACGAACAGGCTGGCAAGCGCGGTCATCAGCCCGCCGCGCGCCGCGTCATAGCCGCCGCCGGGCAGCACCACGCCAAGGTCTTTCAGCGCGTCGGGCAGCTTGATCTGCACCGTGTAGAACATCACCGATCCGAACAGCGTGATCGCGCAGATCAGCGCCATCATTCCCCACGGCAGGTCGCTCCACCGTCCCTCCACCGCCAGGGTGTGGTCGTGAAGGTGTTCGGTCTCTTCCGGTTCCCAGGTGAACAGCAGCACCAGCACCAGGAACACCGCGGGGAGGAGGTAGAGCAGGAAGACGTTGTGCCAGTCCCTGGCCCCGACCACGCCCGCGATCAGGATCGCGAAGATCGCGAAAGTGCTGGCCACCCCGGTCTGGGCCGAAAGCCAGCGGCCCCGCGCCTCGCCGTGGAACATGTCGCCGATCAGCGTGGTGGAGAGCGTCATCAGCAGCGCCTCGACCATGCCGACCGCGATCCGGCTCCACAGGATGTGTTTCAGGTCGGTGAGGAAGTAGGGCATCACGCCCACCACCACGTAGAGCGCCATCGACCAGATCAGCAGGCGGCGGCGGCCGACCTTGTCGCCAAGCGCGCCGGCCGGGATCGAGAACAGCGCCACGCACAGCGCCGGGGCGGTGATGATCCAGCCGATGTAGAATTGCAGCTCGCCCGGGGTGTAGCGCCCGGTCGAACCATAGGCCTCGGCGATCTTGGGCGCGATCGGCGCGACGAACAGCGCCGCCATGACCGACAGCGTGATCGGAAACAGCAGCGACAGGCCGGTCATGAACCCCGGCACCCGTTTGGTTTTCATCGCGCGTCCCTCTCCCCGATACCTTATTGGGACCACTCTAGGGAGCGCGCTGCGCAGCGGCAAAACCAAACCGTCGCTAAGCGCCTATCGACAGGGCCGATTTGAAGCCACCCAGCCGATCCCGTTTTCCAGCACCTGCGCCGCTTGCGGCTGGCTGTAGGTTTCCGGCATATGCCCGATTGCCGAATAGAACATCCGCCCCTTGCCGACGCAATTGGTCCAGGCCAGCGGATGATCGCTGCCCATGTCGATGTTGCTGGCGAACTGGCTGACGCGGGTATAGCTGCTCTCATCAAGCGTCAGCAGGACATTGGCGCCGACACTGCGCGGGTTGGTCCGGAACGAGTACCATTCGTCCGTCATCCGCCATTCGGTCGGCAGGCCCTTGGCCAGCGGGTGAGCGCCATTGACGCGGATCCGGGCCTCCTGGAACTGCGGCTGGGTCGGGTGGCCGATGAACCGCGCGCCGATCAGCTTGTCGACATACCAGTCCCAGAAATAGACCGGATCGCCGGCCGAGCCGTGCATCGCCACAAAGCCCCCGCCCTGTTCGATGTAGGCCTTGAACGCAGCCCGCTGGCCCAGCGTCAGCACGTCGCCCGAAATGTTGTTCCAGATCACCGCGTCGAACTGGCGGAGCGTTGCCGGGTTGAAGGCGCCGCCCTTGTCGGTGACGATCAGGTCCCAGCCGTTGCGCCGCGCCATGGCCGTGATCGCGGCATGGGCCGCATCGACCGAGGGACTGTCGCGAAAGCCGTTGATCTTCTCGAACATCAGCAGGTGGACCCGCTTGCCCTTGGCCAGCTTGAACACCGGACGATCGTTGTCATAGCGCGCGCAGCGGGCGACCTTGTCGGCGCGGGTCACGGGCAAGGCGCGCAGTTTGGCGTCGAGCGCGGGCAAAGCCTTGGCATCGCCGCCCAGGAAGCCAGCCGCCTCCTTCAGTGTGACAATGGCCCCGAAGGTCGGCGGTTTGGTGGCAACGAAGATCGGCGGCCCCTTGCTGAAGTCCTGCCCCAGCGCCTCTTCTGCGGTTTTGCGCGCAACCGGATTGAGCAGCACGTCGACAAACGGCGAGTCAATCGAGAACGGCGCATCGCGTCCGGCGCAATCGAGCAGCGGCTGCGGTTGCGGCCGGGTCTGGGCGGGAGCGCTGGCGAGCAGAAGACCCCCCAGGACGGCGAGCGCAAGCGAAACGTAACGCAGCATCTAGAGCGCCCCTTCCTTCATCAGTTTTACCGCATGATCCGCCGCGCGGGCCGACAGCGCCATGTAGGTCAGCGAAGGGTTCTGGCACCCGGACGAGGCCATGGCCGCGCCATCGGTGATGAACAGGTTGTCCACCTCGTGCGCCTGGTTGTGCGCGTTGAGCACCGAGGTTTTCGGATCATGCCCCATCCGCGCAGTACCCATCTCGTGAATGCCAAGCCCCGGCGTGGCCGCATCGCCGATCTGCTTGATAACCTGGCCACCGGCCGCCTCGACCATCGCCTTGGCATCGGTCATGATCTGCTTGATCATCGCGTGCTCGTTGGGACCGATCGCATATTCGACATGCGGCACCCGCATGCCCCACTTGTCGGTGCGGCTGGCGTGCAGCGTCAGGCGGTTATCAGGGTTGGGCAGCACTTCGCCGAACCCGGCGATCACCCCCGACCATGGCCCCAGCTTGCGTGCCAGCGCCTTGATCTCTGCCCCGACGACACCGGGCTGGAGCGCCAGCTGCTTCCATCCGGTGCGGGAAAGCCCGCCCTGATAGCCATAGCCGCGAACATAACCCTCGCCCGATTCGGTGACATTGCGGAAACGCGGAATGTAGATCCCGGTGGGCCGCCGGCCGTGGTAGTAGCTGTCTTCAAGCCCCGGAAACACCGCGACCGTGGCAAGGCCATAGAGGTGGTCCATGATGTTGCGGCCGACCTGGTCAGACCCGTTGGCAAGCCCACGCGGGTTCGCCTCGTTAGCCGAATTGAGCAGGATCTGCGCAGTGCCGAGGGTAGAGGCGTTGAGGAAGAAGATCCGCGCTTCATAGGTGCGGCCTTCGTTGGTCTTGGCGTCGATCACCTTGACCGCGCTGATCCGCCCGCTCTTCGGGTCCTGCACCAGCGAATGAACGATCGCATCGGTGACAATGGTCAGGTTGCCGGTCCGCTTCGCAGCCGGGAGCGAGGAGGTCAGGCTGGAATGCATCGCCCCGAAGCGGCAGCCGCGCTCGCAGATCGAGCGCGCCTGGCAGCTGCTGCGGCCCAGCTCGATATGCTGCGGCTGCGCCTTGGACAGGTTGGCGACCCGGCCCGAAATCACCTTGCGGCCGGAAAATTTGGATTCGACCGCGGCCTTGAACGCCTTCTCCATGTCGTTGAGCTCAAACGCGGGAAGGAACTTGCCGTCGGGCAGTTGCGGCAGCCCTTCGTTCGATCCGGCAACCCCGATGAACTCTTCGACATGATCGTACCACGGGGCAAGGTCGGCGTAGCGGATCGGCCAGTCGACCCCATGCCCATCTTTGGCGTTGGCTGCGAAATCCATCTCGGACAAGCGGTAGCTCTGCCGCCCCCACATCACCGAGCGCCCGCCCAGGTGATCGCCCTTGATCCAGGCGAACGGCTTTTCGTCGGGGACCGACAGCGGCTGTTCGCTGTCCTTGGCGAAGAACTTCTTGGTGGCAGAGCCAAAGGCGTAGCACTTCGACTGGACGGGCCAGTGCTCGGCCACTTCGTCCTCGGGCACCTGGTTGTCGTTGGGCAGCTCCCACGGCATCAGGTGATCCATGTAATCCTTGGCCGGATCGATCATCTTGCCGCGTTCGAGCACCAGCACCTTGAGCCCGCGCTCGCACAGTTCCTTGGCGGCCATCCCGCCGCTCATCCCCGAGCCGATTACGATTGCGTCGAAAGTCATCTCAGAAAGCTCCGAAGGTGATGGCGGGACGGGTTGCGGGGGTGACCTTGACCGAAGCGGTCCAGCCGCCCGGAACGTGTTCGTAGACCAGTTCCTTGGTCAGCCCGAGCTCGCTGTGGTAATAGAGCGTCGCGACCAGGTCCTTGAGCTTGGCATAGCCGTTGTCGACCACCGAGACGACCGGGGCGAAGGGGTTGCCCATCGGCGCACCCGGCGGCGGCGGGACATCGACCAGCGCGGCCTTGTCGTGCCCGGAAAGGAAGGCCTGCCGTTCGGGCGGAGCAAGTTCGGCAAAGCCCTTGCCCTTGGCCTTGCGCGCTGCCGCATCGAGCCGGTCGAGCGCGCCGGACAGTTCGCTGCGGGTCTCGGCCGAGGCCCAATCGTGATACATCTGCGCCAGCACCTTGGGCACGCCCGCGCCGACCGCCCCCGGCGTGTCGGTGACCGGGATCAGCGTATCGGCAAAGGCATCAAGCAGTTTGAGCCGATCGTCCGACAGCGTCGCTCCGGCCTTGGCACCGGGAAGGAAATCGCAGCTGGCCAGCGCGGTTGCGCCCAGCAGCAGCATCGCGCGCTGCATCAGCGCGCGGCGGTCCATTTGCAGCATCGCGTCCATCGTCATTCTCCTTCCAAGGCCCAGCATTCGCGGATGTAACGATGGCCTTCGCTGTAGACTTCTTCCTCGCTGGCGAAGAACGGGCGCCACACCCGGGTCGCGGCGGCCAGTTCGGGCAAGGCTCCGCCAAATGCTTCGATCGTCAGCCAGCCGTCATAGCCCAGCCCCTTCAGCGCGGTGATCGTCTCGCGGATCTTGGCCTGCCCCTTGCCCGGGGTGCCGCGATCGTTCTCGCTGATGTGGACGTGCTTCAGGTGGTCGCTGGCCCAGGCCTTCCGTACTGCCGCCACGGAATCCTGTTCCTCGATGTTGGCATGGAAGGTATCGAAATGGATGCCAAAGCCCGGCTCGTCCAGCAGATCGAAATAGGCAATCGCCTGTTCGCAGGTGTTGAACAGATAGCATTCGAACCGGTTGAGCACCTCGAGCGCGCAGGTGATCCCGGCAGCACGCGCCAGCGGGGCAACGCGGCGATGCACCTCGGCGCAGCGCTCGTATTCCTCAAGCTGTGGTCCGACGCCGGAAAACACCCCGAGCGGCTGGTACCACGGGCCGCACAGCAGATCGGCGCCCACGGCTTCGCAGCAGTCGATCACCCGAGAAAGATGGTCGAACCCGGCTTGCCGCACCGCCGGATCGGCCGAAATCGGGCTGCGGGCTTCGTCCGGAATGGTTGCCACAGCGGTCCGTTCCAGACCGATATCGTCAAGGATCGCGCCGAGCTGGCGGTAATGCCCCGCGTCCGACGGATCGAACAGCGGAACCTCCACCCCGTCGAACCCGGTGTCCTTTAAGGCCCGCAGGATCGGGACATGGTCCTGCGTGACATGCCCGGTCCACAGCAGCAGGTTCATCCCGACCTTCATTTGGTGTCGCGGCCCCGCTCGGACAGCCAGACCGCGCCGAACACGAAGAACAGCACCAGCGGAATGATCGAAATGGTCTTGAACGAGACTTCCGCGGCATGGGCCAGGGCCTGGTGCATACCGGCGCTGCCGGCCTGCAGGGCCTTGAACGCCGCTTCCCCGCCGGCCTGTTCGATCTTGGCCTTGTCATAGATCTTGCCGATTTCCGGCAGCACCAGATAGATCGCCAACGCGCCGGAGAAATTGACCAGCCCGATCCCCCACGATCCGCTGCGCGGATAGCGCCGCGCCACCGCGGCCAGCATGGTCGGCCACATGAAACAGACCCCGAAGGCCCACAGCGTTGCCGCGGCCAGCGCGGTAACCGGCGAATTCGCCGTCGCCAGCAGGTACAGCCCGATCCCGGCCGGAATGGTGCTGATGCACAGCAGCCCCATATCGGAGAACCGGTGTTCGAGCGGCCCGGCAAAATTGCGCATCGCGAACATGATCGCCGAAACATAGACCATCAGCAGAATGCCCTGCATGCCCACGGTTTCGGTCAGGGCCACCTGCACCCAGGCGCCCGGCGCCAGTTCGGCCGAAGCGGTCAGGAACATGATCGCAGGAAAGATCCAGAAGCCGGGATGCCGGAACGGCTCTTTCAGCATGTCCTGGAAGGATACCCCGGCCACGGTGCTTTCGGTCTGAGGAAAGTCATGGCGCATCACCCACAGGCCCAGGATCACCCCCGGCACCATCAGCAGTGCGATCGGCGTGCGCCAGCCGAACCCGGCCCCGAACAACGCGACGGTCAGCAATCCGCCGACGATGATCCCGGCCGGCCACCAGGCATGCAGCACGTTGAGCCGCCCGGTCTTGTCCTCGGGATAGATCGTGGTGGTCAGCGCGTTGATCGAGCCTTCGGTTGCCCCCCAGCCAAACCCGGTCAGGATCATCCCGGCGTTGAGCACGCGGTAAACCGCCTCGAATCCGCCCGCCGACGGGGCGTAGAGGATCAAGAGCGGACCGGCGATGAAACAGGCGGCGGCGAACAGCAGGATCCGCTTGGCCCCGATCTTGTCGAGCAGCGGGCTGATCACCAGCAGGCTGAGCGCAAAGCCGAGGAAGGCGTTGCCCAGCGCCGAGGCAATCAGCTCGCCCGAGCGTTCGGCCGCAGTCGGATCGAACAGCTCCGCCTTTATCGCTTCCGATGCGCCGCCCCGGATCGCGTTGGCCAGCGCCGCGGTAAACAGCGCGAGCACGCTGATCCAGAAGATCGCCCGATAATTGCCCGGCCTGGCCCCAGTTCCCGACATCCCATTCTCCCCAGCGGATTGGTTCCGCCAATTGTCCTGCGTTGTCTATCAGGCTTCCAGGGCCGCGAACAGCCTTCAAAGAGGGGATTTGATTCTTCGATAGCGAGCAATCGATCCGGCCGGATCGAATCGCTTCGCAATCATGCTCGGGGCACCGTCTAGAACCGGCCGATCAGGTTCTCGCACCACTCCTGACGGCCCGAATGCGGCGTCGGCGCGCTGTTCGATTGCACCGCGCGGTCGGCGATCTGGGCCAGGGTCGTGCCCTCGGCATGGACCATCCGTCCCAACTCGCCCTGCCAGCCGGCGTAACGTTTGGCGCGAAAGGTCTCGAGCCGGCCGTCTTCGATGATCGCGGCGGCGCGCAGGAACGCGCGGGCGATGGTGTCGACCCCGCCGATATGGCCGTGCAGCAGGTCGACCGCATCGATCGACTGGCGGCGGACCTTGGCGTCGAAGTTGAACCCACCTCCCGAGACGTCGTCGCCGAGCCCGCCCGCGCGCAGCACTTCGAGCATGGCGAGGGTCAGTTCCTCGACCGAGTTGGGGAACTGGTCGGTATCCCAGCCGTTCTGCGGATCGCCGCGGTTGGCATCGATCGAACCGAGGATGCCCAGCGCGCGGGCCATCGCGATCTCATGCTCAAAGGTATGGCCCGAAAGCGTCGCGTGGTTGGCCTCGATGTTGACCTTGACCTCGCCTTCCAGCCCGAACCGCTTGAGGAAGGCATAGACCGTCTGGGTATCGAAATCGTACTGGTGCTTGGTCGGCTCGTGAGGCTTGGGCTCGATCAGGATCGTGCCGTCAAAGCCGATCCGGTGCTTGTGATCGACCACCAGGCTGAGGAACCGCCCGAAGTTCTCCTGCTCGATCCCGATCTCGGTGTTGAGGATCGTGTCATAGCCTTCGCGCCCGCCCCACAGCACATAGTTCGCCCCGCCCAACCGGTGGGTCGCCTCCAGCGCATCGCGGACCTGGCTGGCGGCCCAGGCATAGACTTCGGGATCGGGATTGGTCGCCGCGCCGGCCATGTAGCGCGGGTGGCCGAACAGGTTGGCCGTGCCCCACAGCAGCTTGCGCCCGTGCTTGCCCTGCAACTCCTCCAGATGATCGACCGCCGCGGCAAAGCTGCTGCGGAAATCGCCGATCGTCTCGGCATCGGCCATCACGTCGACATCGTGGAAGCAGTAGAACGGCAGGTCGAGCTTTTCGACAAAGCTGAGCGCGGCCTCGCGCTTGGCCGCCGCGTTCTGCGCGTCCATCGGCCCCTGCAGCCAGGGCCGGGTAAAGGTGCCCGCTCCGAACACGTCGCTGCCCGGCCAGCAGAAGGTGTGCCACATGCACACGGCAAAACGCAGATGGTCCTCCATCCGCTTGCCCAGGACCACGCGGTCCTTGTCGTACCAGCGGTAGGCAAGGTCAGAGGTCGAATCCGGCCCTTCGTAGCGGACGGTATCGAACTCGGCGAAGTAGGCTGCAGACATGACGGTTCCTCTCACAGATCCTTGAGCGCGGGATAGGCCGCGCGGAATTTGGCGAGTTTGGGGGCCAGCCGCTCGGCCAGCGCCGGATCGGGCGCGATGGTCTCGCGCACCGGCGGGTGCGTGCAGACGTCGGCGATGGCGGCGCCGGTGGCCGCGATCTGCGCCAGCCGCGCCGCGCCCAGCGCCGGGCCAACCTCGCCCCCGTCGAGATAGTCCAGCCGCACCCCCAGCGCCGAGGCGATGATCGCGCCCCAGAAGCGCGAGCGCGCGCCGCCGCCGATTACCGCCAGGCTTTCGATCCGCGTGCCCGCCGCCTGCAAGGCGGCAAGCCCGTCGGCATGGGCGAAGGCCACCCCTTCGAGCACGGCCAGCGCCAGACGCCCCGGATCGCTGTCGTTGGACAGGCCGAGGAACGCCCCGCGCAGGTGCGGATCGTTGTGCGGGGTTCGCTCGCCCGAGAGGTAGGGCAGGAACAGTTCTGGCCCCGGCGTCGCAGCCTGGGCCGCCGCGAGCGAGCCGGGCACGTCCTGCCCGGTCAGCGCTGCCGCCCAGTCGAGGCACGAGGCGGCCGAAAGGTGGACGCTCATCTGGTGCCACATCCCGGGCAGGCAGTGGCAGAAGGCATGGACCGCACCGGCCGGATTGGGGCGGAAGGTGTCCGTCGCGACGAAGATCACCCCCGAGGTGCCAAGCGAAAGCAGCGCATCCCCGTCGCGCACCACGCCGACCCCGGCGGCTCCGGCGGCATTGTCCCCGGCCCCGGCGGCGACCGGAACGCGGTCCATCCCCCAGCGCGCGGCGACTTCGGCCCGCAGAGTGCCGCTGATCTCGGTGCCTTCAAGCAGGCGCGGCATCTGGTCGCGGGTCAGGCCGGTCGCGCCCAGCAGCGGGTCCGACCAGTCGCGCCTAGCGCCATCCAGCCACAGCGTTCCGGCGCTGTCGGACAGGTCGCTGGCCTTGTCCCCGCTCAGGCACAGGCGGACATAGTCCTTGGGCACCAGCACGGTGCGAATCGCCGCGAACACCTCGGGCTCTTGGCGGCGCAGCCAGGCCAGCTTGGGCGCGGTAAAGCCGGGCATGGCGATGTTGCCGGTTATGGCCCGCAGTTCGGGCACCGCCGCTTCCAGTTCGGCGCATTCGGCGAAGGAGCGGCCGTCGTTCCACAGGATCGCCGGGCGCAGCGGCCGGTCGTCCGCCCCCAGCACGGTGGCGCCGTGCATCTGCCCGGCCAGGCCGATCGCCGCGACAGCGCCGCGCAAGTCTTGCGGCAGGGCCAGCACGGCGGCCTCGGTCGCGGACCACCAGGCATCGGGATCCTGTTCCGACCACAGATCGTGCGGGCGCGAAACGTTGAGCGGGGCGCTGGCCTGGGCCACAACCGCGCCCGCCGGATCGGCAATCACCGCCTTGACCCCGGAGGTCCCGATATCGATCCCGAGGTACACCGCCGCGCTAGCCCCGCGCGTCTTCCAGGATCAGCTCGGACGCGCGCTGCGCCAGCGCGATGGCCGGACCGTTGGTGTTGCCCGAAACCGGGGTGGGCATGATCGAGCAATCGACCACCCGCAGTCCCGCCAGGCCGTGGACCCGGCAGCGGGCATCGGTGACCGAAGTGGTCGGATCGGTGCCCATCGAACAGGTCCCGGTGCCGTGGAGGCCAACCTCGACCATCCTGGCAAGTTCTGCGGCAATCGCGTCTTCGTCCCGCACGTCCGGCCCCGGCATCCGCTCGGTCCCGATAAAGGGTTTGAGCGGATCGGACGAGGCGATTGCCCGGAACAGCCGGAACAGCTCGATCGCCTTGGCCTTGTCATAGGGATCGGCCCAGATCGCCGCGTCGATCGTCGGGTTCACCCGGTGATCGGGCGCGGTCAGCACAATCGATCCGCGGCTGCGCGGGCGCAGGTGATAGCCCGAGAAGGTCAGCCCGGGATTGGGGGTAAGCGGACTGCCCGGACGCGCGGCCATCTCGTTGATCGTGCGCATCGCGAACGGCGCGGCGGCGACCTGGAAATCGGGCCAGGCGGGATCGGTGCCCTCGCTTGCGATCAGGCCGGTCAGCGGCATCCCGACCCGGGCCAGGTGGCCGGTGCCGGTCAGGAAATATTGCAGCGCGTTGCGGTAGAGCCGCCAGCCGAAGAATTCGCGGTTGGTGCCGGGGTGGTTCTTGAGATCGAACGAGACTCCGAACTTCTGGTGATCGGCCAGGTTCTGCCCGACCGCGGGCAGCTCCCTGGTCACCGCGATCCCCAGCGCCTGCAATGCCGCGCCCGGTCCCACGCCCGACAGCTGGAGCAGCTGGGGCGAGCCATAGACCCCGGCCGAGAGGATCACTTCGCGCGCGGCGGTGTGGGTCTGCTCGGCCCCGCCCGCTTCGGTCACGACGCCGGTAGCGCGGCCCTGCTCGATCACCACCCGCTTGACCGCGGTATGGGTCGCGACCGTCAGGTTGGGGCGCTGCGCAACCGGCATGACGAACGCCTTGTAGGTGCTTTCGCGCACCCCTTTGCGGTCGACGGTATATTGCGAGCGGCCCACGCCGTGGGTGCCGGGCGTGGTGATGTCATCTAGCCACGGCATGCCGTTCGCTTCGAACCCGGCGGCCAGGGCATCGAACACCGGCGACTGATAGGTCGAGGCGGTGATCTGCAGCTCGCCGCCCTGCCCGCGCCCCGGATGCGCGCCCGGTTCGCGGTAATCCTCGACCCGCTGGAAGCAGCGCGCCATTTCGTCCCAGCCCCAGCCGGGCAGGCCCATGCGGACCCAGCCGTCGTAATCGCGGGGCATCCCGGTCAGATACCAGGTGCCGTTGATCGCCGAGCTGCCGCCCAGCCCGCGGCCATAGGTGTGGATCCCGGGGCGCATTCCGGGGCGCTGGGCGAGCGGGTAGGCCCGGAAATAGTCCGGATTGCCCATGATCTTCACGAAGCCGCCGGCCATCTTGATGAAGGGGTGCTGGTTGTCCCCGCCATCCTCGATCAGCAGCACGCGGCAGGCCGGATCGGCGCTGAGCCGGTTGGCCAGCACGCAGCCGACCGAGCCCGCACCGACGATGATGTAATCAAACTGGGCCAAACCCGACTCCCCAAACTCTGGACCGTATTCTAGAACATTCGTTCGGATTTTTTCAACACGAGGCTTGACCGCGTGTCAAGCTCCAATTAGAAACCACGTTCTAATTATGTGCCAGTCAGTTTTGGGGAGAGTGCGATGCTGCCGGTCGAACGGGTAATCGGGGAAGAAGGGCTTGCCGCCGGTCCGGACGGCTTGCGGCTGGCGATGCGCCTGCCGTGGTACCGCTCGCTGCCGTTCTCGATCTTCGAGGTCGCCAGCCTGGCGATCGACGGTGATCCGGTCGATCTGTCCGATGCCAGTGTCGAATACGAAGGCAACAGCTGGCCGCTTTCGCAGATCGGCGATCAGACCAATGCCTTCTGGTTCGTGCGCGACAGTGCCTATCTGCACCTGCCCGCGCGGCAGCTGGAACCGGGTAGCGAACACGAGGTCGCGCTCGTCGTCCATATCAGCCCGCCTTACATCCCGGGCATGAAACGCACCGACCGGCAAACCGAAACCCTGCGCGTGAGCTGAAGGAAACCCTGCAGATGAATACCGGCATCAACGCTTCTGGCGGCCCGCAAGTGGGCGTCACGCTCTATTCGTTCACCAACCCCTGGCTGACCCGCAAGTTCGAACTGGACGGCCTGCTGCGCGAGGTCGCGCGGCGCGGAATGGGGCCGAACATCGAGATCATCGGGTTCCAGTCGTTCAAGGAATTTCCCGACGTCTCGGACGATTTTGCCGCCCGGTTCAAGGACCTGATCGCCGAAACCGGGCTGAACCCGGTCTCCTGCGCGATCAATTCGGACCGCTTCCTGCGGCCCGGACAGCAGCCGATCGACGATGCCAGCCTGGTCGAATACCACAAGCGCCAGCTGCGCAGCGCCAAGAAGATGGGCTTTTCGCTGGTCCGCTACCAGTTCGCCCTGCCGGTCGAGCTGCTGCCGCAGATCGCGCCCTATGCCGAGGAACTCGACATCCGCATGGGAGTGGAAGTCCACGCCCCGATGTGGGCCGGGCATCCGGCGGTGCAGGCCTATGGCGAGATGTACGACAAGCTCAACACGCCGTACCTCGGCTGGATTCCGGACTTCGGCGGCACGGCCAGCCGGATCCCGGAATCGATGCTGGATGCCGCGCGAGCCAAGGGGGCGAAGGAAAGCCTGCTCGACAAGCTCAAGGAAGTCTGGCTCGAGCCAGGGATGAGCCACGAGAAGGCCGGGCGCCTGCGCGAATGGGCGCTGGCCCAGGGCCACGACCCGGTCCACATCCAGGCCGCCAGCCTGGCCTTCTTCATCCTCGCCAACAACGACCCGAAGAGCTGGGCCGCGCTGGTTGACCGGACGATCCACATCCACGGCAAGTTCTACGGCATGGACGCGGACGGGCGCGAGGAAGCGATCGACTACGAAACGATCCTCCCGCTGTTCCGCGACGGCGGCTTCACCGGCACGCTGGTAAGTGAATGGGAAGGCCACGCCTATCTCGCCGATGACGGGTTCGACCAGGTCGAAAAGCACCAGGCCATGTGCCGCCGGATCTTCGCGGGCGGCTGAGGATTTAGAACATCGGGTGCGGGTTGGCGGATTTTTTTTCCGGCATCGGCTGGAGGATATCCCAGTGCTCGACGATCTTGCCGTCCTTCAGGCGGTAGATGTCGGCCACCGCCGCGCCCCTGGTCGCCGGATCGCCCTGCCCGAACAGGTGGATCACCGCCAGGTCGCCGTCGACCACGACCCGCTTGACCTCGAACTTGGCGCCGGGCGCGGAGAACATCGGGGTCAGCGCCGCCACCGCGGCATCGCGGCCGTCGGCGATCCCCGGGTTGTGCTGGATATAACCGGGCACGACATAGCTTTCGAATGCCCGCTTCACGTCCTTGTCCTGGTAGAAGATCCGGGCGAAATCCTGGATGACCTTGCGGTTGCGCGCGGTCGGATCGGCCGGGGCGGTCGAGCAGGCCCCCAGCAGGCTGAGCGCGGCCAGCGCGAGCGCGGTGTTCTTCATGTGGTCACTCCTGTTCTGCGGGCGCGCATCGCGGCGACCTTGGCGGCGTCGATCCGGAAGGTTCCGACCAGCCAGGCCATCGCCCCGCCTGCCAGCGCGATCAGGGCCAAGATGAACCAGGCCAGCGCCTGGACCTTTTCGGGCGGCATGGCATCGACCGAAAGGCCGACCGGAAACTGGATCAGGCCAAGGAACGAGCCCGCCAGCAGCGCCACCGCCCCGCTGCCCAGCTGCAACCCGATGAACATGAAGCTGGCGACGGTGCCCTGCGCCGGGCGGCCGGTGTTGAATTCATGCTCGTCGCCGATGTCATAGGTCACCACGTTGAACGGCACCACGTAAAGCCCGTAGGCCAGCCCGCCCAGAAAGCGCAGGCCGCCGATCAGCAGCCCGATCGCCGCCGTCCCCGCCGCCGGAGCAAGCCCCGACAGCGGCAGCAGGATCGCTAGCGCCTGGGCGGCGAAGAAGCCGCACAGGCCCAGCGTCATCGCCCGGCGGGTCGAGAACAGGCGCAGGAACAGCGGGGCGAGCAGCATCGCCAGGATCGAACCGAAGGTCGCCGCCATCAGCAGCCGCGGGGTCCAGGTTTCGTCGAGCTGCCAGAAATAGGTCGCGAGGTGCAGCGACAGCTGGTTGATCACCGAATTGACGAACAGCACGAGGAACGCGACCGCGAGCAGCTTGCCGACATTGGGCGTGATCCGCACCGCGCCGGCGAGTTGGCGCAGGATCGCGACCGGCCCGGTCCCGCCGTCCGGCGCGGGCGGCGCCGGGTTCGCCGCCTCGATCGCCCGCGCCCGCCGCCAGGTGCCCAGCGCCCCGACCAGCATCAGCGCCGCGCCGAGCAGCGCCACGAACAGGCCGAAGCCCGGATAGGGCGCGGGGTTGAGCTGCGGGCGGGCGAAGCCGGGCGTGTGGACGAAGAACACCCCGAAGGCGATCGCCGGGACGGTCAGGATGATCACCTGGTTGCCAAGGTTGCGCAGCACCGCGACCAGCCGCCGTTCCTTCTCCCCGCTGGTCAGTTCCCCGCCCAGGGCATAGGCCGGGACGGTCCAGAACGAGATCCCGCAGCGCGCCAGCAGCCCCCAACCGAGCAGCCAGGCGAAGATCTGCGGCTGGGTCATGCCCATCGGCGGGGCAAAGACCATGGCGATCCCGATCGCGAAGGGCAGGATCGCCGCGAACATCAGGCTGTGCCGCCGCCCCAGCCGAGTTCCGCTGAGCCGGTCCGACAGAGCGCCGATCCACGGATCGACCAGCGTATCGAACACGATGATCACCGCGATCGCTACCCCGATCAGCCAGCCCGACAGGCCGACGACCTGGGCGTAGAAGAACAGCACGAAGGCGTCCCACTCGAACGACTTGAGCAGTTCGGGCATGGCGCAGACCATCCAGGCCAGCCGTTCGGGCCAGGACAGGCGTTGCGATACAGGTTGGTCAGGGGCCAAGGCCGCGTCTCCCGATCGGGCGCGGTCGCTGCCGCCTCCCTAAATTAGAATCGAGATTATTAAATACGCGGGCGGAATTGTCAATCGGCGCGGAAGTAGGCCAGGACCATCCGCGCCATTTCGCGCTTCAACAGGTTCCAGTCGTAATCGTGCACGGCCTCGCCGCTCGATCCCAGGCTCAGCTGGCGGGCCAGCGTGGCAAAGATGATGTGATAGGCCGACTGCGCCTTGATCTTGTGATCTTTGCCGCCGAATTCGCCGACATGGGCCAACATGGCGTCGGTGCTCTGCGCTTCGGCGCGCAGGGCATGTTCCTTGCCGGGAGCGGAAACCAGAGGGTCGAACGCAGCGCGCTCCATCGTCAGGCGCAGCAAGGGCGCGTGGCGGCGCAGGATTTCGGCATAGCCCTCGACATAGGCGGGGACGAAGCTGGCCAGATCGGGGCAATCACTGGACAGCAGATCCATCAGCGCGCCTTCATCGGCGGCCAGCGCATCCAGCGCCTCGGCGATCACGCCGCGCACCAGGTTGTCCTTGCTTTCGAACCGCAGGTAGATCGATCCGATCGAAACCTGCCCGCGTTCGCTGACGTCCTGCAGCGTGAATTCCTCGCTGCCGCGTTCCAGCATCAGTTCGCGGCCCGCCGCCAGCATCCGCTCGAGCGAGGCCTTTGACCGGCCCTGCTGCGGCTTGCGGCTGACATTGGCAACC
>JBJTMC010000015.1:0-6652 GCA_046063325.1 Novosphingobium sp.
TTTCAGGGTGAAGAAGGCGCTGGTCACCAGCTTCACCTCCTTGGTCAGCATCGCGAAGGTGTTGACGGTGTCGGGGCGGGTGCAGAGGCCCAACAACAGGATCGTCCCGCGATTGCGGACCTGGCCGACTGCCTGCGTGATCAGTCCCGGCAGACCGACGCATTCGAACACTATGTCGGGCTTGTTGCCGTTGAAAGCGCGATCGCTGGCGTGGGCGGGTTCGTCTGGCTCGACAATGAAAGCGTCCGCCCCCATTTCGAGTGCGCGGGCGCGCTGCCAGTCAGAGATGTCCTGCACCACCACCCGGCGCGCACCCATCCGTTTTGCCCAGAAAGCAACGGCGAGCCCGATCGGCCCCGCACCCAGCACCAGCACCCGATCGCCGGCCTTGAGGCCCGAGAGCCGGACCCCGTGCAGCGCCACGGCCAGCGGCTCGATGATCGCGCCATCGGCCAGGCTCGCCGTCTTGGGCAGCTTCACGCACTGGTTGGGACGGGTCACGGCATATTCGGCATAGCCGCCGCCCTGCAGCCCGAACTGCTTGCACCATTGCACTTCGCCGGCGCGGCAGCTGCTGCATTTGCCGCAGCTCTTCAGCGGGATCACCGCGACGGTATCGCCGGTGGCCAGCCCCTCAACCCCCGCGCCCAGCGCAACGACTTCTCCCGCAAACTCGTGCCCGAACACGTCGCCGGGCTGCGACCCGAAAGCGGGATCCTCGCTCATGTGCAGATCGCTGCCGCAGATCCCGCAGCGCCCGACCTTGACGACCACTTCGCCCGCATCGGGAGTTGGATCGGGCATGGTCTCCACCACCAGCGGCTGGTAGAGGCCGGTAAACCGCGCTGCCTTCACTTCGGCGCTCCCAGTGCTACTCCGCCGTCGATCAGCAGGGTCGATCCGGTCATGAAGCTGGAGGCATCACTGGCGAGGTAGAGCGCCAGCGGCTTCATCTGCCAGGTCTCGGCCATTGCCCCCAATGGGATCGTCGCATCGAAGGCCGCCTTGACCGCCGGGTCCTTCTTGGCCCAGCCATCACCGATGTTGGTGACGAACGGCCCCGGCGCGATTGCGTTGACCCGGATCCGATAGCGCGCCAGCTCCAGCGCCAGCGCGCGGACCATATGCAGCACCCCGGCCTTGGCCGGATGGTATGGCATCGGCACGATCGGCTCGAGCATCATCCCGGCGTTGGAGGCGGTGGCAATGATCGAGCCGCGGTTGCCACCCGCCTTCATCACCCGCGCGGCGTTCCGCATGGTGTTGTAGGCTCCGGTCAGGTTGATCGCGATCGAACGGTCCCACAGCGCCGGGTCATAGGTATCGACCTGGCCGTCGGCCACGCGCCCCCCGTCGGGCGAGGCGAACCCCGGCCCTTCGCCCAGCCCTGCGTTGGCAAAGCAGATGTCGAGCCCGCCGAACGCCGCGGCATGGGCATCGAACACCCGCGTTGCCTCGGCCCGGTCGGTCACGTCGAACCGGTCGGTTCGCACGTCGTGGCCTTCACCGCGGAGCCGGGCGGCCTCGCGCTCAAGCCCTGCGGTATCGATATCGGTCAGGGTTACGCGCGCGCCGGCCTCGGCCATGGCTTCGGCATAGGCGAGCCCGATCCCCGAGGCCGCGCCGGTGACCAGCGCCGAGCGGCCGGAAATCGCGAACTGGGCGAGCGTTGGAACCGCGCCGCTCATACCGCGGGAAGCACCGGTGCGGCGCTGTTTGCGCCCTTGCTGAGCAGATCGGCCAGCGTCGCACCCCCCGGCCGCGCCGTCTCGCCGCGCGCCTCACCGTCACGCAGCCGGCTCAGCATCCGCCGCGCCTTGGCCCCGGCAAGGTCGGCGGGGATCGCCACCGGGTGCATTGCTTCGACCTGGCGGTCGCCAAGTGCGGCTTGCTGGGCTTCGATCATCGGTTTGTCCTGGATGGCAAAGGCATAGTCGATCGAGCCCTGCCAGAAGGCGTCGACCTCGGGGTCGTTCACCCCATGGTTGCGGACAACGGTCCAGTAATAGAGCGTGCGGGTCGGGCTGACCGGGGTCAGATGGTGCCCGGTAAAGACCCACAGCCCTTCCTCGCGCGGCTTTCCGACCGGCGCAATCCCGACATCGAGCAGCAGGTGCGCCGGTGCATCCCAGCGCATGTAGAGCCAGTGGTCGATCGGGGTATCAAGCCCGCGTCCCAGTTCCTTCTGCATGATCTGGCCCCAGACCGGCGGCGGCAGGCCATCGGGGCACCAGCGGTTGGCCCAGACGGTCGAACCGGCTTCCAGCGTTTCAAGCTTCGACACGGTGATCGCCTCGCTCGACAAGGTGCCTTCGTGGAGGAAATCGGCGTGGGTCAGATCCAGCAGGTTGTCGGTGATCAGCTCATAGTTCGCCGCCACATCCATCATCCCGCGGATCGTGGTGAAGCCGGGGGCGGAATAGCAGGCGAAATCGGGCATCAGCGCCTCGTCCGCCTCATCCTCCGCGCCCATCCACAGCCAGATCGCACCGTGCCGCTCGACCGCCGGATAGCGCGCAACCCGCATCGCCGGAGAGATCACCCCGCCACGATGCGGATTGAGCACGCAGGCCCCGCTCTCTCCAAAGACCATCCCGTGGTAGTTGCACTGGACTGTATCGCCGATCCGCTTGCCCAGATGGAGCGGAGCAAAGCGGTGCGGGCAGAGATTGCCAATCGCCACCGGATCGCCGTTCTCCTTGCGGTAGAGCAGTACCGGCGCTTCACAGATCGTGCGGGTGATCAGGTCTTCGCCCAATTCGTGCGACCAGGCGGCGACATACCAGGCGTTGCGGAGATACATTGGGCCTGCTCCCTGGTTTAGAGGTAAAGCTTCGGGTTGATCGGAATGCCGTGGTCCTTGCAGTGATTTTCGTAGTGTTCCATGAACCACCAGACATCGGCGGTCATGACGAACTGGGCGTTTTCGTCGTAGAATTCGATCGGGCCCTGCATCCAGCCGAACAGCTTCACGCCCTGCGGATGGTCGGTGACCAGGGTATGGCTTTCGCCCGGCACTTCCAGGATCAGCCCGCCGGGCGATGACACCCAATCGTATTCGAGATAGCGCACCGACCCTTCAAGGCAGACCATCATGATCGTGCCGCGGTGAAGGTGCGTGCCGATCGCACCCGGTCCCTTGACCCACAGGATGTTTGAGAAAATTCCGGTCCGGACATCGAAGGCCAAGTGCTTGATCGCGGCGTTGTCGCCGAACGGCACCCACGGGCTGTCATCATCGCTCATGGCGTCGATGTAGCGCCCGCCCGGGCTGTATTTCTCGACCAGCGCGCGCTGAGCGAAGGGCACGTCGACGATCTTGGCAAGGCTTGAAGGCGGTGCAGTCATGGTAGCCATAGTCTCTCTCCTTTTGTGTTAGCCTTGACGCCGCGCGAGCACGCGCGGAGCGGATTCGTGAAGGAACAGGGCGGTCATGCCGCCGATCAACGCCAGGCCTGCCATCATCCATAGCGGCGCATCGCGGCCCACGGCCTGCGATAGCTGGCCCGCGATCGCCGGGCCGCCGGCCCCGCCCAGGATCTCGCACGATCCCATGCACAGGCCGAACACCGTCGCTGCCTTGTCGGGGCTGACGCTTTCGGACGGGACCGTGGCCATGAACAGCGGGAAGATCCCGTTCAGCCCCCAGCCGACGAAGAAGATCGCCGCCAGCCCCAGTGCGCCGCCCTGGTAATACATCGCGCCCAGCGGCAGGATCATCGCCAGAAAGGTGAAGCCGATCATCACCGGGCGCCGCCCGATCACGTCGGACAGGCCCGCGATCGCAAAGCTGCCGATCGTCGCGGAGATTCCCAGCGTGCCCATCAACCAGCTGGTGGTGGTCTGATCAAAGCCGCGGTTCTGGGTGAGGTAAAGCGGCATGAACGCCCAGCAGATCACCAGATAGGCGACCAGCACGATCCCCATCACCACGCAGACCCAGATGTTGCGGATCGGGATCACTTCACCCACTGCGCCGAACCATCCGGACAGGCTTCCGCCCGCCCCTGCGGTGCGCGGGGCAGGGGCCGGTTCATCCAGCAGGAACCAGATCAGCAAGGCGCTGATGATCCCCGGGATCCCGGCGATATAGAACGCCTTCTGCCACCCGTAGTGACTGGCCAGCGCAACCAGCACGACCGGCGCCACGAACGAACCAAAGAAGTTCGAGCCGAGATTCTGGGCAATCCCCTGCGCCAGCCCGCGCCATTTGGGTTCAACCTCGCTCGCCACCATCGCATGGCTGATCGGCATCACCCCGCCTTCCGCGATCCCCATCAGGATCCGCGCCCCGATCAACATCGCGAAACTGGCTGCCAGCCCGGTCAGGAAGGAACAGGCCGAAAAGGCCAGGGTAGCGATCACCAGCAGCAGCTTGCGGTTTCCGACCATGTCGGACAGGCGGCTGATCCCGAAGGCGGCCAGCGCCCAGGTGAACGAGAATATCCCCGCCACCGCGCCGACCTGCCCATCGCTGAGCTTCAGTTCAGGCTGGACGAACGGCATCAGTAAGTTGAGCGAATTGCGATCGAAGAACACGATCCCGAAGTTGAGGCTGAGCAGGAACACCAGCAGCATCTGGTAGCTGGCCGGGCGGTGGGTGCCGGGGCCGTCGATCGTGGCATTGGGTGCGTGCATCGCGTCTCTCCCCCGCGGTGTTCAAGTGTTCAGATGAAAGGCCGGACCGGATCCTTGCCGTCCCAGTTCTGCGAGGCCCTCCAGAATGACGTGAAGTGCGCGTCCATCCCGGGCGTGACGGGAAGCAGCTCAAGAAATGCGGGCGCGGCCGCGTGCCCGTTTTCGAGGAATACCACATCGCCCCCGGTCGGCACCGGCGAGCGATAGCATTCGCGCCACCCGTCCGCTTCGTAGCGCGCCCTTGCCGCCTCGACATCGCGGAACGGGATGCCGTGATGGTGCAGGCCATAGCCGCGCGCTTCGATCACTTCACGGTAGATCGACGGGGCATCGTCCAGCACCTGCATCAGTTCGATCCAGCTCTGCCCGGAAAAGCCCATCGCCACCCGCAGATCGGCGGTGCTTTCCTTGCCGCGGTAGGTCTGCGCCCCGGGCTGAAGAAAATGGTCGATCACGAAGAACGGCCCGGCTCCGCAATCGCGGATGAAGTGGTCGATCGACACCTCGAGGTCTTCGACCACATAGGCGATCTGCGCCACCGTTCCCAGCGACTGGCCCCAGCCCAGTTTGTCCGGCATCGCGGCTCTGGCTCCTCGTCCCAAGATTTTGTAAGTTATTACGCCTATTCTTGCCTGCGCTTGCCGGGAAGCGCAAGCGCAATGTCAGCGCCGCCTAGGCGGTGCGGCGCGGTTCGCCTGTGGCGGCGCGTTGGGCGAACAGGCCGATTACACAATAGGCCGCGGCCGGGACCACGAATGCCAGGGCCAGGCTTGCCGAATCGGCAAGGCGCCCGACCAGGAACGGCAGCGCCGCACCAAGCGAAATGGCCAGCACAAGCACCCCGGCGGTGGAGCTGTGCGAGGCGCCCGAACGCTCAAGCGTCAGGCTGAAAATGGTCGGAAACATGATCGAATTGAACAGCCCGACCGCCAGCGTAGCCCAGCCGGACAACGGACCCAGCCCGGCCACTGCCACCAGGCACAGCGCGGCGGCCATGCCCGCGCAGACCAGCAGCAATCGCGCTGCCGATACCCGCGTCAGCAGGATCGAGCCGATGAACCGCCCGACCAGCGCCCCGCCCCAATAGAGATTGGCTAGGTAGAAACCGCCCAGTTCAAGCGGCAGCCCCATGATCCCGCGCTGGTGCAGGAAGGCGATCATGATCGAGCCGATCGAGACTTCGGCCCCGACGTAAAGCGCGATCGCCCCGGCCCCGCAAATCACCCAGCGCGAGCGCAGCGCCTGGGCGACCGATGCCCCCGATACCTGCGGGATCGCCGCCGCCGCGGCGCTGATCCGGCGGCGCTGCAACAGGAAGAAGATCGCCAGGAGGGCCAGCATCAGCGCCATGCTGACGAAGGCCTGGTCAACGGCCAGCAGCACCTCGGCCCGCTCTGCCGTGCCTTCGATCCGCCCTTGTCCTGCCTTCATCACCTCGTCGCCAAGCATGATCGACGCGCCGTAGTTGACCCCCACCACCACGCCCAGCGAATTGAAGGTCTGGGCAAAGCTCAGCCGGAAATGGCTGGTGCGCGGCGGACCCAGCGCCGCGGCCAGCGGATTGGCCGAAACCTGCAGGGTGGTGATCCCCAACGCCAGGACGAACAGCGCGCCCAGAACGGCCGGATAGGACTGCGCCCCCAGCCCCAGCCGGACCAGCAGGCAGCCGCCGATCATCACACCGAGCGCGGCCAGTGTGGTGTTGACCGGGCCAAGCCGGTTGCCAAGCGCTGCAGCGGGCAGCGACATCAGGGCATTGGCCAGGAAGCTTACCAGCTGGATCTGCAGGGCCTGGCTGTAGTTGAGCTGGAAGGCGGCGCGCAGCGCGACGATCAGCGGATCGTTGTTCGATGAAATGAACCCCCAGCCGAAGAACAGCGTGGTCACCGCGATGAACGCGCCGGTAATGCCAAGCTGGCGCAGCCGCTTGATCACGGTGTTCCGGCGGGCACGGTCCAGACGAACGTCATCACTTCTCCCCCGGGCATGGTAGCGGAAAAGCGCTGCCTGCCAA
>JBJTMC010000104.1:0-25683 GCA_046063325.1 Novosphingobium sp.
TTCTTCTACATGGCGATCAACATGCTGATGGTCACCGGCCTGGCCCCGGTGGTGGGCATTCCGCTGCCCTGGATCAGCCACGGCGGCTCGGCCATGATGACCAACATGATCTGTCTTGGCACGATCATGGCGGTCGATCGCTGGAGCCGCAGCAGCGGTTCGCTGTCGGGCTGAAAAAAGCGCGAAGAAACCCCTTCCATCCCGCAATCCAATCGCTATAGGGGGCGCTCCCGACGATTCGGGACCGCGGAGTACCGCCCGTGTGGACGCATAGCTCAGTTGGTAGAGCAGCTGACTCTTAATCAGCGGGTCCTAGGTTCGAGCCCTAGTGCGTCCACCAAAACCTTCCTTCAAAAAGCAGTTGCTTTTGCCCGCCCCCGAAGGGCACAGCCGCGCGCATGGAACAGATCAGCGCGAACCGCAGCCATGGCGGCACCCAGGGCGTGTACACCCACCAGAGCCAGGTCACCGGAACGCCGATGACCTTTTCGGTCTTCGTGCCGGATCACGAACCGGGCGCGCGGCTGCCGGTGCTGTGGTTTCTGTCCGGGCTGACCTGCACCCACGCCAATGTCACCGAAAAGGGCGAGTTCCGCGCCGCCTGCGCCAAAGCCGGGATTGTTTTCGTCGCCCCGGATACCAGCCCGCGCGGCGATGATGTGCCGGTTGACGAAGGCTATGATTTCGGCAAGGGCGCTGGCTTCTATGTCGACGCCGCGCAAGCTCCCTGGGCGGCCAACTTCCGGATGCGCAGCTATATCGAGCAGGAATTACCTGCACTGGTTGCAGAGCAGTTCCCGGTCGACATGGCGCGGCAGGGGATCACCGGCCATTCGATGGGCGGACACGGAGCGCTGACGATTGCCTTGCGCAACCCCGGCCGGTTCCGCTCGACCAGCGCGTTTGCGCCGATCGTCAGCCCGCTGAACTGCCCGTGGGGCGAAAAGGCGCTGGGCGGCTATCTGGGCCCGGACAAGGCGGCGTGGCGCGAGTATGACGCCTGCGCGCTGATCGAGGACGGCGCCCGTCTGCCCGATCTGCTGGTCGATCAGGGCGATGCCGACAATTTCCTGCACGAACAGCTCAAGACCGGCCTGCTGGTGATGGCGGCGCGCAAAGCGGGAATTCCCGCGACCATCCGGATGCAGCCGGGCTACGATCATTCGTACTACTTCATCTCCACCTTCATGGCCGATCACGTCGCCTGGCATGCGGAACGGCTTTGCGCCGACTGACCATTTGCGGATGTTTCCGCTGGCGTGGTAGAAGCCATTTGACCGCATTGCCAAGATCGCGCATTTTGTAAGTAATGAATACAAATGACCTTGAGAGGATCCTTGCCGCCCACGCCGGGCGAAAAGGGGCGTTGTTGCCGATCCTGCACGCGGTGCAGCACCGCTTTGGATGCGTCTCACCTGCGGCCGAAGCCGCAATAGCCAAGGCGCTCAACCTCAGCCGGGCCGAAGTCCACGGCGTCGTCAGCTTCTACCATGATTTCACCGAACAGGCCGATCCGCGCCCCTGTGTGGAGCTGTGCCGGGCCGAAGCCTGCCAGGCGCGCGGGGTCGAAGCGATGGCAAAGGCGGCGCAAGCGGCTGCCGGGAACCGCGTCCATCTCAAGACGGTTTACTGCCTGGGCCTGTGCAGTGCCGGACCCAGCGCGCGGATCGGTGACACGCTCCACGCCCGGCTGGACGAAGCCGCGCTGGTGGAACTGGTGAAGTCGGCATGACGCGCGTGCGCCTATCCGACGATGCCCTGGCGCTCGCCTGCGACGCCGATGCCGTGGCCGAAGCCTTTGCCCAGGCCGGCTGGACAGTTGAACGCGTTTCAAGCTGGGGCATGCACTGGCTTGAGCCGCTGGCCGAAGTGGACGGCGTCGGCTGGGGTCCGCTAACCGCCGACCGCGTTGCCGAAGTGATCGAAGGCAAGGCCGACGACTTGCGGATTGGCCCGATCGCAGAGCATCCCTGGATCGCCAGCCAGCAACGCCTGACCTTTGCCCGCGCGGGCAGGACCCGGCCTCTCAGCCTCGAAGATTTTCAGGCCAGCGGCGGCTGGCAGGGCTTGACCCGCGCTCGCGCCATGGACCCCGCAGACGTCGTAGCCGAAGTGCTTGCCTCGGGCCTGCGCGGCCGCGGCGGCGCCGGTTTTCCCGCCGGGATCAAGTGGCAGACCGTCGCCAAGGCTTCCGGCGCCGAAAAGTACGTGGTCTGCAACGCTGACGAAGGCGACAGCGGGACCTTTGCCGACCGGATGCTGATGGAAGGCGATCCGTTCCAGTTGTTGGAAGGCATGGCGATTGCCGCCCACGCGGTCGGCGCGGGCCAGGGCTATATCTACGTGCGCAGCGAATACCCGCATGCCATCGCCAAGCTCAACGCGGCGATTGAACTGGCCGAGGATCGCCTCGCCCCGTTCCGGATCGAAGTGCGGGTCGGTGCGGGCGCCTATGTCTGCGGTGAGGAAACATCGCTGCTCAACTCGATCGAGGGCAAGCGCGGCGAAGTCCGGGCGAAACCGCCACTACCGGCGCTGGAGGGGCTGTTCGGTTGCCCCACCGTGGTCAACAACGTCCTTACCCTGGCCGCCGTGCCGCATATCCTCTCGCCAGGCGGAGCGGAGCTTTATGCCCGCCTTGGGATCGACCGCTCGAAAGGCACGATGCCGATCCAGCTGGCCGGCAATATCCGTCACGGCGGGCTCTACGAAACCGCCTTCGGGATTTCGCTGGGCGAACTGGTGAACGAAATCGGGGGTGGAACGGCCACGGGCCGCCCGGTCAAAGCAGTTCAGGTTGGCGGGCCGCTTGGGGCCTATCTCCACCCCAGCCAGTTCAACCTGCCGTTCGATTATGAGGCCTATGCCGGGGCCGATGCGCTGATCGGGCACGGCGGGATCACGGTGTTTGACGACAGCGCCGACATGGGCGCGATGGCCCGGTTTGCCTTTGCGTTCTGCGCGGCGGAAAGCTGCGGCAAGTGCACCCCGTGCCGGATCGGCTCCACCAGAGGCGTCGAACTGATCGACCGCATCCGCGCGGGCGGAAAGGTGACAGCCGACCCAGTCGAGGCCCTTCCCCAGATGCACAACGCCCGCAAGGCGGGACGCACCCGCGAGGAGGACCTGACCCTGCTTGAAGACCTGTGCGAGACGCTGCAATTCGGCTCGCTCTGCGCGCTGGGCGGGTTCACCCCCTATCCGGTGCGATCGGCGCTGAAGCACTGGCCGGAGGATTTCCGATGATCCTTGGCGCAGTCCTCGCGGGCGGACAGGCGAGCCGCTTCGGCAGCGACAAGGCGCTGGCCCAGCTTGGCGGCCACAGCCTGCTCGGCCGCGCGGTCGATAGCCTGTCGGGCTGGTGCGAGAAAGTGATCGTGATCGGCCGCGAAGAGGCCCCTGCCCCGACCGTGCCGGACTGGCCGCGAGCCGGAATGGGTCCGCTGGGCGGGATCGCCGCCGCGCTGCATGTCGCGCTCGACGAGGATTATACGGCGGTGCTGACCTGCGGGGTGGATTCGCTGGGCCTGCCCGACGATCTTGTCGATCTGCTCACCCCGGCCCCGGCCTATGTCGCTGATCAGCCGGTGATTGGCCTCTGGCCCGCATCCGCCTCGAAGACGCTCGACGCCCTTCTGGAAAACGATGGCCGCCATTCGCTGATCGCCTTTGCCGAAGCGATTGGCGCGCGGGCAGTCCGGCTGGACCGCAAGACCGACAACATCAACACCCCGCAGGACCTTGCGGAAGCGGAGAAACGCCATGGGCTATGAACCGCAAGCCGATTTCGGCACGCCCGAAGTTGAGAGCGACTGCACCGTTTCCCTGACGATCGACGGGCGCAGCGTAACCGTTCCGGCCGGAACCAGCGTGATGCGCGCCGCGGCCGAATGCGGCGGATCGATCCCCAGCCTCTGCGCAACCGACAGCGTCAAGGCGTTCGGATCGTGCCGGATGTGCCTGGTAGAAGTTGACGGGATGCGCGGAACCCCGGCCAGCTGCACCACGCCGGTGGCCGAAGGCATGGTGGTGCACACCCAGACCGAACGGCTGGCCCGTCTGCGCAAGGGGGTGATGGAACTCTACATCTCCGACCACCCGCTCGATTGCCTGACCTGCAGCGCCAACAACGATTGCGAATTGCAGGACACTGCCGCCGAAGTAGGCCTGCGCGACGTGCGCTATGGCTATGACGGCGCGAACCACCTCGGTCTTTCGGTCGATGGGTCGAACCCCTATTTCGATTTCGACGCCAGCAAATGCATCGTCTGTTCGCGCTGCGTGCGCGCCTGTGACGAGGTTCAGGGCACCCTGGCGCTGACCATCGACGGGCGCGGCTTTGCCAGTCTGGTCAGCGCGGGCCAGAGCGGCGATGATTTCCTCTCGTCCGAATGCGTTTCCTGCGGCGCCTGCGTCCAGGCCTGCCCGACCGCGACGCTGCAGGAAAAGGCGGTCAAGGAGATCGGCAAGCCCGAACGCGCGGTGGTTACCACCTGCGCCTATTGCGGGGTTGGCTGCACCTTCCGCGCGGAAATGAAGGGCGAACAGCTGGTGCGGATGGTGCCGTGGAAAGACGGCAAGGCCAACCGCGGCCATTCCTGCGTCAAGGGCCGCTTCGCCTGGGGTTATGCCAATCACCAGGACCGGATCACCACCCCGATGATCCGCGACAGCATCGAGGATCCCTGGCGCGAGGTCAGCTGGGACGAGGCGCTGGCCTTTACCGGCGCGAAGCTCAAGGCGATCAAGGCCCAGTACGGCGCAAGCGCGCTGGGCGGGATCACATCGAGCCGCTGCACCAACGAGGAAACCTACCTGGTGCAGAAGCTGGTCCGCCAGGGCTTTGGCACCAACAATGTCGATACCTGTGCGCGGGTCTGCCATTCGCCCACCGGATATGGCCTGTCCAAGACCTTCGGCACCAGCGCTGGCACCCAGGACTTCGACAGCGTAATGCAGGCCGACGTCGTGCTGGTGATCGGCGCCAACCCGACCGACGGCCACCCGGTCTTCGCCAGCCGCCTGAAGAAGCGCTTGCGCGAAGGCGCGAAGCTGATTGTGATCGACCCGCGCCGGATCGATCTGGTCCGCTCACCCCATATCGAGGCGGCGCATCACCTTGCGCTCCAGCCCGGCACCAATGTCGCGGTGCTGACCGCAATGGCCCACGTGATCGTCACCGAAGGGTTGGCCGACGACGCGTTCATCCGCGAACGCTGCGAAATTGATGAATACCAGGACTGGGCCCGGTTCGTATCCGAAGATCGGCACAGCCCCGAACGGCTCGAGGCGGTTACCCGCGTGTCCGCGCACGACTTGCGCGAAGCCGCACGGCTCTATGCCACGGGCGGCAACGGGGCGATTTACTACGGCCTCGGCGTGACCGAACACAGCCAGGGTTCTTCCACCGTCATGGCGATCGCCAACCTCGCCATGGTCACCGGCAACATTGGCCGTGCCGGCGTGGGGGTGAACCCCCTGCGGGGTCAGAACAACGTGCAGGGATCATGCGACATGGGCAGCTTCCCGCACGAGCTGCCCGGCTATCGCCACATCGCAGGCAGCGCGGTGCGCGAACAGTTCGAGGCGGATTGGGGGGTGAAACTCGATCCCGAACCGGGGCTGCGCATCCCCAACATGCTCGACGCCGCGCTCGATGGCAGCTTCCGCGCGCTCTACATCCAGGGCGAGGACATTCTCCAGTCCGATCCCAACACCCACCATGTTGCGGCGGGATTGCGGGCAATGGACTGCGTGATCGTCCACGACCTGTTCCTCAACGAGACGGCCGACTACGCCCACGTCTTCCTGCCCGGCTCGACCTTCCTGGAAAAGGACGGCACCTTCACCAACGCCGAGCGCCGCATCCAGCTGGTACGCAAGGTGATGGAACCCGCAAACGGTTACGCGGACTGGGAAGTGACCCAGGTTCTGGCCCGGGCGGTGGGGCTCGACTGGACCTATACCCACCCGAGCGAGATCATGGACGAGATCGCCCGGCTCACCCCGACGTTTGCCGGGGTTTCGTTCGCGCGCCTGGAACAGGAAGGCTCGCTGCAATGGCCGGTCAACGAGGCCGCGCCAGATGGCAGCCCGATCATGCATGTCGACCACTTCGTGCGCGGCAAGGGCCGGTTCATGGTGACCGACTACATTCCGACCGACGAGAAGACGGGTCCCCGCTTTCCGCTGCTGCTCACCACCGGGCGCATCCTCAGCCAGTACAATGTCGGCGCCCAGACCCGCCGCACCGCGAACGTGGTGTGGCACGAGGAGGACCTGCTGGAAATCCACCCGACTGACGCCGAAAACCGTGGGATCAAGAGCGGCGACTGGGTCCGCCTGGCCAGCCGGACCGGCGAAACCACGCTGCGCGCCGACGTGACCGACCGGGTTGCCCCGGGCGTGGTCTATACCACCTTCCACCACCCCGCGACCCAGGCCAATGTGGTGACGACGGAGTATTCGGACTGGGCCACCAACTGCCCCGAATACAAGGTCACCGCGGTGCAGGTCCTGCCCAGCAACGGCCCGACCGAATGGCAGGAAAGCTACGCCTCGTGGTCGGAGAAGAGCCGCCGCGTGGCGCGGGTCCCGGCGGAGTAGCGCGGATGGACATCGACCACCTTACCTACATGGCCAACCAGATCGCCCGCAATCTTGCGGCCCAGGGCAAGGACAAGGCCGCCGAGCTGACCTTTCAGCACCTGCGCGACTATTGGGACCCGCGCATGAAGGCAGCGATCCTTGGGGGTGATCGCAAGGGGCTCGATTCCATCGCAAGGGCAGCGGTCAATCGGTTGGGCAGCGCCTGACCGTCTGTCGGCTTTCAGCAAGCCGGGAGATGCGACATCGGCTATGAAATCCCGATGCGCAAACACCTGATCAGCCTGATGGCGGCCGCGCTGGCCTTTGCCCCTGCCTCTGCCAAAGCGCCGGCCGGACCAAAGGCCGCGATCGCCAGGACGCTGACCCACCAGCTGAAAGACGACTTCACCCCGCACACCCAGGCCGAGATTGTGGCAGCCATCAAGCCGGTCGACATCAACAGCGACGGCATCCAGGACTGGCAGGTTGATTTTGACGCGTTCGGATCGGCCTGGTGCGGCACCGGCGGGTGCCGATACCAGCTGTGGCTGGGGCGGCGGGGCGCCGCGCCCCTGGCAGTATTCGATCGTCAGATGCGCGATCTAAAGATTGTCAGGCGCGGCAAGCGCAACGTGTTCGTGTTCGATTTTCACGGGACCGAGTGTGGCGGTTTCGGCGCGCAGGCCTGTCCGGGTGAATTTGTCTGGAGCCAGAAGCGCGGCCGAATGATCCTTCTACCCACACCCCGCAAACACACCTCGACCGCCGATCCAATCATAGCGTTCTAGTAGCTGCGCGGCAGGCCGAGGACGTGTTCGGCCAGGTAGCTCAGGATCAGGTTGGTGCTGATCGGCGCAACGGTATAGAGCCGCGCTTCGCGGAACTTGCGCTCCACGTCGTATTCTTCGGCAAAGCCGAACCCGCCGTGGGTCTGGACGCACATGTCGGCCGCGGCCCAGCTTGCTTCGCTGGCCAGCAGCTTGGCCATGTTGGCCTCTTCGCCGGGATTGCCGCCCGCGTCATAGACCTGCGCCGCGTGGTGGACCATCAGTTCCGCCGCGCGCATCTGGGCATAGCAGCGCGCGATCGGAAACTGGACGCCCTGGTTCTGGCCGATCGGGCGCGCGAACACGCTGCGGTCCTTGGCATAGTCCGTCGCCTTGGTGATGAACCACTTGGCATCGCCAACGCATTCCGCCGCGATCAGGATCCGTTCGGCGTTCATCCCTGAAAGGATGTAGCGAAAGCCCTTCCCTTCCTCGCCGATCAGGCAGTTGGCGGGTATGCGCATGTCATCGAAGAACACTTCGGTGGTCGAATGGTTCATCATCGTGCGTATCGGCTTGATCGTCAGGCCGTTGCCGACAACCGCGCGCATATCGACAAGGAAGATCGAGAGGCCCTCGGTCTTGCTTTTCACCTGATCGCGCGGGGTTGTGCGGGCCAGCAAGAGCATCAGGTCGGAGTGTTCGGCGCGGCTGGTCCAGATCTTCTGGCCGTTGACAACATAATCGTCACCGTCGCGCACCGCGACCGTCCTGAGCGAGAGGGTATCGGTGCCGCTGGTCGGCTCGGACACGCCGAAGGCCTGCAGCCGCAAGGCGCCGCTGGCGATCCCCGGCAGATAGGTGGCCTTCTGTCCTGACGAACCATAGCGCAGCAGGGTGTTCATGATGTACATCTGCGCATGGGCGCTGGCGCCGTTGCAGCCCGCCGCCTGGATTTCCTCCATGATCACCGCCGCCGCATCGAGTTTTAGACCCGACCCGCCGAATTCCTCGGGTATCAGCGCGGCAAGAAAGCCCGCGCGGGTCAGGGCATCGACGAATTCGCCCGGATAGGCCCGCTCCCGGTCCTTCTCGCGCCAATACTCGCCGGGAAATTCGGCGCACAGCGCCTGCACGGCGCGGCGGATCTCGATCAGGTCTTCGCTTTCGGTCATGCGCCTGCCTTAACCGAACGATTAATGGGCGCAAGTCTCGCTCGTCGCTTGACCTGCGCTGACACTTTGGCAAGTTGCCAAACAAAACCGGAAGTGAGGGACAGGATGCGCAAGGCAACGGTGATCACGGCCCTGCTGCTTGGTGCCAGCGTGCTGGTATCGGGCTGCGACAAGGTCAAGCAAGTCGTGACCGGCAAGGTCGAAGTTGCGAATACCGCCTATCCCGAACGGGTCTATTGGGGTGACACCCACCTCCACACCGCCAATTCCCCCGACGCTTTCGGGTTCGGCAACCGGCTCGATCCCGAAGCGGCGCTGCGTTTCGCCCGGGGCGAAGAGGTCACGTCCTCTACCGGGATAAAGGCCAGGCTGGCCCGTCCGCTCGACTTTCTGGTGATCGCGGATCATTCGGACGGTTTTGGCTCGATCAAGGATCTCTACAACGCCCCGCGCAGCTTCATCACTCACCCGATGATGCTGCGCTGGTACGACATGATGCACGCCGGGCCCGATCAGTCGATCAAGGCGGTGGGCGAGATTATCGACGCCAAGGCCAAGGGAACGCTGCCGGCCGAGCTGGTCAATCCGGCGGGCGCGGCGCAGCGGCTCCAAAACAACTGGCTGGCGCACATCTCGACGGTTGAACGCTATAACGAGCCGGGCAAGTTCACGGCCTTCCTGGGCTTTGAATACACCCTGATGAACCGCGGCAACAACCTGCACCGCAACGTGATCTTCCGCGATGGCGGCAACCGCGTTGCGCAGTATCCGCCGCTTGCCTCATTCGGAACGATCGTTCCGGACGGCCTGTGGGACTGGCTTGATGGCTACGAGAAGAAGACCGGCGGCAAGGCGCTGACCATCCCGCACAATTCCAATCTTTCCAACGGCGAGATGTTCATGATGACCGACCCCTCGGGCGGCCCGATGAGCGCCGAATACGCCCGCCGCCGCGCCGCGCGCGAGCCGTTGGTGGAAATCACCCAGATCAAGGGCGACAGCGAAAGCCACCCCTTCCTGTCACCCAACGACGAGTTCGCCGCCTATGGCGATGCCGGATGGGAACTGGGCAACCTTGATTTTTCGGAACGCACCACGCCGGAAATGCAGGCCGGTTCCTACGTGCGCGAAGCGCTGAAGCGCGGACTGCTGATCCAGCAGCGCACCGGCGTGAACCCTTACAAATACGGCGTGATCGGATCGACCGACAGCCATACTTCGCTATCGACCGCTGACGACAACAACTTCTTCGGCAAGCACCCCGGACAGGAACCTTCGCCAAAGCGGGTGACCGCAACCCAGGGCCTGGGCCGCCACGACGAGCGCCAGGGCTGGAACTATCTGGCCAGCGGCTATGCCGCGGTCTGGGCGACATCCAACACCCGCGAAGCGCTGTTCGATGCGATGATGCGCAAGGAAGTTTACGGAACCACCGGTCCGCGCATGGTTCTGCGCGTGTTCGGCGGCTGGGATTTCAAGGCTGACGATCTCAAGGGTGACTGGGTCAAGGCCGGCTATGCGCGCGGCGTGCCGATGGGCGGCACGCTCAAACCCGGCAAGGGGACGCCACACTTTGTCATTTCTGCGCTGAAGGATCCGCAGGGCGCCAATCTCGACCGGGTCCAGGTGGTCAAGGGCTGGGTCGATTCCAGCGGAAAGGCGCAGGAAAAGGTCTTTGACGTGGTCTGGTCGGATATGGCCAAGCGGCTGTCCGCAGGCGGCAAGGTTCCCGCCGTTGGCGATACCGTGAACACGGCCACGGCGACCTACCAGAACTCGATCGGCGCCCCGGCCCTGTCGACCGTGTGGAGCGATCCCGAATTCGATCCGAAGCAGCGCGCGTTCTATTACGTCCGCGTGCTCGAGATACCGACCCCCAGCTGGGTCGACTACGACATGGTCCGCTTCAAGCTTACTCTCGATCCGTCGATCCCGCTCAAGCAGCAGGAACGCGGCTATACATCACCGATCTGGTACGATCCGGCCTAGGAGAACGGGAACATGCGCAAGGCAATCGCATCGGCAGCGCTGCTGCTGGCCACCACTGCCCTGATTTCAGGGTGCGACAAGCTGGGCCAGACGATCGGGAGCAAGGCCGAGGTCAAGGACACCGCCTATCCCGAGCAGGTCTATTGGGGCGACACCCACCTCCACACCGCCAATTCGGTCGATGCTTTCGGCTTCGGCAACCGGCTCGACCCGGAAGCAGCGCTGCGCTTTGCGCGCGGCGAGGAAGTGGAATCGTCAACCGGGGTCAAGGCCAAGCTGGCCCGTCCGCTCGACTTCCTGGTGGTGACCGATCACGCCGAAGGGCTCGGCTCGACCAAGGCGCTCTACGATGCTCCGCGCATGATGATCAGCGATCCCACCCTGCTGCGCTGGTACGATCTGATGCACGAAGGGCCCAAGGGCTCGCTCCAGGCCACGGCGGAGATCCTCCAGGCGCGGGCACAAGGCAAGATGCCGCCGGGCCTCAACGATCCCGCCAAGGCCGCCGCGCGCACCCACAAGATCTGGGACGAGAGCCTTGAAACGGTCGACCGTTACAACGAGCCGGGCAAATTCACCGCTTTCTTCGGCTTTGAATACACGCTGATGCAGGGCGGCAATAACCTGCACCGCAACGTGATTTTCCGCGACGGGATAGATCGGGTGAAGCAAGTCGATCCGATCGACCCCAGCAGCGAATTATGGCCCGACAAGCTGTGGGACTACATGGACAGCTACGAGAAGAAGACCGGCGGCAAGGTCCTGGCGATTCCGCACAACGGCAACGTGTCGAACGGGCTGATGTGGATGCTGACCGATCCACAGGGCGGTCCGATTACCGCCGAATACGCCCGACGCCGCGCCGCGCACGAACCCGTGGTCGAGATTACCCAGATCAAGGGCGACAGCGAAGCCCACCCGTTCCTTTCGCCCAACGACGAATTCGCCGGTTTCGGCACCGCTGGGTGGGACCAGAACAACCTGCTCAACACCCAGCCGACCAAGCCCGGTGACCTGGCCGGTTCCTATGTCCGCGAGGCGCTGAAACGCGGCCTGCTGATCGAACAGCGCACCGGCGTGAACCCCTACAAGTTCGGCGTGCTCGGATCGACCGACAGCCACACCTCGCTCTCGACAGCGGACGACAACAACTTCTTCGGCAAGCATCCCGGGGTTGAACCCAATGCGCACCGCGCGACCGACAGTTTCGTTCCCGGGGTGCCTGTCGAGCGGGTCGGGCGGATGAACTGGCAAAGCCTGGCCAGCGGCTATGCCGCGGTCTGGGCGACGTCCAATTCCCGCGCGGCAATCTGGGATGCGCTGATGCGGCGCGAGGTTTATGGCACCACCGGCCCGCGCATGACGGTGCGGGTGTTCGGCGGCTGGGATTTCAAGGCCGATGACCTCAAGGGTGACTGGGTCAAGGCCGGCTATGCCCGCGGTGTGCCGATGGGCGGCCAGCTCAAATCCGGCACCGGCAAGCCCAGTTTCATCATTTCGGCGCTCAAGGACCCGCAGGACGGCAACCTTGACCGGGTCCAGGTCGTCAAGGGCTGGGTCGATGCCGCAGGCCAGGCGCACGAAAAGGTGTTCGACGTGGTCTGGTCCGACATGGACAAGCGCAAGGCCGTAAACGGCAAGGTCCCGGCGGTTGGCGATACCGTGAATGTGGCCACCGCAACCTACCAAAACACGATCGGCGCGCCGAGCCTGGCCACGGTCTGGACCGATCCCGAATTCAATCCCAAGGCCCGTTCCTTCTACTATGTCCGCGTCCTGCAGATCCCCACGCCAACCTGGATCGATTACGATATGGTCAAGTACAAGCTGACCCTGCCCCCCGAAATTCCGCTCAGGCAGCAGGAACGCGCCTATACCTCGGCGATCTGGTACAGCCCCGCCTGACATGACCTTCAAAGACACTGCCCGGCGGCTCCTGCGCGAGCCGCTGGTCCATTTCCTGATCGCCGGTACGATCGTCTTTGCCCTGATGGCGGGCCGCACGCCCGACCTGGGGGAGCGCCGGATCGTGGTCAACGAACGGGTCGTAGGGGCATTGGTCAGTCGTTACTATGACTCCTTTCGCCGAATGCCGACCAAAGACGAGACCGACGGTCTGATCCGCGATTGGGTGCAGGACCAGGTCTATTACCGCGAAGCGCTGAGCCTGGGCCTTGACCAGGGCGACGAGGTGGTGGTGCGGCGGATGCGGCGCAAGATGGAAAGCATGGCCGTTGCCGAAGCGGAGACCGAGACCCCGACCGATGCGGAACTGCAGGCGCTGATCGACAAGGATCCGGCCCGCTATACCGACGATCCGCACACCACGTTCGAACAGTTCTATCTTGGCGCCGATACGCCCGAGAACCGCCTGCAGGCCGAACACAAACTTGTGCAACTGCGAAAGGGCGAGCCGGTCAACGGTGTTCCCGCCCCGATTCCCGCCGGTTTCACCGATGCCAGCGGCAGCGAGATTTCCGGAACCTTTGGCGATGAATTCACCCTGGCCCTGCGCAATGTCGCGCCGGGGCCATGGAGCGGACCGATCGCTTCTGGGCTGGGACTGCACCTGGTCCGGGTCACGGCCCGCAAGGCCCCCGAAGCGCCGGTGCTCGCCAAGGTTCGCCAGCGGGTCGAGAATGACTGGCGATCCGCCGCGATCAACAAGGCGCAGGGCGATGCCTATGCCCGGATCCTCAAGGGCTATGACGTGGTGATCGAGCTGCCGAAGTGAGGCGTATCTGGCACGTCCTGCTGGTCCTGCTTGCTGCGCTGGCTGCCCTGCCCGCCCAGGCGGACGAACTGCGCCCCGGCTATCTGGAATTCACCCAGCAGGATCCGCAGCACTGGAAACTGGTGTGGAAGGCCCCGGTGCTCGGCGGCCTTGCCACCCGCACAAAGCCCGCCTTTCCCGCCTTCTGCACCCAATCCCCGCCCGAAGCACGGGTCGAAGGGTTGGTCCTGGTCGCGGAAAGCCGGCTGACCTGCAGCAAGGACCTGGCCGGCGCGCAGGTGGGGCTGACCGGCATGGATGCGGCGTTCACCGATGCCCTGTTGCGGGTCGCCCCGCTGAACCGCCCGGTCCAGGCCGCGCGGCTGACCCAGGACAAGGCGATGGTGGTGATCGCCACCGTTCCCGACGCCTGGGAAGTGGCGCGCAGCTATTTCGTGCTGGGCGTGATCCACATCCTGGAAGGCTACGATCACCTGCTGTTCGTGATCGCGCTGGTCCTGCTGATCGGACGGCCGCTGACCGTGATCAAGGCGGCAACGGCCTTTACCGTGGCCCATTCGATCACCCTGATCGGATCGACCCTGGGGCTGGTCGGGCCGGCCCAGGCCCCGGTTGAGGCTTTGATCGCGCTTTCGATCGTGTTTCTGGCGGTTGAGATCATCAAACAGGACCCGGCCAATCCCAACCTTGCCGAACGGGCCCCATGGATCGTGGCCTTCCTGTTTGGACTGATCCACGGGTTTGGCTTTGCCGGGGCGCTGCGCGAGATCGGCCTGCCGGAGGGTGACTTGCCGACCGCGCTGCTGACCTTCAACCTGGGGGTCGAAGCGGGGCAATTGGTGATCATCGCGGCGGTCTTGGGCGTGGTCGGGTTGATCCGGAAGTTTGCGCCCCAATTGCGGCGCCCGGCGACAATTGCGGCAACCTACGCGATCGGGATCACCGCCAGCTTCTGGTTCATCGAACGGCTGGTGGGTTGAGCGCCGCCCGCCGCATCCACGGCCTTGACGCCATGCGCGGGCTCGCGGCGCTATGCGTGTTCGCCTTCCATGCCCACGGCCTGTTCGATGTCATCCCGGACATTTTTGCAAAGGGCTATCTGGCGGTCGACTTTTTCATGATGCTTTCGGGTTACGTGATGGCCCGCACCTATGAGGCGCGGATGCAGGCGGGACTGCAGCCCGAGCAGTTTTTCATGCTGCGCTATCGGCGGTTGTGGCTCACGATGGCGATCGGCGGATTGTTCGGCATTTCCTATCTGTGGCTGGTCGCGGGCGATCCGATGATCTTTGCCCTGGCCCTGGTTCTCAACCTGCTGCTGATCCCCTTCCCGCTCAACAACGAACTGTTCCCGCTCAACCTGCCGGCCTGGTCGGTGTTTTACGAGCTGGCCGCCAACCTGACCCATGTGGTGGTGCTGCGGCGCCTGAGCACACCGTTGTTGCTGGGCTTTGCGCTGCTGCTGGCAGCCCCGCTGGCCTATTTCACCAGTGTCAAAGGTGATGTCGATTTCGGTGCCTTCAAACTGCAATTCGGCCTGGCACTGGTTCGCGCGCTGGTATCCTATTCGATTGGCGTCGTGCTGTGGCGGTGGTGGCAGGACGAGCCACCGGTCAAGGTCCCGGCCCTGCTGGCCATAATTGCCGCACCGCTGACAATGACTACCCCGCTGGTCGCGCTGGGCTGGGGCTATGACACAGCGTTTACACTGGTGGTCTGTCCGTTGCTGATGGCCGGTGGGCTGCGCCTGCGCGGCGCGCCGCGCTGGGCAACACTTTCCGGAATGATTTCCTTCCCGCTCTACGCCGTGCACATGGCGGTATTGCGCAGCGGCTACATCAACAACACCGATCCCTGGCTGACCACCGCGGCGGCCTTGTTCGCCGGGCTTGCCCTGACATGGTTGTTGTCGCTCCGCGCGGCGCGTGCCAAAGCCACGGCCAAACCCTGACACACTGGAGTACACAGCCATGGACAGCCCCGTCCTCTATTCGCTTGATGCCGATGGCATCGCCACGATTACCCTGAACCGGCCTGAATTGCGCAACCCGATCTCGGACCTCGACCTGATCGAAGCCTTGCTCGATACCCTTGCGAAGATGGAAGACGATCCCAAGGTCCGGGTCGCGATCCTCACCGGAGCCGGTGCGGCGTTCTCGGCCGGAGGCAATCTCAAGGCGATGAAGCCGGATTCGGGCGGTCTCAATGCCAGCCTCCCGGCGCGGACCCGCCGCAATTACAAGAGCGGGATCCAGCGTCTTCCGCTGGCCTTCGCCGCACTGGAGGTTCCGGTGATTGCGGCGGTCAACGGTCCGGCGATCGGCGCGGGGCTGGACCTGGCCTGCATGTGCGATCTGCGCGTAGCCGGGGAAAGCGCCAAGTTCGCCGAAAGCTTCGTCAAGCTGGGGATCATTCCCGGTGACGGCGGGGCCTGGCTGATCCAGCGGATCGTCGGCTTTTCCAAGGCCGCCGAACTGACCCTGACTGGCGAGACGATCGACGCGGCCGAAGCTCTCAAGATCGGGCTGGTCAACCAGGTCGTGCCGGATGCCGATCTGATGGATGCCGCGCGCAAGATGGCGGCGCGGATCGCCTGCAATCCCTCGTTCGCGGTGCGCATGGCCAAGCGGCTGATCTGGGACGCCCAGTCGATGAGCATCGGGCAGGTGCTGGAAATGTCGGCGGCAATGCAGGCCGTGGCTCACGCCACCAAGGACAATGCCGAGGCGGTCAACGCCTTTCTTGAAAAGCGCAAGCCCGTGTTCAAGGGCGACTGAGCAAGGAAACTGCCATGACCGACCACCCTTCCGTCGCCGGCATTCCACTGGTCCTGGGCGGAAACGTCTTTGGCTGGACCGCGAACGAAGACACCAGTTTTGCGATCCTGGATGCCTTTTACGAGGCAGGCGGACGCATGATCGACACGGCCGAATGCTATTCCTTCTGGGTCCCGGGCCACAGCGGCGGGGAAAGCGAGACGGTGATCGGCAAGTGGCTGGAAAGCCGCGGGGTGCGCGCCGCCATGCGGATCGCGACCAAGACCAATGTCATGGAAGAAGCTGGCGGCCTTGCTCCCGCGCGACTCGAGAAGCACCTTGACCAGTCGCTCGAACGGCTGCGGACCGACTACATCGATCTGTTCTATGCGCACCGCGATGATGCCGAAACGCCGCAGGACGAGGTAGCGGCAGGCTTTGAAGCCTTGCGCAAGGCGGGCAAACTGCGCGAGGCGGGCGCATCGAACTTCACTTTCGCGCGCCTTGCCGCAGCGATCGCCGCGGCGAAGGCGGTTGGCGCCGCGCCCTACGGCGCGCTGCAGAACGAATACAACCTGGTCCAGCGCGATCAGTTCGGGCCCGAAATGAAGGCGCTGTGCGCGGCAGAGGGCGTCGCCTTTCTGCCTTATTACGGTCTCGCCAGCGGCTATCTGACCGGCAAGTACCGGACGAAAGAGGATTTTGAGCGCTACCCGCGCGGCCGCGACTTGGCCCGCTATGCGGACAACGGCGCAAAGGTCCTTCCGGTGCTGGATGCCATCGCCGCGAAGACCGGCGCGGCCCATGCCGAGATCGCGGTCGCCTGGCTGCTGGCCCAGCCGGGCCTGACCGCGCCGATCGCCAGCGTTTCCCGGGTCGATCAGCTTGCCCCCCTGCTTCGTGCGGTCTCGCTGACGCTCGAACCGGAGGACCTCGCGGCGCTCAACGCGGCCGGTTAAGAAAGCTTGCTCTCGCACAACGGCGCGCCCATCACCCGTTCAGTCGGGACGGCGCAGCTTGCCCCGATCAACAAGGGAGCGGGGTAAATGAAACACACAACCTCAACATTCGTAGCCATCGCGGCCATGCTTGCCGCGACACCGGCCTTGGCTTCGTCCGACTATCTGCTGCAGATCGATGGCGTGAAGGGCGAAGCCGTCGCGCCAATTGAAGTCGAGAGCTGGTCGTTCGGGGTTTGCAACGCAGGCGCCTGTTCAAGCGGCCGCGAAGCTGCGAGCGGCATGGCGACCGGCAAGCGTCAGCACGAGCCGGTCACAATCCAGGCCAGCCAGAACAGCCAGTCGCTGCGCGAATCGCCAAGCAAGGCTTCGCTTGGGAAAACCGCAGTCACCGATGATGCGACCGGTGCAAAGACCACCCCGCGCGGCGGTTGGGATGTTGCAACCAACAAGGGCGGACGCAGCGCCGGCGGCGGAGCGGGCGGTCAAGTCAACGTCGCGACCGGTGACGTCGATGGCGATGGTATGGCCGACCTGGCCTTTGCCGCCACGCAGGACGAGGTCTATGGGCTTTCGTTCACCTTCCAAAAAATCCCCATGGAATATGCCGCAGTCTGTGCGTCGGGCCATATCGACAATGCGACCGTTTCGCATGGCGATGAAGTTTATGCCGTCAGCAGCGTCAGCGTGGTTTGCACCAAAGGCGGCAGCGGGGCAGCCGCGGCATCCTACGCCAGGAGCGGGATCAACACCGTCAACTCGATGCCTTCACGGCTGAGCATGACTCCAACCTCGGCCAAGCAGACCCGGGGCGCGACCTTTGGCGAAAAATGCCAGTCGGGGCTTCAGTGCGGCGGCGGCATGGTGACCATGACCTTCACTGGCGGGCAGATGAAGCACACCAAGACCGGGCACGTGACCCTGCTCAAGTAAGCGGGTTCAGCGTCCGATCGGAGCGCACGTGTCGCCGCGGCGGGCCTGATCCGCCGCGGCGAACAGCTCTTGATTGGGGGCCAGACGGCGATCGAGCACAATTCCCCGGTCGGACGGCGATAGCACCACCCTTTCACCCGCCGGGGTCTTTTGTCCGGTACGTGCCAGCACAAAACGAATTCCCTGCGGAGACTGACTGGTGTCGAACACCGCGATATTGTCGGTGTTTGCAGCGAAGACCGAGATCGAGACATAGCCGCCGTTCGGCGACGGTGCGGCTTCAACCAGCAGCGGCCCCGCGGCCAGATCATAGGCACAGGTCGAATAGGCAAGATCCGGCGAAGGCCGCACGACATTGCGCGAATTCTGCGTGGTCCGAGGGCCGAAGACGAATTGGTTGATCGCCTTGCCATCGTTCGAAACGCGCTTCATCGCCACGTTCATCAGGAAATGCGGAGTGCCAAGGACCAGTACGGCATGGCCGAGCGCGACCGCCGCGCCGAACAGCAGCGCAAGCTTTATCGGGCGGTTCATGCCTTGCCTCCACAATCGAGCCTGGTCACCCTGGGCATCGGGATCGAGCCAAAGTCTGCCTGCGCCGCGGCGCTGGGCTGGTATATTCGCAGGGTAATGTCGAAATCGTCGGCCTTGCGGGTCGAAGCCCAGGCCCCGCCCTCTGGCCGGGTCGGGGCAAGGATTGCGGACCATTGGCCGGCCGCGTCTGGTGTTGCCTCGGTCGCATCGAACGACAGCGCATCGTCGTCGTTGAGCGGCAGATAGTTGTCGGCAGCATAGACCGTTACCGACCACCAGCGCCCGGGGAGCGCCCCACCGGAAACCCGATAGCGGCATTCCTCGCGCAGGCGTTCTCCCGCATCGTCGGTCTTGCGGGTGAAATAGATCGCCTGGCTCTTGTTGAGCGCCAGCAGCCCGCTCACCGCCACCCGCGCCCGTTGCCAAGGCCCCGCATCGGCGGAGCCGGTGACCGAGCTGCCGTACCAGCCCGCATAGCTTTGCCCGCCCATCCCGCCGGTGATCGCCAACCAGCCGCTGAGCAGTCCGGCCGTCAGCCCCAGCGCGACCGTCGATGCCAGGGTCAGGCGCGAAATGCGTGGTGTCTCAGCCAAGGTCCATGAACTCCTTGAGGCCGTAAGGTTGGTACGGACCAATGATCAGCTGCTCAAACACGCCAAAGCCTTCGCCGTGTTTGTCGCTGACGATCCTGCATGGCAGCTGGACGTGGTAATTGTCCATGCTGCCGGGATCGCACTGCAGCAGGCCGAAATCCTCCCGCTCCACCGCAAGTGCGCCGTGCCACAAGCCGTGGTTCCACTTGGGCGAGGTGTAGCCGATCCCGCGCATCTGGAACCGGCCGACCGGCTCGAAGGTCAGGGTTTCCGGCCCGTCCGGCCCGTCGATCACCAGCCTGCCCTTCTCTGGCCAGCGCGTGCCGCTGGCCATCGGCGATTCCATTTCGCCGTCGGTGTCGATCAGGCCGGAGGCATCGGCGCCATCGGGCGCGACAACCGCGCGGGTGTTCCACTTGTTGCCCTTGGCATCGGCGTTGACGTGGAAGAACACGCTGCGGTCCGCAAAATTGATCGGGGTCCATTGCCAGAAGAATCCGGGAACCACCCCGGTGCCGTGCGGCTGTTCGTCGCGCGCGCCGACCGGGCGCACCCCCCAGCTGCGATCGCGGGTGCCCGCGGTCCCGGGCGCGCAGGCAACGCGCACGCCGTCCACCTCGATCCAGCCGGTGTAGTGCCCGTTCTGGGTCAGCCGGGTATAGTCCATGAAGGTGCGCGGCCCGATCCGGTGGATGAAGCGCGGCTCCTCGATCGGAAAGGCGCGGCCGGTAAAGGTCAGGTCGGCCTTGAGCCCTTCTCCATCGACGGTGAAGCGAAGCACCCGAAGCGGCTCGACGATCTCGATCCGGATCGGCCCGACTTGCAGGTCAAGCCGTTCCATCCCCAGCTCGCGGCTGGCGTGCAAGTTGTATTGCACCCCGTCGCGGATCGTCGAAAAGTGGGCGTCCGCGACGTTGAGGTGCGGGTAGATCCCGAAGGCAACGGCAAAGAAGCCCGAACCATCCGGGGCATAGCCGTTGAAGAAGTAGCGATCGTAGAAGTTCCGGTCGGTTCCGGCATAGGCCACCGGTTCCGGGGTCTGGTGCAGCGGAAAATCGTCACCCTTGGTCAGCATCGGATCAACCCTTCAGTTTGGCGAGGCTGCCGTGTTGCAGCGCCAGGCCGCAGCCACCACGGGCCATCGAGAGGAAGTTTTCATCGCCGCGCGGTGTGCGCTCGACATAGGCGGCGCTGAATACCGCGGTCGAAATGCCGTGGATCGCCCCGACCACGTAGTCATCCCAGATCGCATCGCGGGTCAGCGGCACGCCGCGCACCGTCATTTCGGCGCAGTAGAGATCGAGCAGTTCGTCTTCGTGGGTGCGGCGCAGTTTCTCGCCGATCCCGGTGCCCAGGAAATAGCCGATATCGGTCAGCGGATTGCCCGCGGCGACGGTCTGCCAATCAAGCACGGCGATTTCTTCGGCCCCGCCCTTGATGTCGAACAGCATGTTGTCGAGCCGGAAATCACCGTGGACGATCGAGCGGGGACCGCCTTCCCGGCCAAACCAATCCTCGCGGCTTTCATTAAGCTCTTCGCAGATCGCCATGTATTCCGGCTCAAGGCTATCGGCGTAACGCTCGCGAAAAATTGCCTGAGCATTGCCGTAGAGCGCCTTGATCTGATCCACCGTGCCGTCCTTCGGCCTCAGCATGTCCAGTTCGGTCAGCGCTGTGTTGCCCCAGCTGGGGGCGTGGATTGCCGCGGCCTGACGGATCCCGGCGCGGGCATCGGCGGCCGAGCACGAGGCCAGCTGGTTGCCTCCGCGCGCCGGGCCGAGGTCTTCGAAGATCAGGACGAAATCGACCCCGTCGTCGGCGATTTCGGCAGCAACAACACCGGGCGTCCGCACACCCAGGTGCTGAACGATCTCGCGGTAGAAGCCGACTTCCTTGGCATAGAGCCCGAAGGCTGCAGCCGTGCCGCGGCTCATCGCGTCGGCGGCCGGAAACTTTCCCGCCACCGTCGCCGGTCCGGCGCCTTCACGGTCATAGGTTAGGTGGAAACGCGCCGAATCCCCGACCTGGCCAGTTCCGATCGCCTGCCAGCGGATCCCGGTGACCTTGCCAACCGGCAACAACCCGGCAGCGCGCAGCCGCTCGGCCAACCAGTCCGGATCAATGGCATCGGGATGCGTCGGTAAAGCGCCCATCCGGTCCTCTCTGTTGTCGTTTAAGCGAACGGTTAAACGACAACAGAGGCACTGGCAATGGGATTAGGCGAGGCGGCCGAACGCCCCCGCCCCGGCATAATGCGCAGCATCGCCCAGCTCTTCCTCGATGCGGATCAGCTGGTTGTACTTGGCCAGCCGGTCCGAGCGGGCGAGCGAGCCGGTCTTGATCTGGCCGCAGTTGGTGGCGACCGCCAGGTCGGCGATGGTCGAATCCTCGGTCTCGCCCGAACGGTGCGACATGACCGCGGTGTAGCCGTTGCGGTTTGCGATGCTGACCGCGTCGAGCGTTTCCGACAGCGAGCCGATCTGATTGACCTTGACCAGCAACGAATTGGCCAGACCCTTTTCGATCCCCATGGTCAGGCGCTTGGGATTGGTCACGAACAGATCGTCACCGACCAGCTGGACCTTGTTGCCGATCTTGTCGGTGATTGCTTTCCAGCCTTCGAAATCGTCTTCGCCCATGCCGTCCTCGATCGAGACGATCGGATAGTCGGCACACAGCGCGGCGAGGTAGTCGGCCATCTCAACCGGCGAGAGCGAGAGCCCTTCGCCGCTGATTTCGTACTTGCCGTTCCTGAAGAATTCGGTCGCGGCGCAGTCGAGCGCCAGCTTGATCTCGCTCCCGGCCTGGAAGCCCGCCTTGCCGATCGATTCCATGATGAAATCGAGCGCGGCGCGGGTGCTGGACAGGTTCGGAGCGAACCCACCTTCGTCGCCAACCGCGGTGGCCAGACCTTTTTCGTGGAGGCCCTTCTTCAGCGTGTGAAAGACTTCCGAACCCCACCGCACGGCTTCGGCCAGCGTCGGGGCGCCGACCGGCATGATCATGAATTCCTGGAAGTCGATCGGGTTGTCGGCATGTTCGCCGCCGTTGATGATGTTCATCATCGGCACCGGCAGCACGTGGGCGGATACCCCGCCGACATAGGAATAGAGCGGAAGGCCGCGCGCCGCCGACGCCGCCTTGGCAACCGCCAGCGAGGTGCCGAGGATCGCGTTGGCGCCAAGCCGGGCCTTGTTCTCGGTCCCGTCCAGCTCGATCATCCGGGCGTCGACATCGCGCTGGTCCTCGGCGTCGAAGCCCAGCAGGCAATCGCTGATCTCGGTATTGACGGCCTTGACGGCATTCAGCACGCCCTTGCCCAGATAGCGCTTCTTGTCGCCGTCGCGCAGCTCCACCGCCTCATGCGCGCCGGTCGATGCGCCCGAGGGCACGGCAGCGCGGCCGAACGAGCCATCTTCAAGCAGAACGTCGACTTCGACCGTGGGATTGCCACGGCTATCGAGGATTTCACGGGCGTGGATGTCAATGATCGCGGTCATGGCGCAGCACTCTCCTGTCAGGCACTTGGCTGGCTCCTTAGCAGCGAAGCCTTGGCAGGCAAGTTGCATTGCAGCATAGTGGGAGCTTGCCAACGCGCCGGAGCGCTACCACATACGAATTAGTGGCCCGACCGGGCGGAAGAAAGGGAATCACCCATGGCCAAGACCAGCGACGCAACCGTCAAGACCACCGCCGCCAAGAAGCCCGCCGCCAAAAAGCCGGCCGCCGCGAAAAAGGCCCCCGCCAAGGCGGCTGCCGCTTCGGGCACCACAGAGGCCAGGGCCAAGTTCGCCAAGGCGATCGAGGAAGCCAAGGCCGGCGCGCAGGTGCTTGCCAGCGAGGCGCAAAGCCGCGCCCAGAAGCTGAGCCACGATGCCCAGGCCAAGGCCGGTGCTTACAAGGAACAGCTTGCCGCCCGCAGCGGCGATTGGGTGGGCGAAGCCAAGGACATGGCCGGCCAGGCCAAGGATCGCGCGGGGGAACTGGCCAAGGAAGGCAAGGCCAAGACCAGCGATGCGATCGCGAGCCTGGGCAAGATCGTGGCCGACAACGCCGATACGATCGATGAAAAGCTTGGCGTGAAATATGGCGACTATGCCCGCACCGCTGCCCGATCGATGCAGGAAACCGCAGCCAAGATCGAAGCCAAGGACATCAACGAACTGGGCGATGACGCCAAGGAATTCGTCCGCAAGAGCCCGGCCTTGGCCCTGGGCATTGCCGCGGTTGCGGGTTTCCTGGTCTCGCGCCTGTTCCGCGGCGGTTCGAACGAGGCCTGATCGCGCCTGACCTTCACCGATGGCCGACAACACGCCCGAGCCGGTTTCCGAAGATGCGACCGTTCGCTCGCTGATCGCCGATGTGCGCCAACTGGCCGAAGACGGCCGCACCCTGGTTGAGGCGGAATTGGCCTATCACAAGTCGCGGGCGCTGCTGGCCGGACAGACGGCCAAGAGTATCGCGGGTTGGGGAGCCTTGGCGCTAGCGCTGGTGTTCCTGGCGCTTTTGGCCCTGGTCTTCGGTCTGGTCCTGGCCCTGGTGCCGGTTCTGGGCGCGCTGGGCGCGACCGCGGTGATGGTCTTGGCGCTGCTGGCATGCGCGCTGCTGTGCGCCTGGACTGCCTCGTTGCGCTGGAAACGGGCTGCTGCGCAGATCGCCGATGAAGGCCCCGGCCAATGAGCGACGTCGAACAGCGGCTTGCCGAAGACCGCCACAACCGCAGCGCCGCGCGCGGCCTGTTCGACAAGCGGCTTGCCCGGGTCAAGGCCGATCTTTCGGCCCGCTCGATCGGCGGACGAATCAAGGATGAAGCGCAGGAAAAGGCGTTCGACGCGCTCGACCAGGCGATCGACGTGGCAAAGGAAAGCAAGGGCATCATCGCCGCCTCGCTTGGCGCGCTGGCGCTGTGGACCTTTCGTGCGCCCTTGCTCCGCGCGGTCCGGCGTTTGCGGGGGCAAGGCCCGGTTCAGGATCAATCCGGTAGTGCTCAAGGCGAAAATCAAGAGGAGCCCGACGCGTGAGCCAGAGTGAAGACAAGCAGGACCGGATCAAGGCCCGCATTGCCCAATCGCAAGAACGGCTGACCCGCGAAAGCACCGCACTGGCCGCGCCGCCCTCAGGCCGCACGCCGCCTGCACCCACCGCCCCGCGCGAAGACCTGCGCGGCCTTGCGGCCGACCATCCCCTGCTCACTGTTGCCGCTGGCGTCGGCGCAGGCTTGCTGCTCGGCGCTCTGCTGCCAAAGCGGTTCGGATCCGGGATCGGCAAGCGGGCGATCGGCCTGGCCGGAATCGGCGCCGAACTGGCTTTGACGCTAAGCCGCAGCGCCCGCAACGCAGCCAGCGATGGCGCGCGCGAGGGCTTGAACCGGATCGATGAAGGCACCGCCCCTTTGCGCCGCCGCGCGGGCCATGCCGGCAAGAACGCGCGCAGCACCGGGGTTCGCCTGGCGGGAGAGACGATCCGTTTCGCCGCGCGCCTGCGCAAGTAACCTTACCTTGGACCAAGGTCGCACTTGCCTAACGGGGGCGGCGCTATATATGCGCGCCGATCATCCCTCCCCAGGACCAGGCCATGAGCGAGCAGAAACTGCACCTAGTAATCGGCGGGCGCGTCAAGGACCCGCAGCACCTTGAATTCGTTGACCTTGATGCGATGGACTATGTCGGGGTCTATGCCGACTATGCCAGCGCCGAAGAAGCCTGGCGCAGCGCGGCGCAGCGCACGGTGGACGATGCGGAAATGAAATACGTGGTGGTGCATCTGCACCGCCTGCTCCAGCCCGATATGCTGAAGCGCTGATCGCAGCCCCAGAACGAACAAGGCCCCGGATTTCCGGGGCCTTTTCGCGTCAGACGAACTCGATCCGCTCGACCACGTAGAAGCGGTCGCCGGCCGGGACCGATACCTCGATCTCGTCCTCCACGCGCCGTCCGATCAGCGCCTTGCCCAGCGGCGAGGCATAGCTGATCCGCCCGACCTTGGCATCGGCCTCGTAAGGCCCGACGATCTGATAGCGTACCGGCTTGTCGTCATCGTCGAGCAAGGTCACGGTCGCGCCGAAGATGATCCGGTCACCCGAAAGACTGGCCGGATCGACGATCTGCGACCGGCTGACCTTGTCCTCCAAATCGGCGATCGTGGCTTCGACCTGCCCCTGCCGTTCCTTGGCGGCGTGGTACTCGGCGTTTTCGGAAAGGTCCCCGTGCGCGCGCGCCTCTTCGATCGCGTCAACGATCAACGGGCGCTCTTCGCGCAGCGCCTTCAACTCGGCAATCAAGCGTTCATAGCCTTCCGCCAGCATCGGCAGCTTTTCGACACTCGCCATCTTCCCTCTTCCTCCTGTCGCACCCCTCCGCAGCGACTAGAACCCTGTCCCGTGCCGTCAGCGGCTACGGGGTCCGGCCAGTCGCGATTTGGGGGAGGCGCGATTGATCAGTGACTATAATAATCCTGCAACGATCGCACTTCAAGCTTTGCGTGCCGCAGTGCAGCAATCGCCTCCGTCGCCGCAAGCGAGGCCGCCGCGGTGGTATAGTAGGGAACCCTGGTGGTCAGGGCCGAACCGCGGATCGATTGCGAATCCTTCAGGCTCTGCCAGCCCTCGGTGGTGTTGAAGATCAGCGTGACATCGCCGTCGATGATCTTGTCGACG
>JBJTMC010000016.1:0-4096 GCA_046063325.1 Novosphingobium sp.
CACCAGTTCCTTGACGACGGCGAGAATATCTTCGCTGCGCAGGGTGGTGAGGGTGTCTTCGGCGTTCAGGCCGAGGCGCATGTTGAGCTTGACGCGGCCCACCGCCGACAGGTCGTAGCGGTCGCCATCGAAGAACAGGCCTTCGAACAGCGCTTCGGCGGTTTCGCGCGTCGGCGGTTCGCCGGGGCGCATGACGCGGTAGATGTCGGCCAGCGCGTGGTCGCGGTCTTCGCTCTTGTCGGCCTTCAGCGTGTTGCGGATCCACGGACCGGTCGAGACGTGATCGATGTCGAGCAGCTCAAGCTGGTCGATCCCGGCCTTGTCGAGCGCTTCGAGATTTTCCGGGCTGACTTCGTCGCCGGCTTCGATCCAGATGCGGCCGGTCTTTTCGTCGATCAGATCCTTGGCTGAATAGCGCCCGAAGATTTCCTCGGTCGGGATCAGCAGCTCGGCAAGGCCATCCTTTTCGGCCTTGTTGGCGGCGCGCGGGCTGATCTTGGTGCCGGCAGCGAAGATGACTTCGCCGCTCCGGGCATCGACAATGTCGAAGGCCGGCTTGGAACCACGCCACTGTTCGGCCTGGTAGGGCAGGCGCCAGCCGCCTTCGCCGCGCTTCCACAGCACCTTGTCGTAGAAGTAATCGAGGATTTCTTCCGAGTTCAGGCCCAGCGCATGGAGCAGCGCGGTGACCGGCAGCTTGCGCTTGCGGTCGATACGGACGTTGACGATGTCCTTGGCGTCGAATTCGAAATCGAGCCACGAACCGCGATAGGGGATCACGCGCGCGGCAAACAGGTACTTGCCGCTGGAGTGGGTCTTGCCGCGGTCATGGTCGAACAGCACGCCCGGCGAGCGGTGCATCTGCGAAACGATCACGCGTTCGGTGCCGTTGATGATGAAGGTGCCGTTCTCCGTCATCAGGGGCATGTCGCCCATGTAGACGTCCTGCTCCTTGATATCGAGGACCGAACGGGTTTCGGTTTCGGCGTCGACCTCGAACACGATCAGGCGCAGCGTGACCTTCATCGGCGCGGCATAGGTGATTCCGCGCTGGCGGCACTCGGTGGTGTCGTACTTGGGGTCTTCCAGCTCGTAGTGAACGAAGTCCAGCTCGCTGGTCCCCGCAAAGTCGCGGATCGGGAAGACCGAGCGCAGGGTCTTTTCCAGCCCCGAGACATAGCCCACCGCCGGATCGGAGCGCAGGAACTGCTCATACGATTCGCGCTGAACCTCGATCAGGTTCGGCATCTTCACCACTTCGTGAATGTCGCCGAAGATCTTGCGGATACGCTTCTTGGCGCTGGCGCGGGCGCCAGGCATCGGGGAGAGAGCCTTCTTGGCCATGGGAGGGTCTTGCCTCTTCGCTGCTGTGTCGGAGAGATACCGACGATGAATTCTGCCACGCGCGGCGATGGCGTTCCACCGGACGACAAAAAGGCCGCACGGCATCGCCCCGAATTGGAAGCGGCCAGCAGCCTTTCGCGTCAGATGGAATGTCCGGAGCGTCCTTCCTGGCCCGGCCCCCGCGCATGGGCCGCGCTTGCTCGACGCTCCGAGCGAGGGGCGCATATAGGTATGGGGTGCAGGATTGTCAAACCGGCGCACCGCTTTTGGCCGCGGCCGGAGCGCGGAAACGCGTCCTTTTCGAGATTCGATGTCGCTTATATCGTTTTTCGATATTATCGATTGACAATATGTCCGACTCGATTTATTGATTGTCGATATCAACCATATCGGAGAACAATCATGACCAAGACTGCCTACCGCCCGTTCGCCGCTTTTTCTGCGGCGCTGCTCACCGTCCTGCTGCTTGCCCAGACCTATGCGGTTCCGGCCGTGGCGGCATCGCCGGCCACGCTTGTCGTGACCGAACTGGCCTGATCGCCCTCGAACCATCCACCAACAGAGGGAACCACAACCATGGCTGCATTGCCCAAACCCCGCGACCCGCTGCTCGCCGCCGCGCGGATCATCCTGATCGTCATCATGGGCGCATTGGCGCTGGCCACCCTTGGCACTGCGATCGTCGGACCGGTGATCCTGCTGTTTCGCGGCAAGGTCGAAGCCGAGCTTGCCGCCAACGGCCTGCCGCTTGAGGCGGTCTGGGCACTGGTGGCGATCGTCGCCATCGTTGCCTTCTGCGCCGCGCTCGGATTTTTCTTCTTCCGCCACCTTTACCGGATCGTCGGCACCGTCGGCGCGGGCGATCCCTTCATCCCGGCCAACGCCAGCCGCCTCAGCGCGATGGGCTGGATCGTGGTGGCCGTGAACCTCGCCGCGATCCCGCTGGTTTCGGTGCTGCACTGGTTCGAAAGCATGAGCGAGAAGGTCCACACCGGTGCCGAGCACGACTTCACCGGCGTACTGCTCGCCCTGATCCTGTTCATCCTTGCCCGCGTGTTCCGCGAAGGGACCCGGATGCGCGAAGAGCTGGAAGGAACCGTGTGATGCCGATCACCGTCAAGCTCGACGACCTGCTTCACCAGAAGCGGATGACCCTGACCGAACTGGCGGAACGGGTCGATATCACCCTCGCCAACCTCTCGATCCTCAAGACCGGCAAGGCCAAGGCGATCCGCTTTTCCACGCTGGAGGCGATCTGCCAGGTGCTGGAATGCCAGCCGGGCGATCTGCTGGGCTACCTGCCCGAATAGATCGACCCCGCAAGGCAAGAGGGCCGCGCTTCCAAACAAGAAGCGCGGCCCTTTTGTCCCCCCATAGGGCGGAAATTCAGAACACGCCGGGAAGCAGCCGCCAGCGGGTGGTCTTGGCGAAGGCGGTATAGGCCGGATCCTCCCCCAGGATGCGCTCTTCGGCCAGCAGGCGCAGGATCTGGCACCACCAGCACAGGACATAGAGCGTCAGGTTGAACAGCGAGGGCATCAGCAGCATGATCCCGACATGGGTGGCGAAATAGCCCGCGTACATCGGGTGGCGCACGAACCGGTAAGGCCCGCCGACCTTGACCCCGCGATTGGCCGGGGCGACCCCGAAGCTGCGCCGCAGGCTGAACTTGGCCCAGACCTGGAAGAGATTGCCGAACAGCACCAGCGTGATCCCCAGCGGCGCCAGGGTCGGCCAGGGGTTCGGTCCCGGCACGACCAGCATCGGCGCGGCGGTGGCGGCGGCGGCCATCAGCCAATCGCCCATCCGCACCGAAATCGCCTGGGTCGGACGGCGGATCAGCACGAAGAACATTACCGTGGTTTCCGCAATCAGCAGCAGCGGGGCGAGCGGATTGGCGCTGTCCCACACCCGCTCGACCAGGAACACCCAGAGGATCAGGATCGCGACCTGTTCGATGCGGTCAAGTCGGGCCGGTGTCAGCCAGCGCGGCGGTTGCGAAGTGGAAAGGCCGGTCATGGCCACCCGGATCGCAGCTTATGGTTAAGATCGCGTTGCCGGCCCTCCGCCTTGACTCTCGCGCCGTTCCCGCTATTGGCCCGCCCCGACGCAGGCTTCGCGCCCGCGTCATCCGTCCGAGACAGCTGCTGGGGGCTTCCCCCTTAATTCGCAGCCTAGACGGGGACAGAGCAATTTCCGGCCCCTGCCTTTGCATGGGCCCGGCCTGGCGTTTTACCCGCGCCCTCCTTCCCCATCGCACGGACCCGCCCGTGGTGCGCAAGCGCCGCGGACAAACGTAGCCGGCCGCGCGGGGAGCATCCCCAAGCGGTCATTTGTGAAGGAGTTAGGCATGGATCGTTCGCAGAAAGCCGAATCGGTCGCCTCGCTTAATGCGGTCTTCAACCAGGCTGGCGTGGTGGTCATCACCCGCAACCTGGGGCTGACGGTGGCCCAGTCCACCGATCTGCGCACGAAGATCCGCGATGCGGGCGCGACTTACAAGGTTGCGAAGAACCGTCTTGCCAAGCTTGCCATTGTGGACACGAACTACGCTGGCCTCGGTGAATTCCTCACCGGGCCGACGGCGCTGGCTTCCTCGGAAGATCCGGTCGCGGCGGCCAAGGCCGTCGTCGAGTTCGCCAAGACCAACGACAAGATCGAGATCGTTGGTGGTTCGATGGGTACGCAGGTTCTGACCCCCGAAGGTGTCAAGGCGCTCGCCTCGATGCCCTCGCTGGATCAGCTGCGCGCC